>JBGAOK010000007.1:0-62082 GCA_044221805.1 Meridianimarinicoccus sp.
ACCCGCGGGCCATAGATCGGGCATCGTCGCATCGGTCCCGAGTTGTCCACGCAATCGTCGGCTCAAGTCGTATCGATCGTTGCCGACCAAATCAGCACATTCAAATTGAAGGATCTCCCAGTCTCCCGCGGTACCATCGCCGATCGCGATGGCGTTCGAACCATTCATCAACTGGTCAGGCGTCACCGAACTCAGCGCCCCATCTAGCATTTCGACCTGCAGCGGAGGCCCAAGATCCAACCGGCCTGGCGCGGCACGCAGAAGATCTGTGCGGGTGATGCCAATGCTTGCGGACCGCTGCACCAGCGAATTGAGGCGATAGCCGCCATCAGATCCCGAGTCAAAGACCGCGACGTCTCCGGGCCAAGGGTGCGCCACAATCGCGACGCGGGGGGCATGTTCGACATCGTCGGACGTCAGAAGCGGAAGATCCAAGAAGACCGGCGCCGGCGGTTGCGGCGCCCTGGTGACCCTTAGCCGCACAATCTCTTCGACAGGCGGCCCGGGACGATAAACTGCGGGCTCGACTCGGACTGCTTCAATTATCTGGAGCCCAAGCTCGTCTGATCGATCGATCCGATAACGCGAGGGAACGCCCTTGGAAACGAACTCAATCACATCGCCTGCCGATACGCCCAATCGTGAGGGCGGAAGAGCAAACCGCAGTGTTTCACGGGCCACTCTGGCTTCAGCGAGCCATCGTTCTGCGATCGCCCTCGCCTCGGCCGCGGACAACACCAAGTTGAGTTCTGACGAGGCAAGCACTTCAGCCTCCGCTCCGGGCCAAGCTGCGTCTATCGCTTTAATCTCATAATTGGCGTCGGCGGTCACATAGCTCAAGCGGATACGGGAAGGGATTTCGGCATCCGCATCGCGACTCTGATTCAGATCGATTTCATGATCCGGATTACGCGCAACCGTAGCAGGATCAAAAGCGACGACTGCATCGGCCGAGCGGTTTCTAAACGTCAGCACCCCCTCCCGCTCGTACGCGTCGAAGCCAAGCGCAAGCATCAGCGACTCAAGCGCTGATCGGGCTGACTTCTGCTCGCAAATGGAGTAACCTCGCACCAGACCGAAAAGGTTGTCCAGATCGGGGTCCATTAGTCCCGCCTTCAGGCACAACTCACGAATCACTGTCGACAGCAGCTGAGAGCCGGTTCGGCCATTCAGCCAGTGTCCCCGCAGATAATTTGGTCCGTCATCCCAAACATCCACAAGACCGGGAAACCAGGGATAAGGACGTGCGTCCCAAGCCCAAACGAAAGCGCGCGACAGGTCGACCATCGGCCCGCCGTAGGCTGGCGAAACCGGATTGTGGGATCCGTCCCGCCAGAAGTCGAAAGTGGCCCTCAAATATTGCATTTGGATCAGGTCATCCCGCGAACCGACTGAAGCACGTGGCAAGACTGACTCTGAAGATTTCGGGTCCAGGAACTTGTTGGGTTGGTTGGTTCCCTTGTCGATCGCGGCACAGCCCAATTCGGTGAACCAGATAGGCTTCGACTTGGGCATCCAAGCCGTTGGCGTTGCCTGACGGATACCAGCAACGCGGTCATGATGCGAATTCGACCACCAACCCAGAATGTCCTTGTAGCGGAACACCCATGGCTCGGCATACGCCCCGTCTGTAATTGGCACGCGCAACTGCGCCGCCTCGGCCTGTGCGTCGGGGTAATACCAGTCGTATCCTTCACCGCCTGCCACATTCGACTTCAAGTATTCTAAGTTGTAAATTGTCCCCCATTCGGCATCGGTATGCCCCTCTTCATCTCTCCAGTCTGACAGCGGCATGTAGTTGTCGATACCGACGAAGTCGATCTCAGGGTCCGACCAGAGCGGGTCGAGGTGGAAGAACCGGTCGCCGGAACCGTCCTGTGGCACGTAGCCGAAATACTCTGACCAATCAGCAGCGTATCCCAGCTTGACTCCCTGTCCAAGGATTGCGCGGACGTCCTGTGCCAAGGCGCGAAACGCTTGGACAGCGGGAAAGCTGTTCCCGGCTCCTCGAATCTGCGTCAGTGCGACCAATTCAGTGCCGATACAGAAAGCTTCGACGCCCCCCGCTGCTGCGCACAGGGCAGCGTAGTGCAGGATGAACCGGCGCAAGCTCCATTCGTCGGGCCCGAAGTATTGCACGCTGCCGACACCGATCCGAAAATGTGCAGGTTGAACTGTTCCGAAGAAGGCGGCAACCTCAGCAGCGGCAATGGCGGTCCCGTCGGGCGTCCCGGGACGACCCGGTGCGACTGAAGTCGTGATCCGCCCCCTCCATGGCAGCGGCGGTTGATCTGATGCCATCGTCCAGGGGTCGGACAGACCGTTGCCAGCGAGCTGGTCCATCAGGATGAAAGGATAGAACATCACTGACTTTCCGCGGACGTGCAGTTCCCGGATCGCCTCAACAACGGCCGCATCTGCTGGCGTGCCGCCATAGATCGGGGCGTCGTTCATCCGCGGTACAAGCACGGCTGCCGCTCTTGTCAGGCCCGAAACGACCCAGGGCATGGGAGCGCCGTCCGCATCCTGATGCTCGACCTTGGGTCGGATCGTTGCCCTGTCGCAGCGCAGGTCATCCCCGAACCAGCAAACCACGAGCGAAACCGCGCCGCAATTCGGCAACTCGGTGTCAAGCGCATTCATCGAGGCCGAGAAATCGGTCTGCCCGCTTGGCCCGTGGATGTTGGCGGAATTCGATCTTCCCGGACCCTCAACATAGGAAACCGGCGTGGTGGCTAACGCGTACTCGCCAGTTCCCGGGATAATGGCAACAGCTTGCACGCCGTCCGCCATTGATCCGGCGGCATCCATCGCAAACGGCTGTTCGGGGCGAATTACCTCGAAGCTGAACTGCGGCACGCGGTTACCGAACTCGGTCAGATCAAGGTCTTCGAACACCACGTAGGCAACGCCGCGATACGCCGGAACATTCGCAATCCCTTCAACAGCTGCAATCTTGGGATCGGGTTGCTGGGTCGCACTGCCTGGATAGACGCGGTATGTCACCTTCGCGCCGCTCACTTCCACGCCGTCCGCCCAGATTCGGCCGACATGGCTGATCTCGCCTTCACACAATGCGACAGCAAGGCTGATCGAGTATCGATAGTTCGTCGCCGAGGCGCTGCCGGCGCCAGCGCCCTTTCCACCGGATGAGCGCCATTTGGATCGGGACTCAAGGAAGTTCGAAGCCCAAATAACCTGTCCGGGCACACGAATGCGGCCAAACACCTGTGTGATGGCTGTGCCCTCGCTGGCTCCAGTCAGGCGGAACCGCTCGACGCGTCCTTGCTCGACCACATCGGAGCCCGCCCCCATCAGTCGCTGATCGATCCAGCGTCCGGCCGTCGCGCCGACTGCTCGGCCGATCACCGCCGCTGACAGCCCAAGAAATGAGCCACCTAGTGCGCCGCCCGCAGCGGCACCGGCAGCGGAAAGGACCAGAGTGGCCATCAGGCGATCTCCTCGGGAAAGGCAAAGCGGGCCGCTATCCGGCGTTGCCACGGTTGGGACAGTGGACTCTCGATGACGCCATGCCTGTCGTAAGCGTGAATGAAGGCAGGTCGAGTGCCAGTCCCAGACTGGATTCCCAAGTGCTTTGCCATCGATCCCTGGCGCAGCCGGAACACAAGCACATCCCCGGCCGCAGCGGCGGCGACCGGCTTCGGCTGAAGCCAGCGCATTGCCGCGGCCAACAGAATTTCGCTTCCTAGCGGCTCTGTCAATTCCCGACTGTACGGCGGCACCAATTCAGGTTCCGCACCATACATTTCGCGCCAGATGCCGCGAAGAAGGCCGAGGCAGTCGCATCCTGCCCCTTCGCAGGTAGCCTGATGCCGGTAGGGCGTACCGATCCAGCGCCGAGCGATCGAAACCGCCAGGTCCTCCCGGCTCATTGGTTCCGGCTCCCGCCGTCATTTCCAGACGACTGCCTGGGATAAGCCATCATCCAGTCCTCTCCCGGAATGTGCGGAAAGCCGCGGAAGTTCGAACAATTTGCAAACTTATCCCGGCAAGTTGCCAACCTCTTGTCGCAACCAGCTTGGATTCGCACCGTATCGCCGACCGAAACAGACGCCCGCAATTCTTCCCAAAGACTGATCCGTCGAAGTGTACCTTCCGGTAAGTCAAACTTGACCGCGCCGCCAAGTCCGGCCGCGTTCCCCGTCAGAAGCGTGAGCCGACCCCGCTCGAACCAGCGTTCTGCCACTCCGGAAATGCCGTCGAGCAGAAACTCCTGCTGCGCGATCACGGCCGTGATAGTGGCAGGCGAGGTATATGCTGGGGCCGCCAGATCGATACCGCAGGCATTATCCCCCAGGATGGCGTCACACACAGGCTGATAAACTCGTCCCTGGGTTCGGTTCAGACGGTCCGACAGACCGCGCAATTCGGCCCTGAACTCTCCTCCGCCGGTGGAAACCTCACCGATATTTCCCAGGAACACAGGCTGGCGCAGATTTACGTCCTGCCAGTTCACTAGCCAGGCGCGAACCTCCGCCCCGTCAAAGCGACCGGCGATCAGATCTGCCTCAGTAACTGATAGGTCGCTCAAGGCCCCGAGTACCTCAGTGTTGTCTGACGCAAGCCCCGTCGTTTGCTGCATGGCCTGCGCACTCAGCCCGGTGCCGGCGCGGAACGTCACGCCATCGAACGTCAGGTCCAGATCATGGTCGGTGAAGCCGAACACCGCGCCGTCTCGCCGCCGCACTTCCCAGCAGCGGCAAAGCGTCGTGGCGCCGCTGTCGAGATGTGCCTGTAGCTCTGCCGCAATCGCCATCAGATTCTGACCTCAACCACGGGCACACTCGGCACGTCGCCCGCCTGGAAGCCTGCGACCGAGGTGACGATCTGATCTGTGTCGAAGCGCACGGGCACATCAAATTCGAATCCCGCACGAACAACTGCCCCCGAGCCGGGCGCTATCGCCAAAGAAATCACGCCCGTCGTCGCGTCGGTAACGAACGCCGATGGCGGGAGTTCCACGCCATCCACAGCCACGCGCACGGTTCCTTCTACCGGCTTCGCAACCGGGCGATCATAGCTGTAGCCGCCCGAGTCATAGGCCTTCATCAACCGGAACTGTCTGCTTGCCCCGTCTCCCGTGCCGATCAACTGATCGATTGGCGTGACGGCAGAGGAAGGTGCACCGCTCTTGTAGTCCGCCCAGTCCTTCCAGCGGAAACCGTTCAGCTGGCCCTGTCGGGCTTCGAAGAAGGCAATCAGCACCGCCACATCATCCAGCGACCGCATTCCAAGTCCCGCATCGTAGTGTCGTCTGGAATGGGCCCAGGGCGTGTTGCGCTCCTCGAACCCATTGGCCAAAGTTACAACCTCGGTGCGGCGCTGCGGCCCGCCGGCCGAGCCGAAGCTCAGCGCCGTGGGAAAGCGCACCTCGTGAAATCCCATGCTTCCCTCCTGCTCAACGGTTGCGCTGACCTCTGGCCAGTGCCCGGGTCATCTGTGCCGCCACCTGGGACTGCGACCTCTGGAAGCCGGCGACATCCGGAGTCGTTACGTTCATCACAACGGTGACCGGCCGCCCGGGGCCTTCGGCGCGGATGCCCAGCCGGCCATCGGCACCCCTGCTCAGCGGCATGATCGCCTCAGGACCGGCCTCACCCATCAGGCCGGTTCCGCCCCTCATGGGAAAGGTCGTTGGCGACGTCACCACCCCGCCTCGGGCAAACGGCATCACCCTACCTTGAGTGAACACACCGCCAGTCGCGAAAGGCGTCGCCGCACCAATGATCGCCTGAAGCCCCGCCCCGGCGATCTTGCCGAGATGGGTCGCCACTGGATTGATCGCCGATGAGTAAGTCGCGCTCAGGACCGACCGCCCCACCTGCTTGAGTGCGTCCGAGGCCTTCATCCCGTCGAACACCAGCCCGTCGAAGGCCCCGCGCAGGCCACGGCTGATCCCGCTCGACAGGCTGCGCACCTCACGCCCGGTATCGGCCATGGTCGTCGTGACCTGTTGCAGCGTTCCGGCGAATGTCGAAGCGACGGACTGCGCGCCGGCAAGCGTGTCCTCCAGCATGGCGATCTGGTCGCCCAGATCGTCAATACGGTCACTCTCCGCCATCGTCCTGTCCTTTCGTGGTGTCGGGGAACTGCCGGATCAGGTCTTCCAACCGGGTCCGGTCGAACCGCGCCGGGGCTTCGTCGGCGCCGGCCATGAGGAAAAGCTCTGCAGGCGTCAGTCGCCAAAACTCGTCCGGCTTCAGGCCCAGCGCGACCAGGCCGACCCGCAGCAGGCCGGGCCAGTCAAGCCCGGTCATGCCCGGCCGCCCGGTGGAACCGTGAACGCGCGGGCCAGAAGCAGCGCGGCCACCCTCGCCGCCTCGACCGGGCCGCCCTCGATGTCTGCCTGCATCAGATCGGCAGCCCGGCCTTTCCAGCCGCCACCGCGCAGTCCGGCCACCACCAAAGCCAGGACATCCCGCGTGCGCACATCTCCGCCCTCGAAGCGCGATACCAGGTCGATCAGCGTGCCGCTGGCCAGATCAGCTTCCAGTTCGGCCAGCGCGCCGAGCGTCAACTTCAGGATGCGAACCTCGCCGTCGATCGTCAGGCTCGCTTCACCCGCCCAGGGGTTGGTCATCAGATGGCCGTGAATGTCAGGACCCCGGCCGATGCCATCGACATCTCGTAGGTCGCCTCGCCGTCATGGTTTCCGGCATACTCCAGTGCGGTGATCTGAAACCGGCCCTCGACGACGCCGAAGTCCGGGATCACCACCTGGAACCTCGGGACGTAGCCGCTGAAAAACACGTCCTGTGCCCTGGCATCGGTTGACTGGTCGCGGAACACGCCAGAGCCCGAAAGACTGGCCGACCGTACGCCCGCACCCGCCAGAAGTTCGCGCCAGCCGCCACTCTCGGTACTCGTCACATCGACCGCCTCAGCGTTGAAGCTGATCCGCGTGGCGCGCAGCCCCGCGATCGTCTGAAAGGTCCCGCTTCCGTCGTCCAGCTTGATCAACAGATCCTTGCCGCTTTGCGCCACCATGGCTCACCTCAATTCTGTGGGGTTATGTGTCGTCGACCATCGCGCGGAAGCGCATGTCGACCCGCCGTCGCTTGCCGTTCTGCTCGCGCCGTGCCTCCGCCCGCTCGAAGTCCAGGGCCACGACATGGCCTCGGGACAGGGCCAGCGGCGAGGCGGTCAACGCAGCCTCGACTGCGCCGGCCACCTCCTTGGCAGCATGAAATCCGCCAGCCTCGCTGACGATGCTGACACTGAACCGATGCAGCGCGGCGCGCGACGTCTTGTCGGACCGCTCGCGCACGTCCTCCGGGCCCAGCGCAACATAGAGCGGCGGAACCGGCCCGGGTGGTGCGGCATCAAAGATCGCAGCGCCGACCAGGGCGACCAGCGCGGGATCACCCGTCAGCCGGGCGAAGACGGCCTGCTGCAAGGACGCGGCAAGGGCGTAGGTCATGCGGTCTCCTCCTCGACCACCTGGCATTCCAGGAACCTGCCGGCGGGGTCGGCCTCGCGGACCGACACAACCCGGAACACCCGCGAGCCGCGGCGCAGGCGCTGCCGCACCGTGGGACGCGAGGGTGCGCCGTGGGGCGTGCCCCGAACCAAGATGCTGTGGGTGGAGCGCGCAACGCCCACCTCACCCTGCAGTCCCTCGCTGCCGTTCCCGCCGCGCAGTTCGCCCCAGACAGTGCCTAGCGCGACCCAGGCCTCGCTCACGCCACCGGCGCCATCCGGGGTCTCCTGCGTCCCTTCCAGCGTGAACGCCGTCCTCGGATCCGGAACCGTCACAGCAGCACCCCGCCGCCGAGGATCCGCACCGTGCGATAGCGTTCGATCAGGCCGGAGACGCCGTAGGGCATGTTGCCGTCTTGCCCGCCATCTTCGTGGCGCACCTCATAGTAATGCGCCGCCAGCAGCATCACGGCCTGCGCCAGATCCGCCGGCATCCCGACCCAGACCGGGCTGAACCCGGCCAGGAAGGTGACCTCGGCGGTGCCATTCACCGGGATCATCGGCAGGCAGCTGACCGCCGCGTGCAGCAGCGGGCGGTGCAGGTCCTGTTCCAGAACCACGTCCGCCGGATTGACCGCGGTCACGTCGCCGGCGCGGGACACCGTCGCCACCGAGCTGATCGCCGTCACCGGCGCCACCGGCAGGGCCTGCACCGACGGGCTGCGCCAGGCCGAGACGATCCAGCGGAACGGTCGCTCGAACAGTACCTTTCCGGTGCGCGCTTCGATCGCGGCCACGGCCGCACGCAGCGACGCCTCAAGGATCGGGTCCTGCAGCGCGTCATCGGCGAAGCCGGTGCCGAGACGCAGGTGGGAACGGAACTCCGCGATCGGCAGGTCGATCGTCGCGATGCCCGTCAGGTCGACAAGCTTCATGGGCCTACTCCGGTGCACAGGATGCAGGGTCAGGGAAAGGCGGGGCGGCCGCCCATCCGTGCTGCTCTGACGGAGGGGAAAGCTGGACAGCACGTCATCCACTGACCGGCGACCACCCCTATGGACCGCGCGCCAGGCACGCGGTCCAATCGGCAGAGTCAGCCCGTCAGTTGATGTCGAACTTCAAGAGCTTGATCGCCGCGAAGTCGCTGACGTCACCACCCACGCGCTTGGTGGCATAGAACAGCACATGCGGCTTGGCCGAGAACGGGTCGCGCAGAATCCGAAGATCGGGGCGTTCCGCGATGGTGTAGCCGGCCGAGAAGTCGCCGAAGGCGATCGAGTAGGTCCCGATGCCGATATCCGGCATCTTTTCCGCAAGCAGCACCGGATACCCCATCAGGCGCGCCGGCTCGGCCGCGGCCAGACCGTCCGACCACAGGAAGCGGCCATCGGCGTCCTTCATCTTGCGCACGGCGCCGGCGGTCTTCGAGTTCATCACGAAGGTCCCCTTGGCGCGGTATTGCGCGTCAAGCGCGTAGACCAGTTCGATGATCGCGTCGGACGGGTTGGTCGCGTTGAAATCGCCCGAGCGCCCCGTCGGGATATAGCCCAGCGTATCCCAGACCCAGGAAGCGTTCGACGTCGTCGGATGGCTCAGGAAGCCCTTGGGCTTGTCGACGCCATCGCCGCTGATAAAGGCTTCCGCCTCGGCGCGGGCGAACTTGTCGGCGATGCGATCCGCCAGCCAGCCCTCGATGTCGAAAGCGCTGTCGTCCAGCAGCCGCTGGCTCGCCTTCGGCATCGCGCTCAGCTCATGCAGGCGGATGGTGATGCGGTCGATCTGCGGCGCCGCGGTCTCGGTCAAGGAAGCGGTCTCGTTCGTCCACGAATAGCCGAGGTCGGTGAAATCGACGAGCACATCGTACGAAGTCGCTTCCACCGTCACCACGCTGGCGACAGCGCGGATCGAGGCATTGGCCCGCAGTACGCTCTGGATCGACGCAGCCATCTGCGAGTCGACCAGATAGCCGCCGTCCGAGTTGATCTGAAGCGACTTGCTTTCCAGCTCGACGCAGCGCAGAGCGTTCTCGTCGCCGTTGCGGACATAGGCCTCGAACGCCTTCTGGTGCGGCGCTTCCACATCGGCCGCAGTCGAAAGGGCGGGACGCCCGGCAAGGGCGGTCTTGCGGTCAAGCATGGTCAGCTTCTCTTCCTGTGCTTTCAGTTGATCGGAAATGCCCGCCCGGAAATCGGTCAGGTCGTGCAGAAGTCCGGCCAGCGCCGTCTTCATCTCGGCCGCCGCGCTCAGCGGCGGGTGTTGAGCCGCGGGCACACCGGCCCCGGCCCGAGCCTTGGTCTCGGGTTTCGTCATCACCACATCCTTTTCCGTAGGGTTGGGCCCTGCTCAGTCCAGACTGGCAAGGCGGCGACGGGCATCCTCGACGACCGCCGCAAGATCGCGCAGAAGCGCCTCGGAGAGGTCGTCGCCTTCGTCCGATTTCGCGCCGATCCGCGCATCGGGCAGCATCGGGAAGGTCACCAGCGAGACCTCCCACAACTCGATCTCGGACAGGACCCGGCGCCCGCTGTCAGCCTTGCTCGACCTGACCGTGCGATAGCCGATCGACAGGCCGTCGATCGCGCCGGCCTCGATCAGGCTGGCCGCCTCGCGGCCGCGCGCCACCTCGGTAAGCAGCCGACCTTTGACGTAGAGACCGCGGTCGTCCTCGCGAACCTCGTCCCAGATTCCGATCGGCTGGGTCGGGTCGTGCTGCCACAGAAGTTTCACGCCGCGCCCCGCCCGCTTCAGCTCTGCCAACGATGCCGCATAGGCGCCCCGCTCCACCACGTCGCCGCCCTGGTCCACCTTCCCGAACAGCGAGGCATAGCCTTCGATCCGGGCTCCCTCCGCCAAGCTGATCGTCTCGTCGAACCGGCAGAACTTGTGTTCCAGCTCCCGGGCGCCGGCCATGTAGTCTCTCGCCATGCTTACATCCCTCCGTTGGGGGTGATGGTGATCAGTTGGCTCGCAGCTTGGGCCAGGATCGTGCCGACCACGCCGTAGACCGTCAGCCATAGCCGCCGCTCCAGCCGTTCCATCAGCACTTCGATCCGGTCCAGCCGGTCGTCGATGCCCTCGAACTGCAACTGCAGGACCTTTTCGTGGGCCTCGCGGACCTGCTGCGCGCCGTACTCGAACGGCTCGTACAGATACCGCGATCCGCCGGGCGACGGTCTCAACTCGCTCATGCCCCGTCCCCATGCTCGGCCACCCGCGGCGGCAGTCCCAGCATCGCGCGCTTCTCGTCGGGTGACAGGAAGTCCGCCTCGCTGATCCGCCGCCATTGCGCCTCGCGCTCGGCGGCCAGTGCCGGCACCTTGTCCAGATCCGGCATGACCTCGGTCCGGTGGCTGGCGAACCGGCTCAGCCATTCGCCCACCGCCGCCGCCACCCGCGTGGCCAGCGGCAGCACTGTCAGCCGGTAGAACGCCCGGTGCGCCTCCTGGTAATTGGCATAGGTCGCGTCGCCCGGGATCCCCAGCAGCATCGGCGGCACCCCGAAGGCCAGCGCGATCTCCCGCGCCGCCGATTCCTTGGTCTTCTGGAACTCCATGTCCGACGGGCTGAAGCCCATCGGCTTCCAGTCCAGCCCGCCTTCCAGCAGCATCGGCCGGCCGGCATTGCGCGCGCCCTGGTAGTTGGTCGCCATCTCGTCGACCAGCCGCTCGTACTGCTCGTTGGTCATCACCCCGGCGCCGTCCACACCGCGATAGACGATCGCCCCCGACGGCCGCGCCGCATTGTCCAGCAGCGCCTTGGACCAGCGCGAGGCCGAGTTGTGCACGTCGATCGCCGTCGCCGCCGCCTGCAGCGGCGAGAACCCGTAATGGTCGTCGGTCGGGTGGAAGCTCTTGATATGGCAGACCGGCGGCACCTCGCCGGCCATGTCGAACCGGTGCTTCCGGCCGCCCACCGCATAGTCATAGGCCACCGGCCAGCCATCCCGCCCGGGCACCAGCGTCATCCGGTCGGACCGCAGCACATGCAGCTCGAAGGGCATTGCCCCCGGCGCCCCGCCGACCGCCTCCAGATAGCCGTTCCCGGTCAGCAGGATCTGGCCATACAGCGCCTCGAACAGCTCGGCCCGGCCCTGCGCCGGGTTCGGGCAGGCCACCAGATCGGCCACCGGGTGGCGGTCATAGCGGCACTGGTGGTCCTGCACCGCCAGCGGGATCGCGGCCGCCGCCTCGGCGATCAGCTTCACGCAGCGGAATCCCACCGGATTGCCGGAAAAGCCGTTGCGGATCAGCGAAGCCGTGTCCCGCGGGCTCCAGGCCACCGGCCCCTGCCCGCTCATTGCCAGGATCGCACCGGTCACGCTCGCCTTCCGTTCCGGCGGCGCCGGTGGCGGCGTCTGGCGCTTGAAGACGTTCAGTTTCATCGGCACACATCCTTTCTGCCCGCCAAAGCGGTCTGGCCCCGCAGGGCCCGTCTCCAACGTGTCGATTGCCTGCCCCCGCCCGCCGTCCCGGGCGAACAGGGGGCCATCAGCAGCGGGTCAGAGCCCGCGGATCCGCGGACGGCGGAACTTGGCCGCCGGATCGAGGATCAGCTCCTGCAGCGCCCAGACCAGCGCATCCACCCGGTCCGGGCTGCCGCGCCCTTCGAAGCCGCGCACCGTCATCTGGCACATCTGCTCTTCCAGCGTGCCCAGCCCGCGAACGTGCTTCACCCGCCCCTGTTCGTAAAGCGCGGCCACCGGCTCGGCCCGTGCCGCCTTGCCCCGGCTCGCCCGCACCGCCCGGAACGGCACCATCGGATCGACCTGACGGACCACCGTCTCGACCAGGTCGCCGCCCTGGTTGACCTCGGCGACCAGTCGGTCGGCGCCGTGCCGGGCCATCGCCGCCAGCGCCGCCTCGGCCCAGCCGCGCGGGCTGGTGCCCTGAACCGTGGCATCCTCCAGCACCACCGCCGACCAGTCCTGGGGCGAACCCGTCAGCCGCGCGCCGACCACGACGATGCCGCAGCTGTCCGATGCCTCGTTGCCGCTTACCGGCGGGTCCACCGCGACGACGATCCGGTCCAGATCCGGCGCCTTCTCGATCTGCAGGTCCTCCAGCATGGACATCGTCCACATGGCGCCCTCGGCATCCTCCAGCAGCACGCCGTCCAGCTCCTGCCGGCCCAGCCGCGTCCCGGCATAGCGGGCGCGGACCTCCTCAAGGAAGCTTTGCGCCAGATAGGCCCGGTTCGCCTCGGTGGGCGCATGGGTCACCACCGTCGAGGGGTTGTCGAGGATGCGCTTCAGCACGCCGACGTTGCGCGGCGTCGTCGTCACCACCTGTCGCGGCGTCTGGCCCAGCCGCAGGCCGAACTGCAGCATGTCCCAGGCATCCTCGGCCTTCTTCCACTTGGCCAGCTCGTCGACCCAGGCTGCGTCGAATTGAGGGCCGCGCAGGCTCTCGGGCTCATGGGCCGAGAAGACCTGCGCGACCGCTCCGTTCGGCCAGACCAGCCGCTTGCGGCTGCTTTCCCAGGTCGGCCGACGATCCGGCGGCGAACAGGCGAGGATCCCGCTGTCGCCGAACACCATCACTTCGCGCACCTGATCGATGGTCTCGCCCACCAGGGCCACCCGGCGCGACCGGCCGGGATCGCAGGGCCGCGATCCCTCCACTTCCGATCGCACCCATTCCGACCCGGCGCGGGTCTTGCCCGCGCCGCGCCCGCCCATGATGACCCAGGTCCGCCAGTTGCCGGCCGGAGGCAACTGGTGCTCCAGTGCCCAAAACTCGAACACATAGGGCAGCGCCAGAAGCGCGCCCGGGCTAAGGCTGTCCAGAAACGCTTCCCGCACTTCCGGCGGTGCGCAGGCAAGCAAGGCGCCGCCCGATCTCAAGTCGGGCGGCATCGAAGTCGATGGCGTATTCGCCGACGATGCCGGCTTGCTTCTTTCGTTCGGATTCAAGGCGTTCCCTTTCCTGGTTGGCCGTCTGGAGCGCTTGCTTCAGCTCCTTCAGGATCCGCCCGGCCTCGCCCACATGGACCAGCTCGCCGTCGTCAAGCTCGCCCACCAGCTTGTTCAGCGCGATTTGCGCGCGCTGATACGTCTGTTGCGCCTCGGACAGGATCCCAGCCGAGGACCCCTCACCACCGTCGGGGTAGATAATCGTCATGCACAAACCCGCCTCTCTCGTTCCCGTCGAGAGAGCCACGAGAAAAGGCGCCCGGGGTTGCCCCCTGGCGCCTTGCCCATGTCTTCCAGCTTGCCTGAAGGTATACTTCGGGCCGCGCGGTTTGTCAATCTGATCAGCGCCTTACGGCCGAAACCTCGCGCACGCCCGATTAACCATCCCGGCCTGCACCGCCAGGCTCATTCCGCCGAATCGCCGCCCGGACCCCTGTCTTTGCTGGCCCATCCGCCGCCGCGGCGCCGGGCCGAAGGGTTAACGCCGACCCGTCCCGGATCGCCTGCGGCCGGCTCGGTTCGGCGCCACTTGCCCCCTTGGGACACCGCCGGACGCGCCCGCCATCCGCCCGCAGAAGGCCGCTCGGGAATCGCCCCCGCCTTTCGCCTCACTGGTTCGGCTGGTTCTGCTGCTGCTGTTCGATCTGGCGCCAGCGCCGGACGTTCTCGTTGTGCTCGGCCAGGGTCGCGGCAAAGACATGGCCGCCGGTACCGTCCGCGACGAAGAACAGGAACTCCGTATCCGCCGGCTGCACCACCGCCTCGATCGACTCCCGACCCGGGTTGGCGATCGGCGTCGGCGGCAGGCCCGGGATGATGTAGGTGTTGTAGGGCGTCGGCCGCGCCAGCTCGCTCCGGAACAGGCCGCGCCCCAGCACGCCCTTGCCGTCGGTCAGGCCGTAGATCACTGTCGGGTCGGTCTGCAGCCGCATGCCTTCCCGCAGGCGGTTCTCGAACACGCTCGCCACCAGCGGCCGCTCGGCTGCAACCCCGGTCTCCTTCTCGACGATCGAGGCCAGGATCAGCGCCTCCTCGGCGGTGCGGATCGGCAGGTCGGTCGCCCGGCTGGCCCAGGCCGCCGCGAGGATCTCCTGCTGCGCCTCGGTCATCGTCACCAGCAGCGCGGCCCGGTCGGCGCCGATCACCACGTCATAGCTGCCCGGCGCCAGCGTGCCCTCGGGCGGGATCGCGGCGATCTCGCCCGACAGGAACCCGGCCTTGCGCAGGCTCTCGGCGATCTGCCAGCTGGTCACGCCCTCGGCCACGGTCACCCGGGTCCGGGCGAAGCCCGCATCCAGCACCGCCTGCACCTCGGCGGGCGGCGTCTCGCCCACCGGGAATTCGGCCACCGCCGCGAACTCGCCGGTGGCCGGGTCCAGCTCGCGCATCTGGATGTTGGCCTCGGCGACGCCGATCCTCAGGTTGATGTCCGATCCGCAGGTGCTCTGTCCGCCCTGCGTCACGAGCTGGGCGATCGCCTCGGGCGACGCCCCGGGCGGGATCAGGAAGTTCCCCGCCTTCAGCTGGCCGGCCCGGTCGGTATACTCCGAGCCCAGCCGGAAGATCAGCGCCGACCGGATCGCGCCCTTCACCTCCAGCTCCCGGGACACCACGTCGATGGTCGCGCCGCGCGGCACCGGCAGGCAGATCGCCTCGGCCAGCGGGCCCGATCCGCGCCAGGCGTTCTGGCCCATGGCAATGACGACCCCCACCCCGATCAGGATGACGATGAACAGCGTCAGCGCGTTCGAGGCGATGGAGCGCCAGATCAGCATCAGGTCGCGACCCGGCCCAGCACCAGCGAGGCATTGGTGCCGCCGAACCCGAACGAGTTGGACAGCGCCACGTTGATCTCGCGTTCACGCTTCACGTTCGGCGCCAGATCCAGTCTCGGCGCCACCTCGGGATTGTCCAGGTTGATTGTCGGCGGCGCCACCTGGTCGCGGATCGCCAGGATCGAGAAGATCGCCTCGACCGCGCCGGCCGCGCCCAGAAGATGCCCGATCGCCGACTTGGTCGAGCTCATCGTCGCCTTCGACGCCGCATCGCCCAGCAACCGCTCCACCGCGGCCAGCTCGATCACGTCCGCCATGGTCGAGGTGCCATGCGCGTTGATGTAGTCGACCGCCGACGGCGCCATCCCGGCGCGCTTCAGCGCGGCCCGCATCGCCCGCTCGGCTCCGTCGCCATCTTCGGAGGGCGCGGTGATGTGATAGGCGTCGCCCGACAGGCCATAGCCCAGCACCTCGGCATAGATCTTCGCGCCGCGGGCCTTGGCGTGCTCGTATTCCTCCAGCACCAGAACCCCGGCCCCCTCGCCCATGACGAACCCGTCGCGGTCCACATCATAGGGGCGGCTGGCCCGCTCCGGCTCGTTGCCGCGCTTGGTGGACAGCGCCTTGCAGGCGTTGAAGCCGGCGATGCCGATCTCGCAGATCGGGCTTTCCGCGCCGCCCGCGACCATCACGTCGGCATCGCCCCACTGGATCAGCCGCGCCGCATCGCCGATCGCGTGCGCCCCGGTCGAACAGGCCGTCACCACCGAATGGTTCGGCCCCTTGAAGCCATAGCGGATCGACACCTGCCCCGAGGCAAGGTTGATCAGCGCGGCCGGGATGAAGAAGGGCGACACCCGGCGCGGCCCGCGTTCCTTCAGGACGATGGCGGTGTCGGCGATGGTGCTCAGACCGCCGATCCCCGAGCCGATCATCACGCCGGTCCGCTCGCGGCCTTCGTCGTCCTTCGGCTCCCAGCCGGAATCGGTCACCGCCTGCACCGCGGCCGCCATGGCATAAAGAATGAAGTCGTCGACCTTGCGCTGCTCCTTCGGCTCCATCCACTGGTCGGGATTGAAGCTGCCGTCGCTGCCGTCGCCGCGCGGGATCTCGCAGGCATAAGTGGTCGCCAGGTGCCCCGCATCGAACCGGGAGATCGTCCCGGCACCGGATTGTCCGGCCAGCAGCCGCGACCAGGTTTCTTCGACGCCGCAGGCGAGCGGAGTCACCAGACCCAGCCCAGTCACCACCACTCGACGCATGCTCGGCTCCTCGAAGTTTTTCTGCCCTTGCCTTGAAGGCCGTGATAGCGCGCAAGCCTAGTCGGGGGCAAGCGCAAGGCGCCCGGCGTCCCCGGCGACGGGCAGACCACCGCCCGGGCCGGCGCTGCTGCGGTTAACCCTGCTGCCGGTCCTCTGTCGTGGCACAACCGGCCCGGGTGGTAGAGTCCGCGGCAACCAGCATCCGGGTTCGTCCCGGCCGCCACACCGGAACCACCGCCATGCGCCTTGCCGTTGCCCTGCCTGTGCTGTTCGCCGCCGCGACCGCCCACGCCGCGTCGCTCAGCCCGCTCACCGACGATCCGGGTGCCGCCCTCGCCGCCCCGACACCGGACGCTGCTGCGGCCCAGGATCCGCACAACGGCACCCTGTCCGCGCAACAACCGGGACTTCATCCCCTTGTCCGGGTCGGCCCGCCGCCCGGCGGGACCTTTCCCGGCCTGCTTCTGGCCAGAGACATGCTGGCGACGCCGGCAGCACCCGGACCGGTCCTTCCCGGCCGATGAACCAGCCGGGTCAGGCCAGCGGTTCCACCACGTCGCCCACCGACACCGGACCTTCCTGAAGCACCGCGGCAGTCCAGCCGCCATGGCCGCGCATCGCCGCATGGCCGCCGCGCCCCAGCGCGTCTTCCATGCGCGAACAGGGCGCGCAGACATGGGCGATCTCGATGACCGCGCCGCCCAGCCGCAGGGGCACGCCCTTCAGCGCGATCAGGTTGATCCCCGAAACCACCACGTTGCGCCGGAGCAGGTCCGGCGCGACCGAAGCCCGATGGCTCAGGCTCGCGATCACCGGCAGGTGCTCGGCCTGGATCAGCGTCACCGCCCGGCCATTGGCCCGCGGATGATGGTCGCCGGAAAAGCCGCGCCGGGTCAGATCGGCCCGCGCCACCGACAGCATCGGCCCGCGCCGTTCGGGCCGCAGGCCGATCCAGGCAACCCGCCCCGCCCCGGCATGGGTGGCCAGCAGCTCGGCCAGGGTCAAGGGATCAGAGTTCCTCGACAATCACCAGATTCCGGTCCGACGAGGTCTTGGCGAATTCCAGCGCCGCCTGGTACTCGGGCGACTCGTAGCAGGCCACCGCCGCCTCGAGGCTGGGGAAGCGCACCACCACATTGCGCGGCCGGTCCTCGCCCTCCATCTGGCGATGCCGCCCGCTGCGGACCAGGAACTCCCCGCCATGGGCGTGGATCACCTCCTTCGCCATCCGGGCATACTGACCATAAGCGTCGTGGTCGGAGACGATGCAATGGGTGATCCAGAGCGCGCTCATGCCGGCACCCCTTCCAGCATCGCCTCGACCGCCGCGATCGCCTCGCCCGCGCGCGAGGCGTCGGCCCCCCCGGCCTGGGCCATGTCGGCCCGGCCGCCGCCGCCCTTGCCGCCCAGCACCTCGGCGGCACAGCGCACCAGCTCCACCGCCGACAGCCGACCGGTCAGGTCGTCGGTCACGCCCGCCGCGATCGCCGCCTTGCCGCCGGTATCGGCGATCAGCAGCACCGCGCCCGACCCGATCCGCGCCTTGTGGGCGTCGATCAGCGGCGGCAGGTCCTTGCCGGTCACGCCGGTCAGGCTCTGGCCCAGGAAGGCGACGCCGTTGATGGTCTTGGTGGCGACCGCCCCGCCGCCGCTGCCGCCCGCCATGGCCAGTTCGCGGCGCAGGTCGGCCAGTTCCGCCTGCATCGCCCGGCGCTCGTCCACCAGCGCCCGCACCCGGTCGGGCACCTCGCTCGCCGCCGATTTCAGCGCCGCCGCGGCCTCGGCCAGCAGCGCATCCTGAGAGCGCAGGTATTCCAGCGCCGCCTGCCCGGTCAGCGCCTCGACCCGCCGCACCCCGGCCGATGAGGCGCTGTCGCCCAGCATCACGAAGGCCCCGATATCGCCGGTGCGCCGCACATGGGTGCCGCCGCACAGCTCGATCGAATAGGTCCGCCCGTCGGCGCCCCGGCCCGAGCCGTCCTCGAGCCCCATCGACACCACGCGGACCTCGTCGCCGTACTTCTCGCCGAACAGCGCCTGCGCGCCCAGACCGCGCGCCTCGTCGGGGGTCATCACCCGGGTCTCGACCGCGGCGTTCTGGCGGATGAAGCCGTTCACAGCCTGCTCGACCACGGCCAGTTCCGCCGGCGACATCGCCTTGGAATGGCTGAAGTCGAAGCGCAGCCGGTCCGGCGCGTTCAGCGACCCGCGCTGCGCCACATGGGTTCCCAGCGTCTCGCGCAGTGCCTGGTTCAGCAGGTGGGTCGCCGAATGGTTGGCCCGGATCGCCGTGCGCCGGACCCCGTCCACGGTCAGGACCGCGCCCTGCCCGGGCTCGATCCGGCCCTCGGTCACCTCGGCCACATGGACGAAGACGCCCGCCACCTTGCGGGTGTCCGCGATCCGCGCCTTGCCGGTATCGGTGGCCAGCAGGCCGCTGTCACCGACCTGACCGCCCGATTCCGCATAGAACGGGGTCTGGTTCACCACGATCTGCACCGCGTCCCCGGCCGCCGCACCGTTTGCGGTCTTGCCGTCCTTCACCAGCGCGAGGATCTGGCCCTCGGCGGTCTCGGTGTCATAGCCCAGGAACTCGGTGATGCCATGGGTCTCGGCCAGGTCGAACCAGATCGCCGCGTCGGCGGTCTCGCCCGACCCGGCCCAGGCGGCACGGGCCTGCGCCTTCTGGGCCGCCATCGCCGCCTCGAACCCGGCCAGGTCGACGCCGCGGCCCTTCTCACGGAGCGCGTCCTGGGTCAGGTCCAGCGGGAAGCCATAGGTGTCGTAAAGCTTGAACGCCGCCTCGCCGGGCAGGTCGGACCCGTCCGGCAGCCGGTCCAGCTCGTCGTCCAGCAGCCTAAGGCCCCGGTCCAGGGTCTGGCGGAAGCGGGTCTCCTCCAGCCGCAGGGTCTCCTCGATCAGCGCCTGCGCCCGGCCAAGCTCGGGATAGGCCTGCCCCATCTGGCTGACCAGGCTCGGGACCAGCCGGTGCATCAGCGGCTCGGACGCGCCCAGCTGGTGGGCATGGCGCATCGCCCGGCGCATGATCCGGCGCAGGACATAGCCGCGGCCCTCGTTCGACGGCATCACCCCGTCGGCGATCAGGAACGAGGTCGACCGCATGTGGTCCGCGATCACCCGGTGGTGGAACTTCTGGCTGCCGTCCGGGTCGGTCCCGGTGGCGTTCGCGCTCGCCTCGACCAGCTTCCTCAGGGCATCGGTGGCGAAGACGTCGTGCGCCCCCATCAGCACCGCGCCGAACCGCTCCAGCCCCATGCCGGTGTCGATCGACGGATTCGGCAGCGGCTTCCGGGTGCCGTCCGGGAACTGCTCGAACTGCATGAAGACGTTGTTCCAGATCTCGACGAAGCGGTCGCCGTCCTCCTCCGGGCTGCCCGGCGGGCCGCCCCAGATCTCGGGCCCGTGGTCATAGAAGATCTCGGTGCAGGGCCCACAGGGCCCGGTCGGGCCCATCATCCAGAAATTGTCCATGGTGGCGATGCGGATGATGCGCTCGTCCGGCAGGCCCGCCACCTTCTTCCACAGGGTCCAGGCCTCGTCGTCGTCGTGATAGACGGTGACGGTCAGCCGGTCGCCGGGAATGCCGAAATCCTTGGTCAGCAACTCCCAGGCGAAGGGGATCGCCTGATCCTTGAAATAGTCGCCGAAGCTGAAATTCCCCAGCATCTCGAAGAAAGTCAGGTGCCGGGCGGTATAGCCCACATTGTCGAGGTCATTGTGCTTGCCGCCGGCGCGGACGCATTTCTGCGACGTGGTCGCGCGCTTGTAGTCGCGGGTCTCGATCCCGGTGAAGACGTTCTTGAACTGCACCATGCCCGAGTTGGTGAACATCAGGGTCGGGTCGTTCCGCGGCACCAGGGGCGAGCTGTCCACCACCCGGTGCCCGTTCCGGGCGAAGAAATCCAGATAGGTGGCGCGGATGTCGTTGAGGCTGGTCATCGGGTGCGGGACCGCTGTTCGGAGGAAAACATCGGCCCTGATTACAGGCGCCCCGCTGGGGTGTCCACCGGCGATCGCCCGGTGCGCCCGGCGCGCCGGCGCGATTGACCCGGCGGCCCGATCCCGCCGGCGCCCGCCGACCCTCGGCAGGCGCGCCTCCCGGATCCTCCGGCGCGCCGCTGCGGCTCCGCCCGTTCGACGCTTGCGCGCGGGCCAATGGCCCGTTTTTGCGGGCAGGCGTCACCACCTTCTTCTTGGCTGGAAATACTCCCGCCGGAGGCGCTCCGAGCCGGACCCGGAGGGGTCCGGCGAGACGGAGGCGTGCGCCGAAGGCGCGCCGGATTGCAACCCTTGCGACGGGCGCGCGGATCAGCCGTCGATCACGCCGTCGCCATCTTCCTCCGAGACGCCGCCGACCAGATCGAAGTCCAGCCCATGGGCGGCACGGATCTTGTCCTCGATCTCCAGCGCGATGCGGCTGTTGGCCTTGAGGAAGGTCTTGGCGTTCTCGCGGCCCTGGCCGATCCGTTCGCCGCTGTAGGAAAACCACGACCCCGACTTCTCGACCACCCCGGCCTTCACGCCCAGATCCAGCAATTCGCCGGTCTTCGAGATGCCTTCGCCATACATGATGTCGAACTCGACCTGCTTGAACGGCGGCGCGACCTTGTTCTTCACCACCTTCACGCGGGTGGCGTTGCCGACCACCTCGTCGCGGTCCTTGATCGCGCCGATCCGGCGGATGTCGAGCCGGACCGAAGCATAGAATTTCAGCGCGTTGCCGCCCGAGGTCGTCTCGGGGCTGCCGAACATCACGCCGATCTTCATCCGGATCTGGTTGATGAAGATGACCATGCAGTTCGACCGGCTGATCGATCCGGTCAGCTTGCGCATGGCCTGGCTCATCAGCCGGGCCTGCAGCCCGACCTGCGCCTCGCCCATGTCGCCTTCCAGTTCCGCCTTCGGCGTCAGCGCGGCGACCGAGTCCACCACCACCATGCTCACGGCACCCGAGCGCACCAGCGTGTCGGTGATCTCCAACGCCTGTTCGCCGGTGTCGGGCTGGCTGATCAGCAGATCCTCGAGGTTGATCCCCAGCTTCCGGGCATAAAGCGGATCGAGCGCGTGTTCGGCATCGACGAAGGCGCAGACGCCGCCCTTCTTCTGTTCCTCGGCCACGCAATGAAGCGTCAGCGTGGTCTTCCCCGAGCTTTCGGGGCCATAGATCTCGATGATCCGGCCCTTCGGCAGACCGCCGATCCCCAGGGCGATGTCCAGCCCGAGCGAACCGGTCGAGGTCGCCTCGATCTCGGGCAGCACGGCGCCGCCCTGGCCAAGCCGCATGATCGAGCCCTTGCCGAACTGCCGCTCGATCTGCGCCAGAGCGGACTCGAGCGCCTTCTGCTTGTCCATTTTACGCGATCCGTCGAGGTCTAGGAGATTGGCCGTGACCATGAGTCCTGTCCTTATTTCACACCCGCTTGAGCGCGGCAATGGCGTGCGTGTTCTGCTCTTGTTCTCCCCGTTATGGGGGAGGAGGCCGAACAATTCAACGAAAATCCACTGCTTTCACGATGGGTGAGGAAAGATGAACATTCCGTTACCCCCGGAGGGCATGCCGCGGCGCCCGGGCCGGCGGCCGCCGTTCAATGCAACTGGCTCTGCACCGTCGCGGTCAGCTGCTGGAGCGAGAAGGGCTTCGGCAGGAAGACCGAATTGGGGATCCGGGCCTGATGATCGCTCAGCGCGTCCTCGGCATAGCCCGAGACGAAGATCACCCGGGTATCCGGCCGCTCCCTCAGCGCCTCGCGCACCCAGCTCGGCCCGTCCATCCCGGGCATCACCACGTCGGTGACGAAGACATCCACCGCCAGATCCGGGTCGGACAGCCGTTCCAGCGCCTGTTCGGCATTTTCCGCCTCGATCACCGTGAAGCCGCGCAGCCGCAGCGCCCGCGAGGCGAAGGCGCGCACCGGGGCCTCGTCCTCGACCAGCAGGACGACGCCGTCGGTCCGGCCATGGTCGGGCGCGGCCGACAGGACCGCCGGCTGCGGCGCCGCGGCGGCCGGTTCGCCATGGGCGGGGAAGTAGAGCGTGAAGATGGTGCCCTCGCCCGCGGCGCTATCGGCGAAGATGAAGCCGCCGGTCTGCTTGACGATGCCATAGGCGGTCGACAGCCCCAGCCCGGTGCCCTCGCCGGTCTTCTTCGTGGTGTAGAAGGGCTCGAAAATCTTCTGCAGGTTCTCGGGCGAGATGCCCACGCCCTGGTCGATCACCCGCACCACGGCGTAGTCCCCGGCCGGGATCACGGCCCGATTGCGGCGCAGCTCGGTCTCCAGCGTCAGCGCCGCGGTCTCGACCACGATCACGCCGCCCTCGGGCATGGCGTCCCGGGCATTCACCACCAGGTTCATGATCACCTGTTCCAGCTGCCGCTTGTCGACCCGGATCCGCGGCACCGCCTCGTCGTGACGCAGCACCAGGCGCACCGTCTCGCCCACCAGCCGGCTCAGCAGATGGGTCAGGTCCGACAGCACGTCGCGCAGGTCGACGGTTTCGGGGCTCAGCGTCTGCTTGCGCGAGAAGGCCAGCAGCTGGCCCACGAGGCTGGCGGCGCGATTGGCGTTCTGGTTGATCTGCACCAGGTCGCCATAGGACGGGTCGCGCTCGTCGTGGCGCATCAGCAGAAGGTCGCAATGACCTGAGATCGCGGTCAGAAGATTGTTGAAATCATGGGCCACGCCGCCCGCCAACTGGCCGATCGCCTGCATCTTCTGGCTCTGGACGAACTGCGCCTCCAGAGTCTTCAGCTCGGTCGCGTCGGTCAGCACGGCGATCACCGCCATCTCGCCGCCTTCCTCGACCGGCTTCAGCGAGACCTGGACGAAGCGGTCGCCCTCCAGTCCGCGGACCTGGAGGAACTCGGACCGCGACGGCGCCCGGCCCGACACCGCGTCCTGAAGCCAGTCGGTCAGCGACCGCCCCAGCCCCGACAGGACCTCGGCGAGAAGCGTGTCGGAAGGAATACCGCGGCCGAGCAGGTCGCAGGCACCCTGGTTCGCTGCAAGGATGCGGCCATCCAGCCGGACCTTCAGCATCGGCACCGGCAGGGTGTCGAACAGTTGCGCCGCGCTTGTCGCGCTCGCCATGTCGAAGGGCAGAAGATAGACTTCGCGGCACTCGCCCGCGCCGGCGGCGATCTCGACCAGCCGGAAGGGCCGCGGCCCCTCGCGGGTGGCGACGGTCACCACCGCGCCATTCGCCACCCTGGACGTGCCGATCAGGCCGGCCAGATCCGCGGGCACCTCCCCCAGAAGCGCGGTCATGGCGCCATTGGCGCCAAGGATCCGCGAGTCCGCATCCACCGCGACCAGCGGCAGGCCGATCTCGGTCGTGCCGACCCCGGCACCGCGCGGCGTCAGCGCCTCGATGCGCCACAGATAGAGCCCGCCGGGCGCTGCCACGACCGAAACCCGCACCTGCCCGCCGTGGCTGACCCGGTCTGCACTGGCCGCGCCATGGCGCACGGCCTCGGCAATCAGCTGCGCCGCCATCGCCGCCGGCGCGGCGAACAGACCCTGGAAGGCAGGGCCGAGCCCGTCGCGCAGGCTCAGCCCGAAGCGGTCGACGGCGGCGGGATTGCGCCCCAGAACAAAGCCGCGCTCGTCGGTGATGATCTTCGGCACGGTATCCCGGACGATGGCGCCGGTCAGCACCCGGCAGCGCATGCGGCGCCGGATGCCGGCCAGCAGGTCGGCCCCGGCCATGACCGTCACCGCCGAAAGCGTGCCGCAGCCAAGCGCCAGAAGTACGATCCGTGCCAGGGGCTGGTCGATGACCATGGCGGCGGCCATCATCCCCGTCCCTGCCAGCGCGGCACCCGTCTCGGTGAGCCACAGGTGCCCGTCGACCAGCCACAGCGAACGGCCCGGTTGTGCGATGCGGATCATGCTGCCTCCCCAGACGACCTTCGGGTCGTGATAGGACGGCATGGTTAACTGCGGCTTAAGTTCGTCTCGCAAGCCCGTCTCGCCGGCCCCTTGCCCGGAATGGTTGCAGACTTCACCCGCAAGTCAAGACGGCCGAAAAGAATCCGTCGCCGCCCTCGAGCGGGGTGAACCGGCGCCGAAGGGACAGCGTCCAGCCCGGATGCCGGGCAAGAAAACCGGCGACCTGATCGCAGTTCTCGGCGTCGATCATCGAGCAGGTGGCATAAACCAGCGCGCCGCCGGGCGCCACCAGCGGCGCCGCGTCGTCAAGGATCCGCGCCTGCAGCGCCACCACCTCGTCCAGACGCGCCGGCGTCAGCGCCCACTTGCCTTCGGGATCCCGGCGCCACGACCCGCTGCCCGAGCAGGGCGCATCGACCAGCACCACGTCGAAGCGCCCCAGCGCAGCCAGTTCGCCGGTCGTCACGCAACGGACCTTTAGCCCCGCCCGGTCCGCCCGCGCCGGCAGATCGGCCATCCGCCGCGGATGGACGTCATGGGCAAGGAAGCGACCCGCGACCCGGCCGCCCACCGCCAGGGTCTTGCCGCCGCCGCCGGCGCAGTAGTCCAGCATCCGCCCGCCCGGCGCCAGCGGCACCAGATCGGCCACCGCCTGGCTTGCGGCGTCCTGCAACTCGACCGTGCCGTCCAGATAGGCCGGGGTCCTTCTTCATTTCCGCGCCCCGGTCATCACCTCGAGCGCGGCGGGCGACAGGGGGTGCGGGACCGTCCCGATGCCACGTTCCGCCAGCCCGGCCCGCGCCGCCTCGCGGCTGCTGTTCCGGAGGTTGACGCGCAGGTGAACCGGCGCCCGCCGCTGCAGCGCCTCGAGCACTGCCGTGGTGTCGGGCCCCAGCGCCGCGCCCAGCACCGGATACAGCCAGTCGGGGCAATCCAGCGCCTCGGCCCCCGCCGCGGGGGCCCGGCCGGCGGAGCGTTCCGCATCCGTCAGCGGGGCCGGCGCATGGCCCTCGCCGGTGAACAGGACGTCGGGGGCGCTGCCCGCCGCAAGCAGCGCGCCGATCATCAACCCGCGGCCGCTGTCGGCGCCGCCGAGCGCGGCGAAGGACCGGCGCCGGCGCAACGCATCGAAGACAAGGTCGCGCACGGCCGCGCGATCCCCCGACCCGGCGAAGCGGCTGCCGCGCGCCCAGCCGGTCAGCGCGCGTTCGGCCGGCTCGCCGGCCAGCACGCGGTCCAGCACCCCGGCCGCGGCGGCGATCCGCGCGGCGGGGGTCACGGGCGGGCGCCGGCGCGGCGCGGCGGAAAAGACAGGAACGGCATCGCAGGTGTCGGTGACATGGCAGTGCCTGCCCTACACAAACCCCGCCGCGGGCGGAAGCCACCTTCGTCCGACCCGGCGTCACCCCTGCGGGACGCGGCGAAAGCGTCTGGTTTTCGCGCCCCCGCCTTGGATAAGGTACAGTCATCCCGCGCCGAACGCGCCGCCCCCTCAGTTTCGGACAGTTCCAGATGCTTCCACGCCGCTCGCTTCCTGTCCTGCTGGCCTCTGCCCTGCTCGCCGCACCGGCGGCCGCCCAGACCGATCCGGCCGCGGCGGCCCCGAAGGTCAGCGTGGCGGCAGCGCATATCGAGCAGATCACCGGCGACACCACCTTCATCGGCCGGGTCGAGCCGGTGGACAGCGTCCAGCTGATCGCCCGGGTCTCGGGCTATCTCAGGGCGGTCGAGATCGCCAACGGCGCCCGGGTCACCGCCGGCCAGCCCCTGTTCCTGATCGAGCCGGAGAACTACGAGGCGACCGTTGCCTCGCGCCAGGCGGCGCTGGCCCGGGCCGAGGCGGCCGAGACCCTGTCCCGGATCGAACTCGAGCGGAAGCGGCAACTGGTCCAGAAGGGGGCGGTTCCGCAATCCGAACTGGACATTGCCACCGCCAACCAGAAGGCCGCCCAGGCCGACATCGCCTCGGCCGCGGCGGCGTTGCAGCAGGCCAAGCTCGACCTGTCCTATACCCAGGTGACCGCGCCCTTCGACGGCCAGATCGGCAAGACCGCCAAGAGCGTCGGCGACCTGGTCGGCCCCGAGACCGGCGCGCTGGCGACGCTGGTGCGGACGAACCCGATGTATGTGGTGTTCTCGGTCAGCGAACGGCAGATCGCCAATCTGATGGAGGCCCGCGTCGCCGCGGGCACCAACCCCTCGGCGACGCCGGGTGACCTGCCGATCCATGTGGATCTGCCCAACGGCAAGCGGCTGGACGAGGTCGGCGTGCTGGCCTTCTCGGACAACCGCATCGACCCCGCGACCGGAACGCTCGCGGTCCGGGCCGAGTTTCCCAATGCCGAGCGGCTGCTGGTCGCCGGCGCCTTCGTCACCCTGCACGTGGAAACCGCCGAACCCCGGCCCGAACTGCTGATCCCCCAGGCAGCAATTCAGCGCGACCAGCGCGGGCCCTTCGTGCTGGTGGTCGGCCCGCAGCAGACCGTCGAACAGCGTTACATCACCACCGGCACCACCCAGGGCACCGAGATCATCGTCGAGACCGGGCTGGCCCCGGGCGAAAGCGTGATCGTCGAGGGACTTCAGCGGGTGAAACCCGGCGTGCCGGTGCAGCCTGTCGCTGCCGCACCGAAGGAGTGACGCAGGATGATCTCGTCGGTCTTCATCACCCGGCCCAAGATGGCCATGGTCATCTCGCTGGTGCTGACGCTTCTGGGGGCGATCGCCTACCGGGCGCTGCCGGTGGAACAGTTCCCCGACATCACCCCCCCAGTGGTCAGCGTCTCGGCGACCTATACCGGTGCCAATGCCGAAACCGTCGAGGGCTCGGTCGCCGCGCCGATCGAGGCGCAGGTGAACGGCGTCGACAACATGATCTACATGTCCTCGACCAGCACCGACACTGGGGATTATTCGCTGAACGTGACCTTCTCGGTCGGCACCGATGCCGACATCGCCGCGGTGAACGTGCAGAACCGGGTGGCACAGGCGACCTCGTCGCTGCCGACCGAAGTGACCGATTCCGGCGTGGTTACCCAGAAATCCTCGCCCAACATGCTGATGGTTGCCGTTCTGGAAAGCCCGAACGGCACCTATGACGAGGTGTTCCTGTCGAACTACGCCTCGATCAACATCAAGGACGCCCTGGCCCGGGTGTCGGGCGTCGGCCGGGCCAACGTGCTGACCGACTTCGCCTATGCGATGCGGATCTGGCTCGACCCCAGCCGCATGGCCTCGCTGGGGCTGACACCGCAGGACGTGATCGCCGCGATCCGCGACCAGAACCTCGAGGTCTCGGCGGGACAGGTCGGCTCGCCCCCGGTGCCCGGCGACCAGCAGTTCCAATACACCATCACCGCGCAGGGCCGGCTGACCACCGATGACGAGTTCCGCGCCATCGTGGTGCGCACCGGCGCCGACGGGGCCGTGCTCAGGCTGGGCGACATCGCCCGGGTCGAGCTGGGCGCGGCATCCTACACCTCGACCGGGCGGTTCAGCGGCAATCCCGCGACGGTGCTGGCGGTCTATCAGGCGCCGGGCGCGAACGCGCTGGCAGTGGCCGAGCGGGTGGTGGCCGAGCTGGACCGGCTGTCGGTCACCTTCCCCGAGGACGTGGCCTATCGCATTCCCTTCGACAGCACCCAGTTCGTCAAGGTCTCGCTCGAGGATGTGGAATTCACGCTGCTGCTGACCTTCGGCCTGGTCATGTCGGTGGTGTTCGTGTTCCTCGGCAACTGGCGGGCGACGGTGATCCCGATGGTGGCGATCCCGGTGTCGCTGATCGGAACCTTCGCGGTGCTGATGGCCGCGGGCATGTCGCTGAACACGGTGACGCTGTTCGCGCTGGTACTGGCGATCGGTATCGTGGTGGACGACGCCATCCTCGTGGTCGAGAACGTCGAGGCGGTGATGGAACGCGACGGCCTGCCGCCGGTCGAGGCGACCCGCAAGGCCATGGTGCAGATCACCGGCCCGGTCATCGCCACGACGCTGGTGCTGCTGGCGGTCTTCGTGCCGGTCACCTTCATGCCGGGGATTACCGGGCGGCTCTATTCCCAGTTCGCGGTGACGATCTCGACCGCGGTGCTGATCTCGTCGATCAACGCGCTGACCCTGTCGCCGGCGCTGTGCGCGCTGGTGCTGAAGCCGCGCAAGGGCCCGCCGCGAGGCGTGCTGGCGCTGTTCGAGAAGGCCGTGGGCGGCGCCCGTGCGGGCTATGTGGCGGTGGTCCGGCGGCTGGCCCGGGTGGCGATCCTGGGCCTTGTCGCTGTCGCGGCGGCCATCGTCGGGCTGGTGGTGCTGATGGAAAGGGTGCCCGCCGGCTTCCTGCCGAACGAGGACAACGGCTATCTGTTCGTCGATATCCAGCTGCCCGATGCGGCCTCGCTCAACCGGACTCAGGGCGTGTCCGAGCGGCTGGAACGGCAGATCCTCGCCATCGAGGGCGTCGACCAGACCATTCTGGTGAACGGCTATTCGCTGCTGAACGGCTCGGCCTCGAACGGCGCGATGATCATCGTCACCCTGAAGCCCTGGGACCAGCGCCAGACCCCGGCCACCCGCGCTAGCGGCATCCTGCGCCAGATCTACGGCCTCGCCGGGCAGGAGGCCGCGGCCAGCGTCATCGCCTTCAACCCGCCGCCGATCTCGGGGCTGGGGATGAGCGCGGGCGTCGAGCTGATGGTGCAGCAGACCGGGGGCGGCACGCCGCAGGATCTGGCCGCCGCCCTCGGCGGGCTGGTCTATGCCGCCAACCAGAACCCCGCGATCGGTCAGGCCTATTCCACCTTCCGGGCGAACGTGCCGAAGTACTACGTCAACCTCGACCGCGAGAAGGCCAAGACGCTCGATGTGGCGGTGGCCGACGTGTTCGGCGTGCTCCAGTCCTACATGGGGTCCTATTACGTCAACGACTTCAACCTGTTCGGCCGGGTCTACCGGGTGATGATCCAGGCCGACGGGAATTACCGCCGGACCGTGGACGACCTGTCGTCGCTCTATGTGCGGTCGTTGTCCGGGGCGATGGTGCCCCTGGGCACGCTGATCGACGTGGAGGACGTCCTCGGCCCGGTGCTGCTGACGCGCTACAACATGTTCCGGGCCGCGACGGTCACCGCGGTCCCCGCGCCCGGCTATTCCACCGGCGATGCGATCCGGGTGCTGGCCGAAACGGCGGCGAGCTCGTTGCCGCCGGGCTATGCCTTCGAATGGACCGGGACCGCGCAGCAGCAGCTGTCCAGCGCCGGGATGGTGCAGGTGATCCTGATCCTCGCGGTGGTGTTCGGCTATCTGTTCCTGGTGGCGCAGTACGAAAGCTGGTCGATGCCGGTGGCGATCCTGCTGTCGGTCTCGGTGGCGCTGCTCGGCGCGGTCGCGGCGGTGGCGCTGACGGGGAGCGACATCAACCTCTATACCCAGATCGGGATGATCATGCTGATCGGACTGGGGGCGAAGAACGCGATCCTGATCGTCGAATTCGCCATGGAACAGCGCGCCGCCGGCAAGTCGATCCACGATGCGGCGGTGACCGCGGCGCACCAGCGCTTCCGCGCGGTGATGATGACCGCACTGGCCTTTTTGCTGGGGGTTGTGCCCCTGCTGCTGGCGTCCAGCGCCGGCGCGGCTAGCCAGCGGGCGATCGGCACCGCCGTGTTCGGGGGCATGCTGGCGGCGACCGTGATCGGCGTCGTCCTCGTTCCGGTGCTCTATGTGGTCGTACAGTGGATCAGGGAGCGGATCACGGGCACGAAATCCGCGGCCGAACCTCATTCCGCTTTGAGCGACCCCGCGCCGGCGGCGGACTGAACGCTCAAGGCGTCAGTCCCCGCGGCTGATCCGGTCAGGCGTTGGGCGTCTCGAGGACGCCCCGGCGCAACACCGGCATCCGCGACATTCGTCGTTCCACTTCGGCAACCAGGGCAGCCGGCTCGACCCCCAGGGTTTCTGCCAGCTGGAAAAGCCGGCTGACCGAGACCCGGTTCTGCCCGCATTCATATTTCTGGATCTGCTGGAACGTAATGCCCGCAGCTCGGCCCAGTTCGGCCTGCGACATGCCGGCAGCCTTCCGGTATCGCTTGAGGATCTCCCCAGTGGCCTTGTCGATTTCCTTGACGGGCATACCCATCATACCGGCTCTCCCCTACGCGTAATAACGTATTCTTCTGGTGCCATCTCGTGAATCCCCGAGATCCGTTCGCACCATGTCTTCAAAATCATTGTGGTCTGCAGCGAGGCCACTTCGGGATGGCGGGCCAGACGGTCGCGCAGGTCCTCGATGATGCCCTGGTCGGCAGCCTCGACAAGGATCCGCATGTCGACCGAACCCGAGGTCGACCAGGCCGAGACAAGCTCGCTCCATCCGGAAACCGACGAGAAGACCATCCCGCAGACATTCCGGCGCAGCCGCACGTCAAACATCGCCCGCACACCCTGCGGCCGGCCTTCATTCTTCGTGTCGATGTCGACAGTGAACCGGCGAATGACCTTCTCGCGCTGCAGCTTCTCAACGTGATGACGCACCGTCGGCCGCGACAGGCCCACGATCGCCGCGATTTCCGTGAGGGATCTGCGTGCGTTCTCTCGCAGCAGTTCCAGGATGATCTTGTCAGTCGGTGTGAGCTTCATCGGCGACCTACCCCCCTCAGACACGCAACTTACGATGGATTATCTCCGGAACGAAGAACGATTTTCGATTCGGAAGCTGATTTTTTCTCTCAATCCGGCAAGTTCTTACCGAAATGCAACATCGAGGCTGTCAGGATGACCTCCTTCCTTACCCGTTCCTCCGTTTGGGAGACCTTTCCGCACAGCACATGGCAGCGGATCGTCTTCTCAGAATTCGAGGCCGCGCTGACCAGCACTGCGCGGCCCTTTCCCTGCGTTTTCGGCGTGACAGGTCTGAAAAAAGACCAGATTCGTTACGCATTCCCGGACCCACTGGACGCGACCTCGCTGGCCCCGATCCTGGGCGAGTACCTGGCCAACGCGCGCAGCTTCGGTCGCATGACCTCGCTCGTGGTGTTCGGTCGGCCGGGTCCGGTGCAGGGGATCGAGGAGTACCGGAAGCGATTCTGGTCCATCCTTGACGAATTGGAAAGTCTGGATAGCACGCCCCGCCCGGTCGACCTTCCGGAAGCCCTGGACACCGCGCACTGGGAGTTCTGCTTCGCCGGCGAGCCGACCTTCGTTGTCTGCAATTCGCCCGCCCATGTCCTGCGCCAGAGCCGCCGCTCGACGTCGTTCATGATCACCTTCCAGCCGCGCTGGGTGTTCGACGGAATCATGGACAGCGACGACCCGGCCGCCAAGCGCGCCTTGGCGATGGTCAGGGAGCGACTCGAGAACTTCGACCTGCTGCCACCCTCGCCGGCGCTTGGCCACTATGGCGCGGTGGGCAACCGCGAGTACCAGCAGTACTTCCTCGACGACACAAACATTCCCGCCGCCTGCCCGTTCCACAGCCTGGGCAAGGGCAGTGATCCCGCCGAAACGAAGAAAGGAAAAGTCGCATGAACCAGTATTCCCCCATCCCCGTCCGGGACGCCATGGATCAGGATTTCCGGATCTTCTCGACCACCGTGAACATCGATAACCTGCGCCCGCTGCTGATGCGGTTGCTCCCGGACCAGGGCGCCATCGAGATGCAGCGCGACGTTCCCGGCAAGGAACACGCCTGGCACCGCCACAAGACGGACGAGACCCTCGTCATTCTGGAAGGCCAGGTGCGCTTCTACTGGGACCAGGGCGAGAAGATCTGCGGCCCGGGCACGGTGATCTCGCTTCCGGCCGGGATGATGCACGGCTCTGTTGCGCTGGACTCGGGGGCGGTGTACCTGATCGCATTTCATCAGGTGAACCTCCCGCACCATGGCTGATCTGAAACGTACCCTTTCGGTCTGGCGCGGCACCGCCCTGATGCTGAACATCGTGCTCGGCGCGGGTCTTCTGACCCTGCCGGGCCTGGCGGTCGGCATGGTGGGCGATGCTGCCCCCTTCGTCTGGATGGCCTGCGCCGCGGCCGCCCTTCCCCTGATCGTGGTCTTCGCCATCCTCGGGCGGCGGTTTCCTTCGTCCGGCGGTCTCGCCGGGATCCTGTTCCAGGGCTTCGGCGATTTCGGATACGTGGCGGCGACCCTGCTGATCCTCGGCGCGGTCGCCTTCGGCCTGCCGGCGATCGCCCTGACCGGCGGGCACTATGCCGCCGCCCTGCTGGGCGGGTCGCCCCATGGCTGGGCGCTGGGGCTGGTGGCCTGCGCAGCGCTTGCCAATGCCGTCTCGCCCGAGCGTGCCGGCTGGATCAACACCGTGCTGGCGGCGGTGCTGCTGGCGCTGGTGTTGGGAATGATCGTGGTCGGCTGGATCACCGTGCAGCCGGACCTTGGCAGGATCTCCCGCCTGCCGGCACCGCTTCCCACCCTGGAAGCGCTGTCGACCACGTTCATGATGGTGTTCTTCGCCTTCACCGGCTGGGAACTGGGCGCCAACCTCGGCGGCGAGTTCACCAATCCGCGGCGCGACTTTCCGATCGCGATGGCGCTGTCCTTCGTGGTGGTTGTGGCGCTTTACGGCGGGCTTGCCGTCGTTGTCCAGGCGGTCGACCTAGGTGACCGCGAGGCGGCGCCCTTCGCCGCGATCTTCGAGCATGCCTTCGGCACGGCCGGCCTTGCCGTGGTCGGCGTGGTGGCCGTGATGCTGATCCTAGCCAACCTGACTGCGGCGATATGGGCAGTGTCCAGAATGGTCCATGACGCCGCGCGGGAACGCCTGCTGCCGGTTGGCCTGGCCCAGCTGCGCCACGGCATCCCTTTGCCCGCAGTGGCCACGACCGTCGCGACGATCATGCTGATGACCATCGTCGGCTGGCGCGGCTACCTATCGCTCGACGACCTTCTCGCTGTGGCCGGGCAGAACTTCCTTCTGCTCTATGGCGCCGCTGCGGCCGTGCTCATCCGCACATCCCGGATCGCCTGGCAATCCGGTCTCGGCTGGTTCTGTATCGCCATCGTCGCAGGCGTCGCCTGTCTGCGAGGGTTTGAAGGCGCGCTTTATCCTACAGTACTGGTGACGGCGGCCGCCCTGATCGCGTACACTCCAGCGAGGCAGCGATTTCGTCGCCATGCGTGACAAGGCGCGGGTGGCTGCGGGTCGTGCTGGCGAGCACAGATGACGGTGGGGCAAGGATTGGGTACAATGTCAACAGTTCGACAGCATCTTGCGCAACGGCTGGAAGGGCTTAGCGACATGCAACTCGCACTGGTTTGCGAGTTCATCGAGCAGATCCTTGCCTGCTCCGACCCCGATATCGTCCAGACCTTTCTCAGTTGGCGGGCGGACCCCCGCATCGACAGCATCCTCGACCTTGCCGCCTCGCTGGGGGACGAGGGCCGGGACCAGCTTCTGTTCGCGGCCGAGGACCTCTACAGCGATTCGCGACAACCCCAGCGGGTGAAGACCTACTCGATCTGAACCCCGTTGCCCCGACGGCCAATCGGAGGTCCGCGCCGCGGACTGCGGTGCCTGTGGTGGCCGAGGCTCCGTCCGGGCTGCCGCATGCTTTGCATTTTTGCGCTTTTCTTCGGCACCGGGAGGCGTATAAGCACGCCCATGGCTGAACTGGACGCTCATATCCTGTCGTTCGCCCCGGTCTTCCCGGGTCTAGAGCTCCTTACGCGCCTCTGAGCGTGCCCTCCGGCGCGACCGCTCAGAGGACAAGCCGACGCGCCTGCCCGGCCCTCCGGGCAACAGCTCAGTTCCAGGACAGGACAGACCCATGACCGAACCCCGTATTGACGTGGCTGCCGCTGCGTCTGCCGCCGACAGCGGCGCCGGCCAGCCGCGCGTGAAGATCTTCGACACAACGCTGCGCGACGGCGAACAGAGCCCCGGCGCCACCATGACCCATGACGAGAAGCTCGAGATCGCCTCGATGCTCGACGACATGGGCGTCGACATCATCGAGGCCGGCTTCCCCATCGCCTCGGTCGGCGACTTTGATGCGGTGCGCGACATTGCCAGCAACAGCCAGAACTCGGTGATCTGCGGCCTGGCGCGCGCCAATTTCGCCGACATCGACCGCTGCTGGGAAGCTGTCCGGCACGCCCGCCAGCCACGCATCCACACCTTCATCGGCACCTCGCCGCTGCATCGCTCGATCCCGAACCTGTCGATGGACGCCATGGCCGAGCGGATCCACCAGACCGTGACCCATGCCCGCAACCTCTGCGCGGACGTGCAGTGGTCGCCGATGGACGCGACCCGGACCGAACACGACTACCTCTGCCGGGTGGTCGAGATCGCCATCAAGGCCGGCGCCACGACGATCAACATTCCCGACACCGTGGGCTATACTGCGCCGCGGGAAAGCGCCGCCCTGATCCGGATGCTGCTGGAGCGGGTGCCGGGCGCCGATACCGTCACCTTCGCCACCCATTGCCACAACGACCTCGGCATGGCGACGGCGAACGCGCTGGCCGCGGTGGAAGCCGGTGCGCGGCAGATCGAATGCACCATCAATGGCCTCGGCGAACGGGCCGGCAACACCGCGCTGGAAGAGGTGGTGATGGCGATGCGGGTCCGCAACGACATCCTGCCCTACCGCACCGGCATCGACACCACCCGGATCATGGCAATCTCGCGCCGGGTCTCGACCGTCTCGGGCTTCCAGGTCCAGCCGAACAAGGCGATCGTGGGCAAGAACGCCTTCGCCCATGAAAGCGGCATCCATCAGGACGGCATGCTGAAGAACGCCGAGACCTTCGAGATCATGCGCCCCGAGGACATCGGCCTGACCGAAAGCTCGCTGGTGATGGGCAAGCATTCCGGCCGCGCCGCGCTGCGCGCCAAGCTGAAGGATCTGGGCTACGATCTGGGCGACAACCAGCTCAACGACGTCTTCGTGCGGTTCAAGGCGCTCGCCGACCGCAAGAAGGAGGTCTATGACGACGACTTGATCGCGCTGATGCAGGAATCCCAGCTGGAGGCCGGCAAGGAACACCTGAAGGTCAAGTTCCTGCGGGTGATCTGCGGCACCGAAGCGCCCCAGTCGGCCGACCTGCTGCTGACCGTGGACGGGGTGGACCGCCAGGTGACGGCTCAGGGCGACGGGCCGGTCGACGCGACCTTCAACGCGGTCAAGGCGCTGTTCCCGCATCAGGCCCGGCTGCAGCTCTATCAGGTCCATGCGGTGACCGAAGGCACCGACGCCCAGGCCACCGTGACCGTGCGGCTTGAGGAAGCCGGCCGCATCGTCACCGGCAACGCCTCGGATACCGACACGGTTGTCGCCTCGGCCAAGGCCTATGTGGCGGCGCTGAACCGGCTGGTCGTGCGGCGCCAGAAGACCGGCAGCGACAAGAAGGAAATCACCTACCGCGACGCGGTGAAGTAAGTCGATGCGCGCCGGCGGCTCCCGCTGCCGGCGCCTGCCCGACAGCGCAAACAGGCAAGGTCCTGCCGATCCTCGCATTTGCAGAAAGGTGATCCCTGCGCCTGCAGACGGGCCTTTCGCAGCCCGGCGGCGCTGCCTATAAGCGGCGAGAACCTGCGGCGCCGACTCACGGGTTGCGCGCATGAAAGAGGCAGTGAGGAATCATCAAAATGGGATTTTGGGGCAGCCTGTTCTCGTCGGACATGGCCATCGATCTGGGCACGGCAAACACGCTCGTCTACGTCAAGGGCAAGGGCGTGATCCTGAACGAGCCGTCCGTCGTGGCCTATCACGTCAAGGACGGCGTCAAGAAGGTGCTGGCAGTCGGCGAGGACGCCAAGATGATGCTGGGGCGCACCCCGGGGTCGATTCAGGCGATCCGGCCGATGCGCGAGGGCGTCATCGCAGACTTCGACGTGGCCGAGGAGATGATCAAGCACTTCATCCGCAAGGTGCATCGCCGCACGGCCTTCTCGAAGCCGAAGATCATTGTCTGCGTGCCGCACGGCGCAACTCCGGTCGAGAAGCGGGCGATCCGCCAGTCGGTGATCTCGGCCGGCGCGCGCAAGGCGGGCCTGATCGCCGAACCGATCGCGGCCGCGATCGGGGCCGGCATGCCGATCACGGACCCGACCGGCAACATGGTCGTCGACATCGGCGGCGGCACCACCGAGGTCGCGGTCCTCAGCCTGGGCGACATCGTCTATGCCCGCTCGGTCCGGATCGGTGGCGACCGGATGGACGAGGCGATCATTTCCTACCTGCGCCGACAGCACAACATCCTGATCGGCGAGGCAACCGCCGAGCGGATCAAGACCTCGATCGGCACGGCGCGGATGCCCGATGACGGGCGCGGCCAGTCGATGCAGATCCGCGGCCGCGACCTGCTGAACGGCGTGCCGAAGGAAACCGAGATCACCCAGGCCCAGGTCGCCGAGGCGCTGGCCGAGCCAGTGCAGCAGATCTGCGAGGCGGTGATGATCGCGCTGGAAGCGACGCCCCCCGACCTTGCCGCCGACATCGTCGACCGCGGCGTGATGCTGACCGGCGGCGGCGCCCTGCTGGGCGACCTGGATCTGGCGCTGCGCGAGCAGACCGGGCTGGCGATCACCGTGGCCGATCATCCGCTGGGTTGCGTCGCGATGGGCACCGGCAAGGCGCTGGAATTCGAAAGCCAGCTTCGCCATGTGATAGACTACGACAGCTGAGACGTGGCACCCTCGCGGCAGCGGTGACGAGCAGACACGATCAGGCACCGGCGCGAATCTTCCGGAGGCCGCAATGGCCCAGGACCCAGACAAGGCGAACGATCCCTTCCGCCCGTTGCGTCGGCTTCTCGTGGGGCTGATGACGCTGATGCTCGTCGCCCTGTTCCTGGTCTGGCGGATCGACAACCCGCGGGTCGAGGCGATGCGCAGCGCGCTGGTCGACGCCACCCTGCCGCGGCTGCAATGGGCGATGGCACCGGTGACCGCGCTGACCGAGATGGCCGAGGGCTTCCGCTCCTATGCCCGGCTTTACGAGCAGAACCAGGAACTGCGGCGCGAGTTGCAGCAGATGATGGCGTGGAAGGAAGCGGCGCTGCAGCTTGAGCAGAAGAATGCCCGGCTGCTGGAGCTGAACAACGTGAAGCTCGACGCGAAGCTGACCTTCGTCACCGGGACGGTGCTGGCCGACAGCGGCTCGCCCTTCCGCAAGTCGGTGCTGCTGAACGTGGGCCGGCGCGACGGCATCCGCGACGGCTGGGCCGCGATGGACGGGATCGGTCTGGTCGGGCGGATCTCGGGCGTGGGCGACCACACCACCCGGGTCCTTCTGCTGACCGATCCGGCCTCGTCGATTCCGGTGACGATCCAGCCGTCGGGCCAGAAGGTGCTGCTGAGCGGCGACAATACCGGGCTGCCGAAGCTGGAATTCCTGGAATCCGCGGACCTCGTGCGGCCCGGCGACCGGGTGGTGTCCTCGGGCGATGGCGGGGTCTTTCCCGCCGACATCCTGGTGGGACAGGTCGCCCGCGCACCGGACAACAGTTTCCGGGTGCGGCTGGCGGCGGATTACGGGCGGCTCGAATTCCTGCGGGTGTTGCGCTATCCGGGCGCCGAACGGATCGAGGACACCGGAACGCTGGTCGGCCCGGTCAGCGCCGAACTGATCGGCCCGGTCCGGCCGCAGGAGCCCCCCGCCCATGCGCAGTGAGGCCCGCCTTGGCAACCGGCTGGGTGTGGCTGTGGCCTTCGTCGTCCTGTCCGGGTTTCTGGCGGTACTGCGGCTGCTGCCGATCGACACGCTGCCGGCCGCCGTGCCCGGACCGGACCTGATCCTCTGTCTCGTGCTGGCCTGGACGATCCGGCGCCCGGATCTGCTGCCGGTCTGGCTGATCGGGCTGGTGATGCTGGCGGCGGACCTGTTGCTGATGCGGCCGCCCGGCCTCTGGGCGGCGCTGGTGGTCCTGGCCACCGAATGGCTGCGCCGGCGCGAGCGGCGCCTGCGCACCATCGGCTTTGGCATCGAGATGGTGCTGGCGGGGGCGATCATGACGCTGGTCGTGGCGGCGAACTGGGCGGTGCTGGCCCTTCTGATGGTGCCGCAGGTGCCGCTGCCGCGGCAGTTGCTGTTGGTCCCGGTGACGCTGGCAGCCTATCCGGTCGTGGCCCTGTTCTGCCGTCGGATGCTGGGTCTGCGTCGCCGCCCGGCGGTGGAAGGTTTCGGACGCGGGGCACGGGCATGAAGCGACCCGACAAGGACGGCGATCTCAGCAGCCGGCGGATCAACCGCCGGGCCGTGGTCGTGGGCGCGCTGCAGGTCGCCTTCGCAGGCGGGCTTCTGTACCGGATGCGCGAGATGCAGGTCGAGCAGGCCGAGGAATTCCGCATGCTGGCCGAGGAGAACCGCATCAACGTGCGGCTTCTGCCACCGGCGCGGGGGCTGATCTTCGATCGCACCGGCGTGCCGCTGGCGGTAAACGATCCGAATTATCGCGTGGTCATCATCCGCGAGGATGCCGGCAATGTCGACGAGGTGCTGAAGAAGCTCAGCAGGCTGATCCCGATGACCGACGAGGAGATCGCCCGCATCGTGCAGGAGAGCAAGCGACGGTCGAGCTTCGTGCCGGTCACGGTGCGCGACCAGCTCAGCTGGGACGACCTGAGCCGCATCGCGGTCAACGCGCCCGCCCTGCCGGGGATCCACCCCGAGGTCGGCCTGTCTCGCGGCTATCCGTACGGGTCGGATTTTGCCCATATCATCGGCTACGTCGGGCCGGTCAGCGATTATGACCTGTCGAAGATGGAGAACCCCGACCCGCTGCTGCAGATCCCCAAGTTCCAGATCGGCAAGACCGGGGTCGAAGCCAAGATGGAGCTCGCGCTCCGCGGCCGGGCCGGCAACAGTCAGATCGAGGTCAACGCCACCGGGCGGGTGATGCGCGAGCTGGCACGGACAGAAGGCACCGCCGGCAGCAACCTGCAACTGACGATCGACGCCGGCGTGCAGGCCTTCGCCGAGGCGCGGCTGGTAGGCGAAAGCGCCGCTGCCGTCGTGCTGGACGTGACCAACGGCGACATCGTCGCCATTGCCTCGGCACCGTCGTTCGATCCCAACAAGTTCGTCCGCGGCATCTCGGGCGCTGACTACGAAGCGTTGATGACGAACAAGTACCGGCCGCTGGCCAACAAGACCGTGCAGGGGGTGTATCCGCCGGGGTCGACCTTCAAGATGGTCACCGGGCTGGCCGCACTGGAAGCCGGGGTTCTCCGGCCCGAGGACACGGTCTATTGCCCGGGCTACATGACCGCCGGTGGCCGGCGTTTCCACTGCTGGAAGCGCGGCGGCCATGGTCACGTCAACCTGCACGACAGCCTGAAGAAATCCTGCGATGTCTACTACTACGAGGCCGCCCAGCGGGCCGGTATCGACCGGGTTTCGGCGATGGCGAAGAAGCTGGGGCTGGGACAGGTCTTCGACATCCCGATGTCCGCGGTGGCCGAGGGCCTGACCCCGACCCGCGCCTGGAAGCAGGAGCGCTATGGCCAGGCCTGGCAGGTCGGCGATACCCTGAATGCCGCGATCGGCCAAGGCTACATCCTCGCCTCGCCGCTGCAACTCGCGGTAATGGCGGCGCGCGTCGCCAGCGGCACCAACGTCACCCCGCGGCTGGTCCGCGCCATCGACGGCGTCCCGCAAGAGATCGCACCGCCTCTAGCGCCGCTCGAGATCAGCCCGCGCCATCTCGCGGCGGTCCGCGCCGGGATGTACGCGGTGTCGAACAGCCAGGGCGGCACCGCCTATCGCTCGCGCATCGCCGATCCGGCGATGGAGATGGCCGGCAAGACCGGTACCAGTCAGGTTCGCAACATCACCGCGGCGGAACGGGCGCGCGGCGTCTCCCGCAACGAGGATCTGCCGTGGGAACGCCGCGACCACGCACTGTTCGTCTGCTTCGCCCCCTACAGCGCGCCGCGCTACGCGGTCTCGGTGGTGGTCGAGCATGGCGGCGGCGGGTCGCTGGCCGCTGCACCGATCGCCCGCGACATCCTGCTCAGGACGCTGCGCGGCCCTGATCTTGCGAACTACCCGGCGTCCGAGCGCAGCCGGATGGAGGAACTGCTCCGGGCCGTGCCGGTGCGAAGCCATGCGGCCGGATCGGGTGGGAGCAACCGCGCATGAGCTATCTCGAGTCCACCGTCCGGACGGTGCCGTCGGGGATCCGCAAGGTCCTGTACCTGAACTGGGCGCTGGTCCTGCTGCTGTCCGGGGTGGCGAGCTTCGGTTTCCTGATGCTGTACTCGGTCGCCGGCGGCTCGTTCGACCCGTGGATGGGGCCGCAGCTTCAGCGCTTCGGGCTGGGGCTCGGGCTGATGTTCGTGGTCGCCATGGTGCCGATCTGGTTCTGGCGCAGCGTCTCGCCGCTGGCCTATCTGATCTCGGTGGCGCTGCTGGTCTACGTGGATTTCTTCGGCGACATCGGCAAGGGCGCGCAGCGCTGGATCGACCTCGGCTTCATCAACCTGCAGCCCTCGGAACTGGCGAAGATCACCCTGGTGATGGTGCTGGCCGCCTATTACGACTGGCTGCCGCTGAAGAAGACCTCGCGGCCGCTCTGGGTGGTGGTCCCGGTGGTGATCATCCTCGTTCCCGTGGCGCTGGTGCTGAAGCAGCCCGATCTGGGCACCGCGATGATGCTGCTCTCGGGCGGCGGCGCGCTGATGTTCCTGGCCGGCGTCCACTGGCTCTATTTCGCGGTGGTGCTGGGGGCCGGGATCGGGCTGGTCGACCTCGTGCTGCAGTCGCGGGGCAAGCCGTGGCAGCTGATCCACGAATACCAGTTCCGCCGGATCGACACTTTCCTCAACCCCGAGAGCGATCCCCTGGGCGCCGGCTATCACATCACCCAGGCGAAGATCGCGCTGGGGTCGGGCGGGATCACCGGGCGCGGCTTCATGCAGGGCACCCAGAGCCGGCTGAACTTCCTGCCCGAAAAGCACACCGACTTCATCTTCACCACGCTGGCCGAGGAGTTCGGCTTCATCGGCGGGTCGTCCCTGCTGGCGCTTTATGTGCTGGTGGTGCTGTTCTGCATCGCCGCGGCGATGACCAACAGGGATCGGTTCGGGTCGCTGCTGACGCTGGGGATCGGGACCACCTTCTTCCTGTTCTTCGCTGTCAACATGTCCATGGTGATGGGACTGGCGCCGGTGGTGGGCGTGCCGCTGCCGCTGGTCAGCTATGGCGGCTCGGCGATGCTGGTGCTCCTGGTGGCCTTCGGGCTGGTGCAGAGCGCCCATGTCCACAAGCCGCGCTGAGCCGACGATGTCCCGCCCCCTGACCCTGCTGTTCGCCGCCCCCGCCAAGGACTGGACCGACTACGCGGCGCCTCTGGCCACCGCGCTGGCGGCGGAAGGCATCGCGGCCGAGGTGCTGACCGGCACCGACCGGCCCGGGGCGGTGGATTACCTGATCTATGCCCCGGGCGGGCCGGTGTCGGACTTCACCCCCTTCACCGGCGCGAAGGCGGTCCTGAGCCTCTGGGCCGGGGTCGAACGCATCGTCGTGAACCCGACCCTGACCCAGCCGCTGGTCCGGATGGTCGACCCGGAAGGCCTGACCGAAGGCATGGTGGAATGGGTCACCGGGCATGTGCTGCGCCATCATCTGGGCATGGACCGCTACATCGTGAACCCGGCCCATGACTGGGATCCGGTGGTGCCGAAGCTGGCGCGCGACCGGGTGGTGACGGTGCTGGGGCTGGGCGAACTGGGCGGCGCCTGCGCGACGGCGCTGGCCGGGCTGAACTTCCGCGTCCGCGGCTGGAGCCGGCGGCCGAAGGCGATGGCTGGCATCGCCTGCCACGATGGCGCGGCCGGGCTGGCCACCGCGCTCGGCGGCGCCGAGATCGTGGTCCTGCTGCTGCCGCTGACCGACGAGACCACGAACCTTCTGGATGCCGGCCGGCTGGCCCTGCTGGCGCCCGGGGCGGCAGTGCTCAACCCCGGCCGGGGGGCGCTGATCGACGATGCGGCGCTGCTGGCCGCGCTCGACTCGGGGCAGGTCGGCCAGGCCACGCTGGACGTGTTCCGCACCGAACCGCTGCCCGAATCGCATCCGTTCTGGTTGCATCCGCGCGTCACCGTCACACCGCACATTGCCGCCGCCACGCGCCCTGCCAGCGCGGCGGCGCGCTGCATCGCCTCGACCATCCGTGCGGCCGAGGACGGCAAGCCCTTGACGCATCTGGTGGATCGCGCGGCAGGGTACTGAACCGCGACGTCGCCGGGACAACCCGTCATTAACCTTAACGTCGGCTTTTAACCATTTGTTCTGTAATGATTGGACTGAAAACGCCAATTGATTGAAAAACACCTCAATCGGTTGAGAGGTGTCCCCAATGATCAAGTCCATCCTTTTCGGTGCTGCCACGGCCATCGCGCTGGTCGCCCTGCCCGTAAAGGCTGCCACGGTTGTCGTCGTCGACAACTTTTCCACCTACCAGGCCCCCATCACCACGGACAAGTCGACCTCTTCCGGGCGGCGTCTCCGCGAACGCCTCGGGCGCCGGCATTCTTGGCGGTACCCGTCAGCTGACGGTGATCAGCAAGCAGAACGGCGGCGGCTTCACCACCAGCGCTGCGGTTTCCGGCAGCATGTCGGTGTTCTCGAACAGCCCGATCGGCTATGGCGAGGTCAAGCTCGGCTATGGCACGGTCAGCCCGCTGGCCAGCTTCGACCTGACCGGGGGCGGCGCCAGTGCCTTCGTTCTTCGCGTCCTCAGCTCGGACCTCGGCGTCGATCTCGCCATCACCGCGACCGACAGCCAGAACCGCAGTTCGGTGCTGAACAGCGTCATCGGCGCCAATGTCTACAACAAGAACCAGAAGTTCTCCTTCGCCGGCTTCAGCGGCACCGCCGACCTGACCGACGTGAGCGCGCTGCAGTTCCGGTTCGTCGACAGCGACGGCAACTCGGACTTCGTGCTCGACAAGATCGCGACCGCCGACGTGCCGCTGCCCGCGGGAGGGGTGCTGCTGGTTTCGGCGCTTGGCGCGATCGGTATCCGCCGCGCCCGCCGCAAGGCCTGATCCGGCTCACGCCTTCGGCAAGGAAAGGGGTCGCCTCAGGGGCGGCCCCTTTTCTGCGTCCGGCTCAGCCGTCGCGCCACCGCCACGGGCAGGTGAACTGGCCCAGAAGATGCCCCAATTCGACCTCGTCCACCTCGCCGTGGCGGTCCAGCACCGCGACGAGGCCAAGCTTGCGGTCCTCGACCACCTCGGCGACCGTCACCGGATGGCCTGCCCCCGCCAGCACCTCGTCAAGGACCCGGGTGGTTGCCCGCTTCCGCAGCGCCGGCTTGAACACCTTGCCGACCGCGGTCTTGGGCAATTCGTCCAGCACCTCGATGTATTTCGGGATCGCGGCGCGTTCGTGGATGCGGGTCTGGCAGAACGCCAGCAACTCGTCCGGAGTTGCCCGACCGTCCTTGACCAGTTCCACATAGGCGCAGGGAAGCTCGCCCGCGTGAAGGTCGGGCTGGCCGATCGCGCCGACGAAGGCGACCTCGTCGTGTCCCGACAGGGCCTCCTCGATCTCGGCAGGGTCGATGTTGTGGCCGCCGCGGATGATCAGGTCTTTCTTCCGGCCGGTGATCCAGAGATAACCGTCAGCGTCGATCCGGCCCAGGTCGCCGGTGCGCAGATAGGACCCCGCCGCGAACAGGCCGCGGTTGCGGTCGGTCTCGGTATAGGTGCCGCCGGGGATCACGCCGGGGCTCGCGACGCAGATCTCGCCGACCTCGTCCGTGCCGCATTCGGCGGTGATCCCGCCATCCTCGCGGCATTTCAGGATCCGCACCTGGGAATATGGCAACGGCACCCCGACCGACCCGACCTTCTTCAGCCCCTTGAACGGGTTGCACGAGACCAGGCAGGTCGCCTCGGTCAGGCCGTAGCCTTCGGCGATCTGCACGCCCGTCTTCTCCTCGAACCGCCGGTAAAGCTCCAGCGGCAGCGGCGCCGAGCCCGAGATCGCCGTCTTCAGGGTCGAGACATCGGCATTCACCGGGCGCTGCATCAGCGCCGACAGGGCCGTCGGCACGGTGATCAGGAAGCTCACCTCCCAGCGTTCGATCAGCTTCCAGAAGTTGTCGAACACGCCCTCGCCACGATAGCCGGCGGGGGTCGGGAACACCACATGGGCGCCGGACTGGATCGCCGACATCAGGATCGGGTGGCAGGCGAAGACATGGAACAGCGGCAGCGGGCAGATCAGCACATCGCGGTCGGTGAACAGGAATTCCTGCCCCAGCCAGCCGTTGTAGACCATGCCGCCGAAGCGGTGCTGGGCCATCTTCGGCGTGCCGGTGGTGCCGCCGGTATGGAACAGCGCCGCCACCCGGTCCGCCCGGCCGGGATCGAAGCTCAGCCGGTCGGGCTGGCGCGCCAGCGCGGCGGCGAAGTCGTGGGTGCGGGCGTGGTGGCGCACCTCGAGCTTCGGGCGCAGGAACGGCACGATCCACGATTTCGGCGGCGCGAGGTAATGCAGGAGATCGACCTCGACCACATGCTTCACGTCGGGCGCGAAGGCGACGGCGGCGGCGGCCTTCTGGGCCACGTCGGACTTCGGGAACGGTTTCAGCGTCACCAGCACCTTTGCGCCGCTTTCCCGCAACAGGCCCGCGATCTGCTCGACATCAAGCAGCGGGTTGATCGGGTTGACCCTGCCGGCGGTCATGCCGGCCAGGAAGGTGACCACGGTCTCGTTGCAGTTCGGCAGAAGGTAGGCGACCGTGTCGTCCGCGGCGACGCCGAGGCTCTGGAACAGGTTTGCCGCCCGATTGACCTGCCCCAGCAATCCCGACCATGTCAGGGTCTCGGCCTTCGACTTCGGGTCGGACAGCAACTGGAAGCTGACGGCCTTGCCCTGCGGCCAGCGCGCGGCGGCGCGTTCGAGGGCGTCATGGACGGTCGCCGGGACATCGCGCGCCGACCACGGCATCTCGGCCTCGACGGCGCGGGTCGCCTCGGGCCCGGTAAAGTCTCTCGCCACGGTCTCCTCCCCCTGGACGTGTCGGCGCCTCTCCGGGCGCCCGTTGCCTGGCAGGATGGGCGGCGGGCGCTGCCCGCACAAGTCCGACGCCGCGTCCCGGCGCGTCCGACGCCACGTCGCGGCGGCGGGAACCTACTCGGCGGCCAGCGCCCCGGTGAACTGCAGCGCCGCCAGCCGGGCATAAAGCCCGCCCTCGGCCACCAGACTGTCATGGGTGCCCTCGGCGATGATCCGGCCGTGGTCGAACACCACGATCCGGTCTGCCTTCTTCACCGTGGCCAGCCGATGCGCGACGATCAGCGTGGTCCGGTTCCGCGACAGGGCTTCGACCGCGTGCTGCACCGCCCTTTCGCTTTCGGCGTCCAGCGCCGAGGTCGCCTCGTCCAGAAGCAGGACCGGCGCCGCGCGCAGGATCGCCCGGGCAATGGCGATGCGCTGCTTCTGGCCGCCGGACAGCATCACGCCCCGTTCGCCCAGTTGCGAGCCATAGCCCTGCGGCAGCGCCGAGATGAAGCCGTCGGCCGCCGCCGCCCGGGCCGCCGCGCGCACCTCGTCATCCGTCGCACCGGGGCGGCCGAAGCGGATGTTCTCCATGGCGGTGTCGGCGAAGATGACCGGCTCCTGCGGGACCAGCGCGATGTGGCGGCGGAAATCGGCCCGGCGCATCGCCTTCAGGTCGACACCGTCCAGCTTCACCACGCCCGATTGCGGGTCGTAGAAGCGCAGCAGCAGTTGCAGGATCGTGGTCTTGCCGGCCCCCGAGGGGCCGACCAGCGCCACCGTCTCGCCGGGCCGGACGTGCAGCGACACGCCGTTCAGGGCGGCGCTGTCGGGGCGCGTCGGATAGTGGAACACCACGTCGTCGAAGACGATCTCGCCGCGGCCAGGTTCCGGCGCAAGCACGGGCCTGGCCGGATCCGACACGCTGTCCTCGGCCTGAAGCAGCTCGACCAGCCGTTCGGTGGCGCCGGCGGCGCGCTGCAGTTCGCCCCAGATCTCGGACAGGGCCGCGGTCGATCCGGCCATGATGGCGGCATAGATGACGAACTGCACCAGCTCGCCGATGCTCATGACGCCGCCGCGCACGTCCCGCGCGCCGATCCAGAGCACGCCGACGATGCCCGAGAACACCAGAAAGATCACGATCGCGGTCAGCACGCCGCGCACCACGATGCGTTGCTTGGCCGAGCGGTACGAGGCCTCGGTCACCGCTTCGAAGGCGGCGCCCGACTGGGCCTCGTGACCGAAGGCCTGAACGGTCTGCACCGCCAGCAGGGTCTCGGACGCCTTGCCCGAGCTTTGCGCGATCCAGTCCTGGTTGTCGCGGCTGAGCCGGCGGACCTTCCGCCCCAGCGCGATGATCGGGATCACCACCGCCGGCACGATCAGCAGCACCAGCCCGGTCAGCTTCGCCGAGGTCAGCAGCATCATCGCGAGGCCGCCGAAGAACAACAGCAGGTTGCGCAGGAACCACGACACCGACGAGCCGATCACCGACAGGATCAGGGTGGTGTCGGTGGTGATCCGGCTCAGCACCTCGCCGGTCATGGTCTTCTCGTAGAAGGCCGGCGACATGGCGATCATCCGGTCGAAAACCGCGACGCGGATGTCGGCGACGACCCTCTCGCCCAGGCGGGTGACCAGCGCATAGCGCAGCCCCGTCCCCACCGCCAGAAGCGCCGCGATCCCCAGCGCCGCGAAGAAATAGGCATCCAGCAGCTCGGCCGTGCCGGACTGGAACCCGTCGACCACCCGGCGCACCGCGATCGGCAGCACCAGCGAGATCACCGCGGTGAAGACCAGCGCGATCGCGGCCAGCCCCACCAGCCCGCGATAGCGCGCCACGAAGGGGATCAGGCCGCGCAGCGCGCCGATGTTGCGGGACCGATTCCGGTCATCGGTCTTTGCGTCCTTGGTCGCAGCCATTGCCGCCCTCCAGCATGATGGCCCGACATAGAGCCTTCGGGCCAAAGCAACAAGCACGGGCAGCCGGGACATCCCGGCGCAGCGACTTTGGTCGCGCGGCCCGATTCCGCTCAAATGGCATATTCCGGCGGCCGTTTTTGGGTATACGGGAACCGGCACGATTCGTTCCGATCTGCTCTCAAGGGTCCAAACACATGCACAAAAAGCTTCTTGCCGAACTGATCGGCACGTTCTGGCTGGTTCTCGGCGGCTGCGGCAGCGCGGTCATCGCCGCCGGCATTCCCGACCTCGGCATCGCCTTCGCCGGTGTTGCACTGGCCTTCGGTCTGACCGTGGTGACCGGGGCCTATGCCGTCGGCAGCATCTCGGGGGGCCACTTCAACCCGGCCGTCTCGCTCGGCCTGATGGTGGGTGGCCGCTTCGACAAGGCGCTGCTGCTGCCCTACTGGGCCGCCCAGGTGGTCGGCGCCATCCTGGCCGCGATCGTGCTCTACGTGATCGCGTCGGGCGCCGCCGGCTTCACCAGCGTGGGCGGCTTCGCCTCGAACGGCTACGGCGCGGCGTCGCCGGGCGGCTATTCCTTCCTGGCCTGCGCCGTGACCGAGATCGTGATGACCGCGATCTTCATCTTCGTCATCCTCGGCGCCACGTCGCGCGGTGCGCCGGTCGGCTTTGCCGGCCTCGCCATCGGCCTCTGCCTGACGCTGATCCACCTGGTGTCGATCCCGGTCACCAACACGTCGGTCAACCCGGCCCGTTCGACCGGCGTCGCGCTGTTCGCCGATGGGCCGGCACTGGCGCAGCTGTGGTTCTTCTGGGTGATGCCGCTGGTCGGCGCCGTACTGGGCGCCACCGTCTGGAAGATCGTCGGCGAGGACTGATCTTCGCGCCACCGTCACATGCTTGCAGGGCGGCCCCGGCGCGGGCCGCCCTTTTCCTGCGCGTGGCGGCGCAGATGCAGCGGCCGGCCAACGGTTTCGGCTGATGGAGAAAGCGCGGCAGAGCGGGAGATTTGGAGCGGGTAGACGGAATCGAACCGACATAGCCTGCTTGGAAGGCAGGTGCTTTACCATTAAGCTATACCCGCCGCGCCCCGCGTGACTAAGCTAGCCCGCCCCGTGGGTCAAGGCGCAACCGCGTGTCAGCCCTCATCGGGCCGCCATCGCCTTGCCATCCCTGCCCTTGACCGCGGCGCCCGTCCCTGTGGTCCACGCCCCTGCCCGACCGAGGATCCCGCGCCATGGCCTTCGACTTCATCCTGATGCTGACCGCCGAGGACCGGACCATCCCCGATGCCCGCGCGCGGCTTGACGAGGCACTGGAGGGCGGCGCCCGGCACATCGGCTTCAAGGACATCGGTCTGCCGCTGGCCGACCTGCGCGGTCTGGCCGGGGCGATCCGGGCGGCGGGCGGACGGTCCTATCTGGAAGTGGTCAGCCTCGACGCGGAAAGCGAGCTTGCCTCGGCCCGGGCGGCGGTCGAACTGGATGTGGACGTCCTGCTGGGCGGCACCCGTGCCGCCGAGGTGACCGAGATCACCCGCCACCACCCCGTGCGTTACTACCCGTTCCCGGGTCGCATCGTCGGGCATCCCAGCATCCTGGAAGGCAGCGTGGACGAGATCGCCGCCTCGGCCCGGCAACTGGCGGATCTCGAGCATGTCCACGGGCTCGACCTTCTGGCCTATCGCCATACCGGCGAGGTGCCGGCGCTGATGGCCGCGGTCTGCGGCGCGGTCGATGTGCCGGTGATCGTCGCTGGCAGCATCGACCGGGAAGAGCGCATCCTGGCCACGGCAATCGCCGGTGCAGCGGGCTTTACCGTGGGCACCGCGGCGCTGTCCGGCGCCTTCCCGGCCGAGACCACAGGCTTCGCGGCCCAGGTTCGCGCCATCCTGGCGATGACGGCCCGGGCCCAGGATCACGCCACGGCGCCCCGCCGGCTGGGGATCGTCGCCCATGACACCCGCAAGACCCATCTCAGAGCATGGGTGCTGCGCCATGCCAGAACCCTGACGGGGCACCGGCTGATCTGCACCGGCGGCACTGGCCGTCTGATCGCCGAGGCGGCGCCGGGCCTGTCGGTGCAGCGCCTGCAACGCGGCGGGCGCGGCGGCGACCAGCAGCTCGGCGCCCTGATCGCCGCCGGCGAACTGGACGCCGTGATCTTCTTCGCCGACCCCACCATCCCCCATGGCGGCGATGTGGACCTTCAGGCGCTGACCCGGCTGGCCGTCCTTCACGACACGCCGATCGCGCTCAGCCCGGCGGCGGCCGACATGGTGGTGAAAGCGCTGTTCGACAGCGACAGACGGACCGTTCAAGCCTGCTGAAACCGGCCAACGCCTCTTCCACCGCGATTGCCTGCGCTGGCGCCGCGGGCGAAGCCATCCGCCACCAAGCTGAACCCGTATCCCGGCCGGATCAGGCCGGACGTCGCAGACACAGACCTGATCGCTCTTTGCCTTGGAAATATGAATCGTCCCGGAACGTCGTTGCTGCGCAACCCGTCGACAGGGCGGGACGTTGCCTTTGCCCGGTTGTTCGATGCCAGACGACTGGTTTCAGGCGGTCCCGGTCCTGTCCTTTGCCGCGGAAACTGACAGTCTGCCGGAAATCACGTGCCCGTAAAGATAGAATATTCAACTGATCGACTTGGTGTGATTGCAACATCGCCCGGTGGTCGCGTATCGTTCAGAAGTTGCCTGTGCCCCGGAGTTATTCATGCGCGTGTTCAAATGTCCGAATTGTGGCCATCGAATGCGGCTGGGAGGTGACCGTTGCGGTCGATGTTTCGCCGAAAAGCCGATTCTTCGCACCGTTGCACCTTACAAGTTTGTGGCATACCTGCTGTTGCTTTGCCTTGGAGTGACCGCGCTGGTGCGCACGCTGGCGCATTTCCGTTAGCAACTCCGACCCCTTCGGCCCGGAATCGTTTCAGGTCGCTTGACAGACGGGGTCCCGACTGCGACGCGCGGTCCATGGCTGCCACCGATCAGACCCGCCCTCGCCCAGCGACGGCGCTCGCCGTGCTTTGGACCCTCGGCGCGGTTGCCTCGTTCATCACCCTGACCGTGACGGGGCGCGAGGCGGGGCAGATCCTCGACACCTTCGAGATCATGACCTACCGATCGGCGATCGGTCTCGCGATCGTCGTGGCGGTCGCTGTCCTTGCCGGTCGGACCGGACAGATCCGCGCCAACCGGCTGGGCCTGCACCTGGTCCGGAATCTGCTGCACTTCTTCGGGCAGACACTCTGGTTCTTTGCCCTGACCGCTATCCCGCTGGCACAGGTCGTGGCGCTGGAATTCTCCTACCCGATCTGGGTCGCCGCGGCGGCGCCCTTCGTTCTCGGCGAACGGCTGACCCCGCGCAAGGCAGTGGTGGTGGGCCTGGGGTTTCTCGGCATCCTGGTGATCCTGCGGCCGGGCATGGTCCCGGTCACCCAAGGCACCGCGGCGGCGCTGCTCTGCGCCATCGGCTTCGCCGGCTCGGCGCTGGCCACCAAGCGGCTGACCACCGACCAGAGCGCGCTCTGCATCCTGTTCTGGCTCTCGGCGATGCAGGGCGTCATGGGGCTGGTCTCGGCCGGCCTGGACGGAGACATCGCCGTCCCGGTCCTCTCCGGCGTCCCGGTGATCGTCGCGGTCGCGGCGGCGGGCCTTTCGGCACATTTCTGCCTGACCAAGGCCCTGTCACTGGCACCTGCCACGGTCGTGGTTCCGATCGAATTCCTGCGCCTGCCGGCGATCGCCCTGGCCGGATCCGTGATCTATCACGAACGCCCGGACCTTGCGCTGTTCGCCGGTTCGGTGCTGATTCTCGCTGCGATCGGATTCAATCTGCGCGGTCCCCGCGGCAATACTGTCGCAGACACGACAAGTTGACTATTCTTGGATCAGTGACGCCGCGTTCCGTTTGACCGGCCGGCCCGGCCGGCCATACCCATCACAAGCACAATACAAATCTAGGTTTTCTCCGGGGGGAGACACATGAAGAACCGCATCGTGCCTGTGATTCTTGCCGCATGCGCCGCCACCGGCGCCCAGGCCGGTGGAATCGACCGATACGGACAGTCCATCGACATCCTGTTCAAGGACGGCAATTTCGGCGAGGTATCGTACACCCATACCGATCCGTCGATCACCGGGCGGGACCTGCCCCAGAGCCCACCGGGTTTTCCGGTCTCGGTCAATACGGGTGCGCGCTATTCAAACGTGGCCGACGACTTCGGTTCGCTGAACTTCGGCCTGAAATACGACATCAACGACAAGCTGACCTTTGCGCTGATCGGCGCGCAGGACTATGGCGCGGACATCTTCTATGGCAACAGCCCCCTGGCCAGCATGCTGGGCGGGACGAGCGTGGAAGCGAACACCTACGCCCTGAACCTGATCGCGCGCTATCATGCGAACGATAACTTCTCGGTCCACGGCGGCGCCCGGATTGCCCAGGCCGACGGCAACATCAGCCTGAACGGTCTTGCCTATGGCGGGCCGACCCTGCTGAACCCAAGGACGTTGCAGCCGATCCGGACCGGCGCTTCGGGCTACGACGTGGATTTCGACCAGGACACCGGCTACGGCTATCTTCTGGGCGGCGCCTATGAACGCTCCGACATCGCCCTGCGCCTGGCGGTCACTTATTTCTCGAAGGTCCAGTTCGACTTCAAGACCACCGAGACCCTGCCCTTTGCGCTGGCCGGCGTACCCGGAAGCAGCTTCACCACGACAAGCGAAAGCGCGCCCACCACCGTGGACGGACCGCAGGCGGTGAACGTCGCCTTCCAGACCGGCGTCGCGCCGAACACGCTGGCCTTTGCCGGGATGCGCTGGGTGGACTGGTCCGAATTCAAGATCAAGCCCCAGCAGCTGGGTCGCGATCTGGTCGAACTGGACAACTCGACCACCTGGACTGCCGGCGTGGCCTACCGTTTCACACCCGGATTTGCCGCATCGGCTTCGGTCATCTACGAGGACGGCGGCGACGACGACCTGGTCTCGCCGCTGGCGCCGACCAACGGTTTCACGGCCGTGGCCCTTGGCGCCACCTATCGCTGGGAGAACCTCGAGTTCTCGGGCGGCCTGCGCTACACATGGCTGGCCGCGGCCGAGCCCGAGACCGGCACCCCCGACGTGGCCCGCGCCCGATTCGACGACAACGACGCGGTGTCGGTCGCGGTGAAGGTCGGCATCTACTTCTAGAACGCGACCCGTCTCGGGTTCTTCCCGAAGCGCGGCGGCACCCCGCCGCGCTTTGCCGTTGAACACCCCGCGCCCGCCCTGCTAGGCGGGCACCGGAACAGGGCAGCGGGACGGGACAGGATGGCGATACCCACCGCAGAGGAATGGCTGGCCAGCGACCGGAAGCATGTCCTGCTGTTCGGCATGTCCGGTCTTGGCAAGACCCATGTGTCGAACCTGCTGCGCGCGTCCGGCACCTGGTTCCACTACTCGATCGACTACCGGATCGGCACCCGCTACATGGGCGACCACATCGTCGACAACTTCAAGCGCGAGGCGATGCGCAATCCGTTCCTGCGCGACCTGCTGCTGTCCGATTCGATCTTCATCGCGTCGAACCTGACCTTCAACAACCTTGCGCCCCTGTCGACCTATCTGGGCAAGCCCGGCAACCCCGAGAAGGGCGGCCTGCCGTTCGAGGACTACATGCGGCGGCAGGAACAACACCGCAGGGCCGAGATCGCCGCGCTGCTGGACACGCCCTACTTCATCCACCGGGCCGAGGATCTGTACGGCTACCGGAACTTCATCTGCGACAGCGGCGGTTCGATCTGCGAGGTGGTCGATCCCGACGATCCTGCCGATCTGGTTCTGAACGCGCTCGAAGACCAGCTGCTGCTGATCTGGATCGAGGGCACCGAGGGCCATACCGCGGAACTGATCAGGCGTTTCGATCGGAACCCGAAGCCGATGTATTACCGTCCCGACTTCCTGCGCGCGAAATGGGCGGAATACCTCGACCTGGAAGCCATCACCGAGACCGAGGTCGACCCGGACGCCTTCGTGCGCTGGACCTATGCCCAGGCGCTGGCCCACCGCCAGCCGCTCTATGCCGCGATGGCGCGGAACTGGGGCATCAAGGTTCGCGCCGAGGATGTGGCCCGCGTCAGCGACGCCGAGGGTTTTAGCCAACTTGTCGCGCAGGCCCTTGAGGCCCACTGACCCAGGGTCTATCTCGCAGCCCTGCGATCCCGTCTGGAACCGACCCATGCCGATCAAGATTCCCGCCGACCTGCCCGCCTTCGACGTGCTCTCGCGCGAAGGGGTCATGGTCATGTCCGGGGACCGGGCCGAGACCCAGGACATCCGCCCCCTGAAGATCGGCCTGCTGAACCTGATGCCGAAGAAGATCCAGACCGAGACCCAGTTCGCCCGGCTGATCGGCGCGACGCCGCTGCAGATCGACCTGACCCTGATCCGGATGACCGAACACCAGTCCAAGAACACCGCGGCTGCGCACATGGAGGCGTTCTATCGCCCCTTCCAGGAGGTGAAGGCCGAGAAATTCGACGGGCTGATCATCACCGGCGCACCGATCGAGCATCTGCCCTTCGAGGCGGTGACCTACTGGGACGAGATCTGCGAGGTCTTCGACTGGACCCAGCGCAACGTCTTTTCCACCCTCGGCGTCTGCTGGGGCGGGATGGCGATGATCCACCATTTCCACGGCGTCGGAAAGCACATGCTGCCGGCCAAGGCCTTCGGCTGCTTCCGGCACCAGACGCGGGCGCCGGCCTCGCCCTTCCTGCGCGGCTTCTCGGACGAATTCGTGATTCCGGTCAGCCGCTGGACCGAGATGAAGGCGGCCGAGATCGATGCAGTACCCGCGCTGCGCACCCTTCTGACCAGCGACGAGACCGGCCCCTGCCTGGTCGAGGATCCGGGGCACCGCGCGCTCTACATCTTCAACCACTTCGAATATGACAGTGGCACCCTGAAGGAAGAATACGACCGCGACGTCGCCGCGGCGAAGCCGATCAATGTCCCCGGGAACTACTATCCCGGCAACGATCCCACGCAGACACCGAAGAACCTGTGGCGCAGCCATGCCCACCTGCTCTACGGCAACTGGATCAACGAGATCTATCAGGGCACCCCCTACGACCTCGACGCGATCGGGCGCTGAGCCGTATCGCCGATTGCAGGACGGCGTCCGACGCACTAGGTTCGGGCGTCATGACCGATGGTTTCAAACTCCCCTATGACGGCGCAATCACGCGCTTTTTCGAGACCGAAGCGCCCGAGGACGTGCGCAACGCCATCCGCGACGGCGGCAACAAGATCCTGTCGCCGCGCTATCCCTATCCCGAACAGCTCGACGCGAAGACCTACGACCGAACGGTCTACGATCTGCAGATCGAACTGGCCCGGCTGCAGGCCTGGGTGCAGAGCAGCGGCGCGCGCATCGTCGTGCTGTTCGAAGGCCGCGACGCCGCCGGCAAGGGCGGCGCAATCAAGCGCTTCGTCGAGAACCTGAACCCTCGCGTCGCACGGGTCGTCGCCCTGCCACGCCCCTCGGACACCGAGTCCGGCCAATGGTATTTCCAGCGCTACGTGGCGCATCTGCCCACGGCCGGGCAGATGGCCCTGTTCGACCGGTCCTGGTACAACCGCTCGATCGTCGAGCGGGTGTTCCGCTTCTGCACCACGGCGCAGCGCGACCTGTTCTTCCGGCAGGTGCCTGGCTTCGAACGGGCGATGGTCGAGGACGGCATCCACCTGGTCAAGCTCTGGCTCGACGTCGACCGGGCCGAACAGCTTCGCCGCTTCCTCGACCGGGAAGGCGATCCCCTGAAGCAGTGGAAGCTCAGCCAGATCGACGTGGACGGGCTGCGCTACTGGGACGCCTACAGCGTGGCGATCCGCGAGACCTTCGAGGCGACCCACACCGACCACGCGCCCTGGACCGTCATCCGGGCCGACGACAAGCGCCGGGCCCGGATCGCCGCGCTTCAGCGGGTGCTGTCGCAGGTGCCCTATGCCGGCCGCGACCCCAAAGTGGCCATCCCGCCCGACCCGGCGATCTGCGGCGGGCCGGATCTGTGGAATGGCTAAGCGCGGCTATCACCACGGCAACCTGCGCCAGGCGCTGGTCGATGCGGCCCTGGACCTGATCTCGGAACGGGGACCGATGGGCTTCACCCTGACCGAGGCGGCAAAGGCTGCCGGGGTGACGCCGGCGGCGGTCTATCGCCACTTCGAGGGACGCGAGGACCTGATCGCCGAGGCGGCGCGCCAGGGCTACGAGATCTTCGCCGACCTGATGGACTACGCCTATGACGGTGGCAAGCCGACGGCGCTGTCGGCCTTTCTGGCCACGGGCCGCGCCTATCTGGCCTTCGCGCGGAAGTATCCCGGCCATTATGTGGCGATGTTCGAAAGCGGCGTGTCGGTGAACCACGACCCCGACCTTGCCCGGGTCGCCGCCCGCGCCCGGGGCGTGCTCGAGGAAGCCGCGCGGGATCTGTCCCAGCATATCCCGCCCGGCAAGCGTCCGCCGGCCAGCATGGTCAGCGCCCATGTCTGGGCGATGAGCCACGGGGTGGTGGAGCTGTTCGCCCGTCCCAAGCCCGGCGCCCAGTCACCCTTCCCGCCCGAGGATCTGCTGGAAGCCGGCGTCGGCATCTATCTGCGCGGGCTGGGCCTGATTCCCCCCGACGCGGCCTGAGCGCCGGGCCTAGTTGCAGGCCGCGGTCGAAAACTGCTCCGGCCCCGTCTCGTAAAGGGTCGAGGCGCCCCAGAGGCCGCCAACCCCGTCGCCCGAGCCGACGGCGCAGAAACTGATGAAGCCGCAGGATCTGATCCGGCCGGCGCGCCAGTGGGCGAAGTTGAATTCGTCATGACTGATGTAGGTCGCACCCTCGCCCGTGTCTTCCAGCGGCGCGCCCAGCCGGGCCGCCATCTGCTCGACCGCGGCCATCTGCGGCCCGTTGCGGGTGGCATAGTCCGGGTCGGCGTAACCCCACCAGTCCCAGCAGCCGTTCGGGTTGCCAAGCGCCGTCGAGGTGATCGCCTGCGGATAGAGGACCACGATCCGGTTCGCCTCGGCCCAACCGTTATAGCCGGTGGTCCGGGCATAGCGGTCGCCCAGCCGGTCGCGGCCCTGCTTGCAGCCATGGAAGACGATGTGCAGCCGGCAGGTGGCGCCGTCGCGGCAGGCCTGGGGGATATAGGCGAAACCGGTGTCGTCCAGGCTTTCGCCGGCCGGGTCGGACAGGAACGCCGTCTGCGAAAAGGCCATCAGCGACGCCGGCACCGGAGCGACCGGCGGGTCCAGGTCGCCATAGACCCACTCGAGCACGTCGCCGGCCTGATCGATTCCACAGTCACTGATGAAGGGTGGACGGGTTTCCGCACAGGGAACCGGCCCGCCGGGCGCCAGGAAGGCGTGGCCGGCGGGAATGTCGTTGACCGAGAGGATGTCGGCAGCAGCGACCCCTGCGTCCCGGTAGAAGGCACCCGCCGCCGCTGCCGAGGGCGGCTCGACCGTGTGGTCGTTGGTCCCCGAGAACAGATAGACCCGGTCGCCGTCCAACCCCGCCAGCGGCGCGATCGTGTCGGCCGCCGCATTGGCGCGGGCAGCAGCGAGCAGGGGCGCCACATCGGGGCCTTCCGGGTCCGTCTCCATGCACTCGCTCAGCGCCAGCAGCAGCGAGCCCTGGGCGCAGTAATACGGCCCGCCAGCGACGATCCCCGCGCCCGCGATCCGGTCCGAGAAGGCCACATGCATCTGCACCGCCATGAAGGCGCCGCTCGACAATCCCGAGACGGTAGTGGCGGCCGGGTCCAGCACCAGCACGGGCAGTTCCTGCGCGGGACAGGTCGCTGCCACGGCGGCCAGCACGACGGCAAGCGAAACGGGTCGAAGGAACGGCAGCGGCATGAGGCCTCCAGGCAGTGCAGGGATGCCGGCCCCGCCTAGCACGTCGCTGCGCCGCGGCACATGGCGGTATTCCCGCCCCGGCGCCGTACAGGGACGATGTGGCCGGTCAATCCCCCTTGCGCGACAGAAGCCCCATGATCACCTCGACCACCTTGCCCAGGACCATGCCGCCCGGGTCGCGGGCGAAGGCGCCAAGCTGGGTCCGCAGCAGGTCCAGATCGCGGGTGGCGTTCTCGACCTCGCGTTCCAGATCGGCAATCGCCATGTCGCGCACCTGGGTGGCCGACTCGGTCTCGCGCTCGGCGTTGATGCGGACCGCGACGGCGACCAGCAGCCCGGCCAGCAGGAAATCGGCTGCCGCCACCGCCAGTGCCGCCATGGCCCCGCCCAGGGGCTCGCGCAGCCCATAGAAGGCGCCGACATTCAGCATCACCACCCCGATCGAGGCCGCGCCACCAGCCAGCGCCAGCAGCCCCGACCGGGTGCGCACCACGGCGAACTGCCGCTGGGCGATCAGCCTTTCGGCCTGCACGATGATGCGCAGATCGCGCAGGATTCGCGACATCGGCTACTTCCGCCCCATCCGGCCGATCATCACACCGACCAGAAACACGCCCGCCAGGGTCAGCAGCGGCTTCCTTTGGGGCATGTCGCGCAATTCGCCCAGAAGTCGGGCACCCATGTCCCGCATCTCGTCGATCGCCGCTCCGGGGACGCCGGCCAGGCTGTGGATCCCGTCCCCGACCTCGCTCCGGGCCCGGGCGACGGCGTCCTTCCCGGCCTCGACCGCGTCTTCCGCCGCGTCCGCCAGCTGGGCGCGCAACGCCGTCACTTCATCCTCGATTCCGCGTTTCGATGCCATGGCGTGTTCGCTCCCTCTGGTGCCCGGGTCGCTGTCCGGCTGCGCGTCGCCTGCGCGGAAGCTTACCGCGGTTTCGGTCGACCGCCAGTCCTGTGAAGACCCCTCGTAAACTGTCTAACCCGCGAAACCGCCTGCGGTTCCCTGCGTCAGGATCTTCGTGGATCCGAACCTGCCCGGGCCCGGGCGCGGCATTCCGCCCCCTGTGCGCAGAAACCCTGCGCATAGAAAATTGCGGAAGATCTGCGCGCAATGGTATATCGCAAGTGCAGCGTCCGGCCCCACACGGGACGGGACGCGGCGCTGGTTTGCGCCGAATGCCGTAGGATGTGTGTTGCCGGGGGGATACCCAGTGGAACCGACCGCGCCAAAGACGATTTCCGTCGTGTCGCCCTGCTTCAACGAGGAAGGCAACGTCCGCACCTGCCATGAGACCGTCGCGCGGATCTTCCGCGAGATGCTGCCCGGCTACCGTCTGGAACACATCTTCGTCGACAACTGCTCGACCGACCGCACCCAGGACATCCTGCGCGAGATCGCGGCCGGAAATCCGGATGTCAAGGTCATCATGAATGCCCGCAACTTCGGAGTGTTCCGGTCCTCGTTCAACGGGTTGCGCTATGCCACCGGCGACGCGGTGATCGTGATGCTGCCGGTTGACCTGCAGGACCCACCCGAAATGATCCCGGAATTCGTGCGGCTGTGGGAAAGCGGCTACGAGGTCGTGGCCGGTGCCCGCAGCACCCGCGAGGAAGGCTTCTTCCTGCGCCATGCCCGCGGCCTGTTCTATGGCATCATCAACCGCCTGTCCGACGTGGAGCTGGTCCCGGCGGTGGGCGAGTTCCAGCTGATCGACCGGCGTGTGCTGCAGGCGGTGCTGATGCACAACGACCATTATCCCTACATCCGCGGGATCATCGCTTCGGTCGGGTTCCGGCGGATCATCGTCCCCTATACTTGGCGGGCGCGGAAGGCCGGGCTGTCGAAACACAAGCTGGGCAACCTCACCGACATCGCGCTGAACGCCATCTTCGCTTTCTCGCGGGCGCCGATGCGCGCCTGCACCCTGGCCGGGCTGGTGATCGCCACGCTCTGCATCCTGTTCTCGGCTCTGGGCGTGCTGCTCTACCTGATCGCCCCCCATGCGGCGCCGCGGGGCACCACGACGATCATCGTGGCGCTGTTCTTCCTGTCGGGGATCCAGCTGCTGTTCATCGGGATGCTGGGCGAATACATCACCGCGATCCACAACCAGGTCCGCGGCGGCCCGATGGTGATCGAATCCGAACGGTTGAACGTCGATCCGGACGAGATGCCGCTGCCGCGCCTGACCGGGATCCGCGCATGAACCGCCTGACCGCAGCAGCCGCCGCCGCGGCCCTTCTCGTTCTCGCCGCTGCCGCCGCCCTTTCCGGCCTTCGGGCGGGACCGGTGCCCGATCTGGCGCTGATCTGGTTTGCGGCGGCGTTGCTCGCCGGGCTTGCCGTGGGCGGCGCGGCCGCACTGCGTGGGGCGGGCCTGTTCGGCGCACTCGCCGCGACCCTGCTGGCCGGGACGGCGGCGCAGCTCTGGCTGACCCAACCCTTGTGGTTTCCCGCCCTTGAGCTGAAGCCGGGACGGATCCTCGCCCCCGGCGGGCTCATCGCCGTCGCCGCGCTGGCGATCGAGGCCGGGCTGACCCTTGTCGTCCTGGCCGGGATCGCCCGGAGCGATCCGGCGCCGCTGGCCGGGCTGCGCGGCCCGGGCTTCGTGCGGTTGCTGGCGCTCCTGGCCCTGGGGGCGGTCACCGCGGTCTCGCTGACGCCCTATCTCGCCTATGGCCACATGAGCTCGTTCGTGCTGCAGGTCATCGCGGGCGGGGCGCTTCTGGCGCTGCACCTGGGCTGCATCGCGGCGCTGCTCTCGGTCCCGGCGCCGGGCTGGGTCCGGCTGCCGCCGGCCTGGGCCCTGGCGATCTTTGCCGCCGCGGCCTCGGGCCTGCTGGCGCGCTACGGCTTCCAGCTGATCCCCCATGTCGAGGACGAAGTCGCCTATCTGTTCCAGGCCCGCATCTTCGCCGGGGGTGATGTGGCGGTGCCCGCCCCGCCCGGGCCGGCGGCGGCCTATGAGTATTACCTGTTCGCGCTGCGCGGAACCGAATGGCTGCCGGTCACCGCGCCGGGCTGGCCGGCGGTGCTGGCGGTCGGCGTGCTGGCCGGCGCGCCCTGGCTGGTCAATCCGCTCCTGACCGGCGGCTCGGTGCTGCTGGCCCATGGGGTCTTCGCCGCCGCGGTCTCGCGCGAGCGGGCGCTGCTGGTCGCCGGGTTGATGGCGACCTCGCCCTGGGTGCTGGGGACCGGCGCGTCGCTGATGACTCATGCGGTGGCGCTGTTCGCGCTGCTGCTGGCCTGGCGGCTGCTGGTGCGGGGGACGGCGCAGGCATCGGGACGGGCAGACCCGCCCGGGCTGCCGGCGCATCTGCTGGCCGGGCTGGCGATGGGCTGGCTGTTCGCGACCCGCCCCCTCGAAGGGGTGATCGCCGGCGGGCTGACCGGGCTCTGGCTGCTCGCGGTCGACCGCCGCGGCCTGCCCCGGGTCATCGCCTATGGCGCGGGCTGCATCGCTACGGGGCTGGTCTATTTCGCCTTCAACTGGGCGACCACCGGGAACCCGCTGTCCTCGCCGCTGCAGGACTACCTCGCCGGGGTCTGGCCGGGTGCGGGCAATGCCTTCGGCTTCGGCCCCGACATCGGCCCGCCGGCAGGCAGCTGGGGCGCACTGGACTACCGACCCGGCCACAGTCTGGTGGAAGGGCTGGTCAACACGCTGAACTGCCTGACCGCGCTGAACCGCGAACAGCACGGCTGGGTGATCGGGTCGCTGCTGCCGATTGCGGCGGCCTTCCTGTGGCCGCGCCGGCTAGTGCGCTTCGATCTCTGGCTGGGCATCCTTGCCGCGACCGTGCTGGTGGTGATGGTCGGCTACTGGTTCAACGACGGCTTCTACGTGGGGCCGCGCTACTGGTACATCGCCGCGCCGGCCGCCTTCGGCTTCTCGGCGGCCGGGCTTCTGGCCTTCCGCGACCGGCTGCTGCCGGCGGCCCAGCCGCGCGCGCTGCCGGTGCTGATGGTGGTTTGCGCCGTCGGGCTTCTGGTCTTCCTGCCCTGGCGGGCGGTGACCAAGTACCGCGACTACAACAGCTTCACCCCGGCCATCGCCGAGGCCGCCCGCAGCGGCGCCTTCGGGTCGGATCTGGTGCTGGTCAGGGACCGGGACACGTTCGGGGTCGCCCTGTCGGTGGCCGATCCCTGGCTCGGCAAGGACGGGCCGGTCTTCGCCCTCGACCTCGGTCCCGAGGCCAACCAGGCGCTGATCGCAGCCTTCCCCGACCGACAGGTCCGCTACTGGAGCGACGATCCCGACGACTGAATCCGCGCGACGGGGTCCGGCGCCCGCTGCCACGGGAACCGGCCGGTCAGCACCCGGCCGATCACGATGAAGGCCAGCGCTGCCGCGGGCAGGACCAGCATGCCCTGCGCGATCACCGGCGAGACCCCCGCCCCCAGCAGCGCCTCAAGCCCCGCGGCGTTCAGGAAGTAAAGCCCCACATAGGCCAGCACATAGGGCGGCATCCGCCGGAACCCCCTGGTGGCGAAGACCAGCCGGGCATGGGTGAAATAGTTCCAGATCACGCCCACGCAGAAGGCGCCGATCAGTGCCGGGTGCGGGGTCAGCCCGATCAGGTAGAGCAGGGTATAGACCGAATAGCCGAACACCGTGTTCAGCCCGCCCACGAAGATGAAGCGCACGAAGGCATAGCGCGGGTCTTTGAGAAGGCGCCTGATCATGCCGGGGTCTCCGCCGCCAGTGTGGCCGCCACCCCGGCAGCAAGGTCGAGGGTCCTGAGCGGGCCGAGCGCCGCGGTCAGCCGGGACACGTCCGCCGCCAGCCGTGGCGGGTCCCCCGCCCCCCGCGGCCGGGCGCCCAGGCGCACCAGTTCCGGCCGGCCGATCTGGCGGGCGATCTCGCCGATCACGTCGCGGACCGGAATGGCCCGGCCGCTCGCCACATTCACCGGCCCCTCCAGCGGCGAGACCAGCAGACCGGCCAGCAGCCGGCCCAGATCGTCCACATGCAGGAAGTCGCGTTCCTG
>JBGAOK010000112.1:0-9953 GCA_044221805.1 Meridianimarinicoccus sp.
ACATCGACGTGCTGGAATGGTTCCTGGCCGATCCCGAGACCGAGGCGATCATCATGATCGGCGAGATCGGCGGCTCGGCCGAGGAAGACGCTACCGCCTTCCTCGCCTCCGAGAAGAAGAAGGGCCGCTGGAAGCCGACCGCGGGCTTCATCGCCGGCCGCACCGCGCCTCCGGGCCGCCGCATGGGCCATGCCGGCGCGATCGTCGCCGGCGGCAAGGGCGGCGCCGAGGACAAGATCGAGGCGATGATGGCCGCCGGGATCGTGGTCGCCGACAGCCCCGCCGGCCTGGGCGAAGCCGTCCTGAAGGCAATCGGCTGACCACAGGTTGACCGCTGGCGCCCACCGCGCCACGGTCGCCCCACCACGAACCGGGGTCGCGCGGGATCACCGCGCGCCACCCGCACAAAGGCCGACAATCCGGCGGCGTCAGTGCCGCCAGCACAGGGCGGAAACATGGGACGGAGACAGGCCGGTTCGACCGAAGGCCGCAAGACCCTGCCACCTGGCAGCCGGTCCGGCACCGCCATGGCGCGCCGGCATCCACCGCCGGTTTCCCCCCGCGCCGTCCCGCCTGCCGTCCGCTGCATCCGCCCGAGGTAACGCCATGACCGAACATTCCCCGAACGACATCTTCCGCGCGTCGTCCTTCCTGCAGGGCCAGAACGCCACCTATGTCGAACAGCTCTATGCCCGCTATGCCGCCGACCCCGCCAGCGTGGACGCCGCCTGGGGCGAGTTCTTCCGCGCCCTCGGCGATGACGAGGCGACCGTGCGCGCCGATGCGCGGGGCCCGTCCTGGGCCCGCCACGACTGGCCGGTGGCGCCCTCGGGCGACCTGATCGCGGCGCTGGACGGCCAGTGGCCGGCCGCCCCTGCCGCGGCCAAGGAAGTCAAGGCCGCCGGCGACAAGATCAAGGCCAAGGCCGAGGAGAAGGGCGTCGCCATCACCGACGACCAGATCAAGCGCGCCGTGCTGGATTCGATCCGCGCGCTGATGATCATCCGCGCCTACCGGATCCGCGGCCACCTGGTGGCCGACCTCGATCCGCTCGGCATGCGCGTGGTCACGCCGCACCCGGAACTCGACCCGGCGTCCTACGGCTTCACCGAAGCCGACATGGACCGGCCGATCTTCATCGACAACGTGCTGGGGCTTCAGGTCGCCTCGATGCGCCAGATCCTCGCGATCGTGAAGCGCACCTATTGCGGCACCTTCGCGCTTCAGTACATGCACATCTCGGACCCCGAGCAGGCCTCCTGGCTGAAGGAGCGGATCGAGGGTTTCGACAAGGAGATCAGGTTCACCCGTGAGGGCCGCCGCGCCATCCTGAACAAGCTGGTCGAGGCCGAAGGCTTCGAGAAGTTCCTTCAGGTCAAGTACATGGGGACCAAGCGCTTCGGCCTCGACGGCGGTGAATCGCTGATCCCGGCGATGGAGCAGATCATCAAGCGCGGCGGCGCCCTCGGCGTTCGCGACATCGTCATCGGCATGCCGCACCGCGGCCGCCTGTCGGTGCTGGCCAACGTGATGAACAAGCCCTACCGGGCGATCTTCAACGAATTCCAGGGCGGCAGCTTCAAGCCCGAGGACGTCGAAGGTTCGGGCGACGTGAAGTACCACCTCGGCGCCTCGTCGGACCGCGCCTTCGACGGCAATTCGGTGCACCTGTCGCTGACCGCCAACCCCTCGCACCTCGAGGCGGTGAGCACCATGCATATCGTGGTGAACAACCAGATCGGCTTCACCACCGCGCCGCACTTCTCGCGCTCGTCGCCCTACCCCACCGACAACGCGCTGGTGGTCGAGGCGCCGATCTTCCACGTCAACGGCGACGACCCGGAAGCCGTGGTCCATGCCGCCCGCGTCGCCACCGAGTTCCGCCAGAAGTTCCACAAGGACGTGGTGCTCGACATCTTCTGCTATCGCCGCTTCGGTCACAACGAAGGCGATGAACCGATGTTCACGCAGCCGGAGATGTACACCAAGATCAAGAAGCACAAGACGACCCTGTCGCTCTATACCGAGCGGCTGGTGAAGGACGGCCTGATCCCCGAGGGCGAGATCGAGGACATGAAGGCCGCCTTCCAGGCCAGGCTGAACGCCGAATTCGACGCCGGGCGCGAGTTCCGCCCGAACAAGGCCGACTGGCTCGACGGCCGCTGGTCGCATCTGGACGCCCAGGCCCAGGAATACGACCGCGGCACCACCGCAGTGTCCGAGGCGACGTTCCAGACCGTCGCCACGGCGCTGACCCGCGTGCCGCAGGGCTTCAACCTGCACAAGACCGTGGGCCGGCTTCTGGAAGCCAAGAACCAGATGTTCGAGACCGGCACGGGCTTCGACTGGGCGACCGCCGAGGCGCTGGCCTTCGGCACCCTGGTGACGGAAGGCTTCCCGGTCCGGCTTTCCGGTCAGGACTGCACCCGCGGGACCTTCTCGCAGCGCCATTCGGCCTTCATCGACCAGGAGACCGAGGAACGCTACTACCCGCTGAACAACATCCGCGAAGGCCAGGCCCGCTACGAGGTGATCGACTCCGCGCTCAGCGAATACGCGGTGCTCGGCTTCGAATATGGCTACAGCCTTGCGGAACCGAACGCGCTGACCATGTGGGAAGCCCAGTTCGGCGACTTCGCCAACGGCGCGCAGATCATGTTCGACCAGTTCATCTCGTCGGGCGAACGCAAGTGGCTCCGGATGTCGGGCCTTGTCTGCCTGCTGCCGCACGGCTTCGAAGGCCAGGGCCCCGAGCATTCCTCGGCCCGGCTCGAACGCTTCCTGCAGCTCTCGGCCGAGGACAACTGGATCGTCGCCAACTGCTCGACCCCGGCGAACTACTTCCACATCCTGCGCCGACAGATCCACCGGTCGTTCCGCAAGCCGCTGATCCTGGTGACGCCGAAATCACTGCTGCGCCACAAGCTCGCGGTGTCGAAGAAGGCCGACTTCCTGGAAGGCTCGTCCTTCCACAGGGTGCTCTGGGACGATGCGCAGATCGGCAACTCGGCCACGCAACTGGTCCCGGACGAGGAGATCAAGCGCGTCGTGATGTGCTCGGGCAAGGTCTATTACGACCTGCTGGAAGAACGCGACTCCCGTGGCATCACCGACGTCTACATCCTGCGCGTGGAACAGTTCTATCCGTTCCCGGCCATGTCGATGGTGCGCGAGCTTGACCGCTTCAAGAACGCCGACTTCGTCTGGTGCCAGGAAGAGCCGAAGAACCAGGGCGCCTGGACCTTCATCGAACCCAACATCGAATGGGTGCTGCGCCGGATCAAGGCGCAGAAGAAACGCCCGAAATATGCCGGTCGGGCGGCTTCGGCCTCGCCCGCGACCGGTCTCGCCAGCATGCACAAAGCCCAGCAAGAAGCGCTCGTGAACGACGCGCTGACGATCAAAGGGAACTGACCCCATGTCTATCGAAGTCCGTGTGCCCACCCTTGGCGAAAGCGTCTCGGAAGCGACCGTCGCCACCTGGTTCAAGAAGCCGGGCGACACCGTGGCGGCCGACGAACTGCTGTGCGAACTCGAGACCGACAAGGTGACCGTCGAGGTCGCCGCCCCGGTCGCCGGCAAGCTGGCCGAGATCGTTGCCAAGGAAGGCGAGACCGTGGGCGTCGACGCCCTGCTCGCCAACATCGCCGAGGAAGGCGTCGCCGGTCCCGAGCCGGTCGAGCCGAAAGCCTCGGCCGAGGCCGCCGCGCCCGCACCCGCCGCGGCTGCGGCCAGCGTGGACGTGATGGTCCCGACCCTGGGCGAAAGCGTGTCCGAGGCGACCGTCTCGACCTGGTTCAAGAAGGTCGGCGACGCCGTCGCCCAGGACGAACTGCTGTGCGAGCTCGAGACCGACAAGGTCTCGGTCGAGGTTGCCTCGCCCGCCTCGGGCGTGCTGGCCGAAATCCTCGCCCCGGAAGGCACCACCGTGCTGGCCTCGGGCAAGCTGGCCGTGCTGGCCGCGGGGGCCGGCGCCGTTGTCGCCCCGGCGAAGTCGGCAACCCAGACCGAACGCGACAGCTATGTCGAGGAAGTCCACGCCTCGAAGGCGGCCCGCGACGTCGAGAACGCCCCCTCGGCCAACAAGCTGATGGCCGAGAAGGGCCTCAGCCCGGCGCAGGTCACCGGCAGCGGCCGTGACGGCCGGGTGATGAAGGAAGACGTGATGAAGGCGCTGGCAACGCCGATCCCCGCTGCCGCCCCCGCCGCACCGGCCGCGCCCCGCGCCCCGGTCCTGGCCGAGGACGCCGTCCGCGAGGAACGGGTGAAGATGACCCGCCTGCGCCAGACCATCGCGCGCCGGCTCAAGGACGCCCAGAACAGCGCGGCGATGCTGACCACCTACAACGAGGTGGACATGACCGAGGTCATGGCGCTGCGCAACGAATACAAGGACATCTTCGAGAAGAAGCACGGCGTCCGCATGGGCTTCATGTCCTTCTTCACCAAGGCCTGCTGCATCGCCCTGAAAGAGGTTCCCGAGGTTAACGCCGAGATCGACGGCACCGACATCGTCTACAAGAACTTCGTCCACATGGGCATCGCCGCCGGCACGCCGCAGGGCCTGGTGGTGCCGGTGCTGCGCGACGCCGACCAGAAGTCCTTCGCCGAGATCGAGAAGGAAATCGCCGAAAAGGGCAAGCGCGCCCGTGACGGCAAGCTTTCCATGGCCGAGATGCAGGGCGGCACCTTCACCATCTCGAACGGCGGCGTCTATGGCTCGCTGATGTCCTCGCCGATCCTGAACCCGCCGCAGTCGGGCATCCTCGGCATGCACAAGATCCAGGACCGGCCGATGGTCATCAAGGGGCAGATCGTGATCCGCCCGATGATGTACCTGGCGCTGAGCTATGACCACCGCATCGTCGACGGCAAGGGCGCCGTGACCTTCCTCGTCCGCGTCAAGGAAGCGCTCGAGGATCCGCGGCGGATGATCCTGGATCTCTGATCCGATTACGGGCGCGGCCGGACGGTGTCTTCCCAGACAGTCCCGACCGTCTGCGCCCGGCCAGGTGCTGGCCCGATCCTGACGCAGGGGCATGAAGCAAGACGACGGCGGCAGGCGGTCGGCGACCGTCGCGCCTGGCACGGGACCATGACAGGGAGGAACGAATGGCACATCAGATGATCTGGCAGGCGCAGGTGGCCGACTTCGACACCTGGGCCGCGGCCTTCAGGGACGACCACGAAAGCCGCGAGACCGCCGGCCTCGGCACGCTGCAGATCTGGCGCGGCGCCGATGCCCCGGGCACGGCCTGGGTGCTGTTCCGGGTCAGCGATCCGGGCAAGGCGCAGGCCTATCTCGGCTCGCCGGAACTGGCGCTGCACCGGGAAAGGGCCGGCGTGACCGCCCTGACCGCGACGCTTCTCGACACCGTCTGACAGACCGCGGTCTAACAGAACGCGCCGCCCGCCCGCCGGGCGCCGCCACCAAGGGAGCCGGGCCATGCAGACCGAACTGAACATCCTTGCCATCTACGGCCTTCTGGTCGCGCTGACGCTGATCCTCCAGACGCTGGGCACCTTCCAGCAGCTGGGCATGGGATACCTGCTGTCGTCCCGCGACGAACACCGCACCGTGCAGGGCATCGCCGCCCGGCTCGAACGCGCCACCAACAATTCCATCACCGCGCTGGTGCTGTTCGCACCGGCCATCCTGCTTCTGGACGCGAAGGACGCCTTCACGCTCCAGACCCTGACCGCGGCCAAGATCTTCCTGATCGCCCGGGTGGTCTACCTGCCGGCCTATGCCTTCCGGATCACCGGGCTCAGGACTCTGGCCTGGCTGGTCGGTTTCGCGGCCACGGCGGTCCTCTACCTGACCGCGCTGGCCTACTCCTGACCAAGGCGCGCGCGCAGCGCGGCGGCACCTACGGGTCCACTACAGGAAAACTACAGGAAAACGACGCGAAACCGCAGCCGGTTCCGCCAGATAAACGCCCAAGGAGAAGACCATGGCAGAGTATGATGTGATCGTGATCGGCAGCGGCCCCGGCGGCTATGTCTGCGCCATTCGTTGCGCCCAGCTCGGGCTGAAGACCGCCTGCGTCGAGGGCCGCGACACCCTTGGCGGCACCTGCCTGAACATCGGCTGCATCCCCTCCAAGGCGCTGCTCCACGCCTCGCACATGCTGCACGAGGCTGCCCACAACTTCGAGAAGATGGGCCTGAAGGGCAAGACGCCCGCGGTCGACTGGGACGCCATGCTGGCCTACAAGACCGACGTCATCGGCCAGAACACCAAAGGCATCGAGTTCCTGTTCAAGAAGAACAAGATCGACTGGCTGAAGGGCTGGGCCACGATCCCTGCCCCGGGCCAGGTCAAGGTTGGCGAGGAAACCCACAGCGCGAAGAACATCGTCATCGCCTCGGGCTCGGAACCCTCGTCGCTGCCCGGCGTCGAGGTCGACGAGAAGATCGTCGTCACCTCGACCGGCGCGCTCGAGCTGGGCAAGATCCCGAAGAAGATGGTCGTCATCGGCGCCGGCGTGATCGGGCTCGAGCTCGGCTCGGTCTATGCCCGCCTGGGCAGCGAGGTCTCGGTGATCGAATTCCTCGACGTCATCACCCCCACCATGGATGCCGAGGTCTCGCGCCAGTTCCAGAAGCTTCTGGCCAAGCAGGGCCTGACCTTCACGCTCGGCGCCGCCGTCCAGAAGGTCGAGGTGGTGAAGGGCAAGGCCAAGGTCACCTACAAGCTCAGGAAGGACGACAGCGAGCACACCGTCGATGCCGACACCGTGCTGGTCTCGACCGGCCGGCGTCCCTACACCAAGGGCCTGGGGATCGAAGCGCTGGGGATCGCCACCACCAAGGGCGGCCAGATCGTCACCGACCACCACTATGCCACCAGCGTGAAAGGCATCTATGCCATCGGCGACGCCATCGCCGGGCCGATGCTGGCCCACAAGGCCGAGGACGAGGGCACCGCGGTGGCCGAGATCCTCGCCGGCCAGGCCGGCCATGTGAACTACGAGGTGATCCCCTCGGTGATCTACACCAGCCCCGAGGTCGCCAGCGTCGGCAAGACCGAGGAACAGCTCAAGGCCGAAGGCCGCGCCTACAAGGTCGGCAAGTTCAGCTTCATGGGCAATGGCCGCGCCAAGGCGGTGTTCATGGGCGACGGCATGGTCAAGCTGCTGGCCGACAAGGACACCGACCGGATCCTCGGCGCCCATATTATCGGCCCGGCCGCCGGCGACCTGATCCACGAGGTCTGCGTGGCAATGGAGTTCGGCGCCGCAGCCGAGGATCTGGCCCGCACCTGCCACGCCCACCCGACCTTCTCGGAAGCGGTGCGCGAGGCCGCGCTGGCCTGCGGCGACGGCGCCATCCACGCCTGATCCCCTGCCCTGTTGCCGTGTTCCGATCCCCGTTTCCGGGGGTCGGAACAATGCAGGGCGACCCGGGTTCTCCCTCCATGCGCACCGATGTGCGCCTGTCTGGCTGGCCGCAGGCCGGCCAATGGAGGAGGAAGACCATGACCCGCATTCTTGCCGCCGCCGCTCTGGCGATGACCCTGCCCTTTGCGGCCTTCGCTCAGGACGAGCATGCCCAGCTTCGGGAGGCGGTTGCCGCTTCCGCTGTCGTCCAGGCGGCCAACGTCGACGTGGCAAGCCTGACCGACGAGCAGGTCAGCCAGGTATTCTCGATCATCAACAAGGGCGACGTGAGCGACGAGGAAAAGCAGCAGCGCGTGATGGAGATCACCGGCACCAACTGATCGGTGTCCACGCACCCCCTGCCGGTGACGGCAGGGGGTGGCGACACCTGCGGATGGGTTTGCCTGTATTCTTCTGCCTCGATTGCACCGCAGGCTCACAATCTCGCCACCAAGGTTAACAGGACGTTAACGGGCGGCGTCGGTGCGCGATCTCGGGTGCGCGATATTGTCCCTGTCGGAAAAGTCGGGGATCCCGTGGAAAACTCGCGTCAGGCCAGCAACATCCGCAGCCCCTGCGTCACGTCGGTGCGAATGGCGAGGCGAAGCCCCGGTTCGTCTCCGGCCTTCAGCGCGGCGACGATCAGACGGTGGCCACGGGGAGGTTCGGTTCGGTTGAGGCGGCCATAGAGCTTCGCCATCGTCGGACCCAGCTGCAGCCACACCGTCTCGGCCATCGCCAGCATCGCCGGCGCCTGCGCCCGCAGATAGAGCATCCGGTGGAACTCCAGGTTGGTGCGGATGTAGCCTTGGGCCGAATGCTGGGCGATGCTGTCGGCGACCGCCTCGTTGATGGCCTCCAGCCGCTCGATCAGCGCGAGGTGCGCCCGGGGCATGGCCCGGCTGGCCAGTTCCGGTTCCAGCAGGGCACGGATCGCGGCCAGTTCCTCGATCCTCTCGGCGGTCAGTTCCGGTGTGCTGACCCGGCCCGATGCCGACAGGGTCAGGGCCCCCTCGGCCACCAGCCGGCGCACCGCCTCGCGCGCCGGGGTCATGCTGACACCGAATTCGTTGCCCAGTCCCCGCAGGGTCAGGTGTTCACCGGGGACGAGACCGCCATGCATGATCCGTGTCCGGAGCGTCCGGAAGACCCGATCGTGCACCGTGCTGTCGCCGATCCGGGTGCCGACGCGCGGCAGGCGGGGCAAGGTCGCCTCGTCGGCCATCAGACGGCAAACCGCAGGCGATGCAGATTCGCGCCACGGTCGCGAAGCCAGCTCCGGTGCCGGGCATGGTCGGGACAAAGCCGCACCACCTGCGCCCAGAACGCCGGCGAATGGTTCATCTCGACCAGATGCGCTACTTCGTGCGCCGCGACGTAATCCAGAACCTCGGGCGGGGCCATCACCAGGCGCCACGAGAACATCAGCCGGCCGGTGCTGCTGCACGAGCCCCACCGCGACCGCGGATCGCGCAGCACCAGCGCCGCATAGGACCGGCCGAGCCGATCCGCATGGACGTCGCAGGCGGCGGCCAGCCGGTCTCGCGCCAGCGTCTTGAGGACCGCCGCAACCTGAGGCGCCACCGCGCGCGCCGGATTGACCTCGATCGTCTCTGCGGTCAGCCGGGGCCGGCCCGCGACCGGGGCGATCCGGCGCGGCTGTCCCTCGACCGGGACTAGCCCGCCCAGCACCGGCTGCTCCACCGCCGGCTGCGCCGCCAGATGCCCCCGGACCCAGCCCGCCTTGCGCTTCAGGAACGCCTCGGCCGTGCCCAGACTGATCCCGGGCGGCACCGACAGGGTGACCCGTCCATCCATCCGCGACACCCGCAGCGACAGCCGGCGCGCCTGCGCGGACCAGCGCAGCCGCACCTCCACATCCGGACTTCCCGGCAGTCCCATCCGCTCGATCGTCTTGCCCATTCGCCTCTCCGCTCGGACAGACAGTACCCGGGCCGGGTCCGCTTGTCTCGCCCTTGCGCGCCTCCGGCCGCGGACGCGCACCGCCGCGGGACGTGACCCGAGAAAGCCTTTGACACGCTCACGCCCCTGTGGCAGTTCCCAGCTTTGCATCGCGCCAGGGCCCTTGCGCCCCGGCCTGAAGGCCTGACACCAGAGGAACATCCGGCTCATGGCAAAGGAAGAATGGGGAACCAAGCGGGTCTGCCCGACCACGGGCAAACGCTTCTATGACCTCAACCGCACCCCAATCGTCAGCCCCTATACCGGCGAGGTCGTGACGCTCGAAACCGGCCGGGGCCGCGCGATGATCGCCGAACGGGTCAAGCCCGGGGTGGATCTCGACGACGAACCCGTCGTGCTCGAAGACGTCGACGCCGATGCCGCCGATGTCGGTCTCGACGACGAAATCCTTGAGGATGACGAGGACGAGAATGTCTCGCTCGACGATCTGGCCGACGTGGCAGCGGACGACGACGTCTGAGGACTTTCGGTTCGGGGGGCTGCGATTTTCCCCTTGAACCCCCCCGCGCCATCCCATAGAGACGCGCTGTGCCGGAAACGGCACGATGTGGGGCCATAGCTCAGCTGGGAGAGCGCTTGCATGGCATG
>JBGAOK010000113.1:0-9818 GCA_044221805.1 Meridianimarinicoccus sp.
CTGGCCGCCCTGGCCCTGGCCGGGGCCGGCTACTGGCTGACCCGCGCGAAACCCCTGTCCGCGACCGCCGTCGCCGGGCTGACCGGCGATGCCGTCGCCGGTGAACGGGTGTTCTGGGCTGCCGGCTGCGCCTCGTGCCACGCCGCGCCCGGGGCGAAGGGCGACGACCGGCTGGTCCTCTCTGGCGGCGTCCGGCTGGTCAGCCCCTTCGGCACCTTCGTCGCCCCGAACATCTCGCCCGATCCCGACCACGGCATCGGCGGGTGGAGCCTTGCCGACTTCGCCTCGGCGCTGAAGCGCGGCGTCTCGCCCGAGGGCCAGCACCTCTATCCCGCCTTCCCCTACACCACCTACACGCGGATGGCGCTGCAGGACATCGCCGACCTGAAGGCCTTCATGGACACCCTGCCGGCCGCGGACCGACCCAGCGAGGCACACGAGATCGCCTTCCCCTTCGACCAGCGCGTCCTTCTGGGGCCGTGGAAGGCGCTGAACCTCGATGCCTCGTGGATGATGGCAAGGCCGCCCAGCCCCGAGGCCGAACACGGCCGCTATCTGGTCGAGGCTCTGGGCCATTGCGCCGAATGCCACACGCCGCGCAACGTCATCGGCGGGATCGACCCGGGCCGCTGGATGGGCGGCGCGCCGAACCCCGCGGGCAAGGGGCGGATCCCCAACATCACCCCCGCGGCGTTGGACTGGTCAGCCACCGACATCGCCTATTACCTGAAGTCGGGCTTCACCCCGGACTTCGATTCCGTCGGCGGCGAGATGGCCGATGTGGTGGCGAACCTCTCCCACCTGCCCGACGCGGATCTGGCGGCAATCGCCGCCTATGTGACGGCGCTGCCGCCGGTCGCCCAGCCGGACCAGCCCGCGCCCTGAGAGCCTCGCACGCCATCCCGGCGTCACCCGGCCCTGCGCCGGGCCCGGGGTCCGATGCGCATCTGTATTCCCGGCGGACCGGGCCGGTGGCTGGCGCTGCGCCCGGTCGCGGGGGCCGGTCGCGGGGGCCGGACCTGTCCCGGCCGGGCCGGGGCTCAGGCGATGCCCAGCTTGGCCAGCCGCGCCGCGCGCAGCCGTTCGAAATCGTCGCCGGCGTGATAGCTCGACCGGGTCAGCGGCGTCGCCGAGACCATCAGGAAGCCCTTGCCGAAGGCGGTCTTCTCATAGGACGCGAACTCGTCCGGGGTGACGAAACGGTCGACCCGGTGGTGTTTCGGGGTCGGCTGCAGGTACTGGCCGATGGTCAGGAAATCCACCTCCGCCGCGCGCAGGTCGTCCATCACCTGCAGCACCTCGGGGCGCTTCTCGCCAAGGCCGACCATGATGCCCGACTTGGTGAAGATCGTCGGGTCCAGTTCCTTGATCCGCTGCAGCAGGCGCAGCGAATGGAAATAGCGCGCCCCGGGGCGCACCTCCAGATACAGGCCCGGCACGGTCTCGAGATTGTGGTTGAACACGTCCGGCTTCGCCTCGACCACCGCTTCCAGCGCGGCAGGCGTGCATTTCAGGAAGTCCGGCGTCAGGATCTCGATGGTGGTGCCGGGGCTTCTGTGACGCACCGCGCGGATGGTCTGGGCGAAATGCGCCGCGCCGCCATCCTCCAGATCGTCCCGGTCGACCGAGGTGATCACCACATGCTTCAGCCCCAGCTTCGCCACCGCATCGGCCACCCGGCCCGGCTCGAACACGTCCAGCGCGTCGGGCCGCCCGGTGGCGACGTTGCAGAAGGTGCAGCCGCGGGTGCAGATCTCGCCCATGATCATCATGGTGGCGTGACCCTGGCTCCAGCACTCGCCCACGTTGGGGCAGCCGGCTTCCTCGCAGACCGTGGTCAGCCGGTGCTCGCGCATGATCGACGCGGTGGCGCGATAGCCGTCCGACGACGGCGCCTTGACGCGAATCCAGTCCGGCTTCTTCGGCTGCGGATTGTCGGGCCGGTGTGCCTTCTCGGGGTGGCGCTGGTCGGGGATCTTCAGGTCACGCATGCGGTTCTCCTCTTGCCGCAACCATAGGCAATTGCCCGTGAATTGTCCTGCGCGATTTGCGCATGGCTGTCATGAGCCGGGATTCCGGCGGCGCCGTCTTGCCCACAGTTTGGAATGATTCTAAACCACGCCAGACCGCTGCGACGCAGCATGACCGGTCGCCACCACATGCCATGACCCGAGGAGCCGCGCAATGAAAGCTGGCCTGAAACTTCCCGATGTGACCTTCCAGACCCGGGTGCGCGACGACAGCGTCGGCGGCCCGAACCCCTATCGCTGGCAGCCGGTCACCACCGAGGACTACTTTGCCGGCAAGCGCGTGGTGCTGTTCGCCCTGCCCGGCGCCTTCACGCCGACCTGCTCGACCTACCAGCTGCCGGGATTCGAGAAAGGCTTCGCCGACTTCGCCGCACTCGGCATCGACGCGATCTACTGCCTGTCGGTCAACGACGCCTTCGTGATGAACAAATGGGCCGAGGCCCAGGGCCTGAGCAACGTCCAGGTCATCCCCGACGGCTCGGGCGAGTTCACCCGCCGCATGGGGATGCTGGTGGCCAAGGACAACCTCGGCTTCGGCGCGCGCTCGTGGCGCTATGCCGCCGTGGTGAAGGACGGCGTGATCGAAGCCTGGTTCGAGGAACCGGGCCTCGCCGACAACCACGGCGAAGACCCCTACGGCGTGTCCTCGCCGGACACCGTGCTGGCCTGGCTGAAGGGCGCCGCGAAGGCCGACGCCGCCTGAGCCCGGCTCAGGCCGTCACCAGGGACCGGGCGCGCGCCACCAGATGCGCGCCCGTCTCGGCCAGCAACCCGGCCAGCGCCGGGAACCAGCCCGCCCCGTCGGTCCCGGCGCGCCGGACCAGCGCCAGCTGCCGCCCCGGCTCGGGCGGCGCGAAGCGGCGGATCGCCAGATCGGGCGAGGCGCCAAGCTCCGCCTCGACGGCGATCTCGGGCAGCAGCGTCAGCCCGTGGTCGGCCGCCACCAGCCGGCACAGCGTGGTCAGCGAGGTCGCCCCCAGATCCATCCTCAGGAAGCGCCGGTCCAGCCCGCAGACCGCCAGCGCCTGGTCGGCCAGGCAATGGCCCTCGTCCAGCAGCAGCAGCTGCTCGGGGTCCAGATCCTCGGGGTGCAGCGCCGGCAGCACCACCCCCAGCCGGGCCAGCCGGCGGCCATGGGCGGCCAGCAGGAAACGGTCCTCGAACAGGTCCTCGGCCACCATGCGCGGGTCGCGGGCCGGGCGCGCGATCAGCACCGCGTCGAGCTGGCCCTGCACCAGCGCCGCCACCAGCGCGTCGGTCTGCGCCTCGCGCACCCTCAGCGCCGGCAGCCCGCCGGCGGCGACACGGTCCAGCACGCCCGGCAGCAGATAGGGCGCCACGGTGGGGATCACGCCAAGGTTGATCTGCTCCTCGCCCAGCCCGCGCCGGGCAAAGGCATCGAGCTCGCGCGCCTCGCCCAGGATGCGCGAGGCCTGCTCCAGCACAGCCCGGCCCCTCGGCGTCAGCCGCACCTCGCGCGGCAACCGCTCGACCAGCGCGCCGCCCATCGCCGCCTCCAGGTCGCGGATCTGCATCGACAGGGCCGGCTGGGTCACATGCATGCGCTCGGCCGCCGCGCCGAAGGTCCGCGCGGTGGCCAGCGCCTGGAAATAGGCGAGCTGTCTGAGGGTGAACTTCATGCCGCGATGCTAGCGAAGCGCGGCGGGAATCCAAGGCCGGGCGGGACCCCGGGCTTCGGTCCCCGTGCGCAGCTCAGCCCGCGGCCGCGGGCAGCTCAGGCGGCGAAGCGCTGCACCGGCGCATGGGCCGGGAAATGCTCGCGCAGGACATAGGCCGGGATCTGGTCGCGGGTGATGCCGAACAGCGCCAGCTGCGCGTCGCTGCGCGCGTTCAGCTTCATCGCCTCGCGCCGGCACGCCCGCCTGAGCGCCGCAGGATTGAAGCCGAAGCCCACATCGGTGAGGAAGGCGTCGATCATCGGATCGACCGGAGGCGCGAAGGCCAGGTGGAAGTCGGTATCTTTGTCCATTGGAAACCCCGTCTGAGTGGCAAAGGTTTCCTCCCTTCGCTTCAAGGTAGGTCGAAAACCTTTCCAGCCAATGAATCTTTGCCGCAGCGCAGCAAGATCGCCCGCCCGCTGGTGCCGGCGCGCAACAGGCTGCCCCCGTCCACCTTTCAGAACAGTGGCTTGCTGTCCTGTCCTCACGCTATTCCAGGCTCAGCGCCGGCCGGCGACGAAATCGCCCGGCGGCGCCACCCGGCCGATCCCGCGCATCAGCCACAGCCCGTAAAGCCCGTTGGGCAAAAGAAAAACCACCGGCAGCCACAGGATCCAGCCCGACGGCATCTCGCCCGCACCCGCGCCGGCCGCATCATGGGCGACCAGGAAGGCCGTCAGGTTCCAGATCCCGTGGTAGAGGATCGCCGCCCAGAGCGAGCCCGAGCGCAGCAGGATCGCCATCAGCACCAGCCCGGTCAGGCTTGCCGCCACCGCCTGCGCCACCGATCCCATCACCTGCCCGGTCAGCGCCATGTTCAGCACATGCATCGACCCGAACAGGATCGTGGTCAGCCAGACCGAAGGCCAGATCCGCAGCCGCGTCCGGAGCGCGGTGAAGATCAGGCCCCGGCACATCACCTCCTCCGAGAAGCCGACAGCCAGGCAGTTCACCGCGATCAGGCCGATCACCCGGGGCTCGGGCAGGCCCTTGGCCAACGCCAGCGCCACGAAGCCGGGCAGGTACAGCGTCGGCAACCAGAACAGCGGGAGCCAGCGCACCACCGGGCGGCGGAAGCCCAGGTCGGTCCAGCCGGTCAGCCGGATCGCCACGGTGAGAAAGGCCGCAGCCGCCACCACGCCCCAGACGATCCCGCCCGTCACCAGCGCGTCCAGCGAGGTCGCCCCCCGGGCCGAGAGCTGGCCGCCGATGATGGTGACCAGCATCCAGCCCAGGAAGACCCCGCCCGTCCCCAGCAGCCGCCGACCCGTCGTCCGACCGTCCCGCATCCCGTCTCCTGTCGCCATGGCGTTCTGCCGCCGCGCCGGCCTCTGCGAACCCGCAGGCCCAATCCGGACAGGTCAAGACCCCGCCCGCCGCCGGGGTTCCACCGCGCCGTTCCACCGGCGAACCATCTCGACAAGCGGGCCCGAGGGCAAGAAAATCGAACGAATGGTCCCGGACCACGTGCGGGGGTCCGGGCAGCCTACGACCACACAGACAAGCGGTTCTTCGGTTTCAAGGGATTGCGGGTCCGGAACGACCGCGCCGCCGAACCCGACCCAGCCACCGCTGACCGCGGCCTGGTCCGCGTCTGTTTCGGTCACGGTCCGGCGGGATTCAGCCGGCTCGCTCGCACCGCTGCCGGATGGGCGCCTTGCCATGTCGGGCGCTGCCCCGCGCCGAGCCGAGCCTCCCCGCTGCAGTCGAATTGGAGCTGTCTCAGAGCCCGGTTGCGAGATCCTTCGCATGGGCCGGCTCGACCAGCCAACTGCCCGCCACCTCCCAGGCAAGGCGCGCCCGTCGTCCCGCTTCGTCGTCATCCTCAAGTTGGCCGAGGTCGAACAGAACAAGGTCGCGGCGGCTTTCATCCCAGTCGAGCAGCGCAATCCGGCCATCCGCGGTCCTCAGGACATTCCCGGCGTTCAGATCACCATGGACGACCGCTTCTCGACGGCGCGAAACTGCCCGCCAAGCCTCCCGGCACCGGGAAGCAAGTTCCCTGGGCATGGCATCCAGGTCCACGTCCCCACCCGAGGCCAAATCCAGAAGAGCCACGGACGACAGGAACCGGGACGCTGCTTCATTCCAGCCGCAGCGTCATGAAAGTCCTCCATCTGCGGTCGGATGACCCGCAGCTCGGACACGGCGAGGTTCCTGCCCGCAATGAAAGTTTCGCAGGTCCATCCATCTTCGATGAGCCGGCCATGCCGGCTTTCCAGAATATGGGGCACGACGAACCCTACGGCTCGCGCCCGGTCCTGAACGTCCAACAGCCAGGCAATCGCGGCGGGAGATCGTTTCGTTGACTTGAAAACGAGGTCATTCGGAAGGCCGAACGTCCGGAATGCCGTGTTCCGGTGTCCGCCAAAGAGCGTCGCCAGCTCTGCGGCCACCCCCCATTCCCCGGTTTTCGGCCTTTCCATTTGTGCCAGCCTTCAGGGTCATCCCAAGTTCCCGAACGACGCCGTCACGACCACAAATGTCTGCAACCGACCTACGGCGGCCGGTGCTCCCCAAAGGCCCGTCGCTCCCCGCGCCCCACCCCTGCGGGCAGGACGCGCGGGCATCACGGTCTCAGTACTTCGACGGCACGTAGAGTTCCGGCGGCAACACCGCGCGTTCGTAGTCGGGATTGAACACCCGCTCGGGCAGGGTGATTTCCTCGTGCGGCACCGGGCCGTAGGGGATCATGCCCAGAAGGTGGTCGATGCAGTTCAGCCGCGCCCGCTTCTTGTCGTTGCCCTCGACGATGTACCAGGGCGCCTCGGGAATGTTGGTGCGGGCGAAGGTCTCTTCCTTGGCCTTGGTGTACTGTTCCCAGCGCACCCGGCTCTGCAGGTCCATCGGCGACAGCTTCCACTGCTTCATCGGGTCGTGGATGCGCATCAGGAAGCGCATCTGCTGTTCCTCGTCGGTGATCGAGAACCAGTATTTCACCAGCCGGATGCCCGAGCGCACCAGCATCCGTTCGAATTCCGGCACGTCGTTGAAGAACTGCTCGACCTCGTCCTCGGTGGCGAAGCCCATCACCCGCTCCACGCCCGAACGGTTGTACCAGGACCGGTCGAACAGCACCATCTCGCCCCCGGCGGGCAGGTGCGGCACGTAACGCTGGAAATACCACTGCGACTTCTCGCGCTCGGAGGGCGCGGGAAGTGCCACCACCCGGGCAACCCGCGGATTCAGCCGCTGGGTGATCCGCTTGATCACGCCGCCCTTGCCCGCGGAATCCCGGCCCTCGAAGATCACCACGACCTTTTCCTTGTGGTACTGCACCCAGTCCTGCAGCTTGATCAGCTCGGACTGCAGCAGCAGCAGCTTCTGGAAATAGTCGTTCCGCTCCAGCGAAGGCGGATGCGCCTTGCGATAGATCTTGCGGATCTCCATCGACAACGCCGGTTCGGAGAGCTCGAGCTCGTAATCCTCGTCCAGCGTGTCTGCCAGCTCGGCGGCCAGCCAGTCGCGGCCGAAGGCTTCGTCATCCCGTTCGGAATCTGCGTCCATCGTCATCCGTTCCTTCTCTGCGCTCGCAAGACCGGGACCGTCCTAGCCCCGGTTCATGACGGTTCCGTGTCACCCCGCCCGGCTCATGCGCCGGGTGCCGTGAAGAAATCCGCCCCCGCCCGCGACTTCAGCCGCCGGCCGATCTCGCGCCCCAGATCCGCCGCGTCCTCGACCGGCGCGCGCCCCGCGTCGTCCAGCGACTCCGACCCGTCCGGGCGCAGGATCTCGCCCCTGAGCCAGACCTCGCCGCCCTCGATCTCGGCCAGCCCGGCGATCGGCGTCCGGCACGACCCGTCCAGCACCCGCAGATAGGCGCGCTCGGCCGCCAGCCGGATGCCGGTGGGTGCGTCGTGGATCGCCTCCAGCAGCGCGCCGGCGCGGGTGTCCCGGTCGCGCCGCTCGACCCCGATGGCGCCCTGCGCCACCGCCGGCAGCATCTCGTGCGTGGCGATCGGCGCGCGCGCCACATGGGCCAGCCCCAGCCGGTTCAGCCCGGCCATGGCCAGGAAGGTCGCCACCGCCACCCCGTCCTCCAGCTTCTTCATCCGGGTCTGCACATTGCCGCGGAACTCGACGATGCGCAGGTCGGGGCGCCGGTGCGCCAGCTGCGCCCGCCGCCTCAGGCTCGAGGTGCCCACCACCGCCCCCGACGGCAGGTCGGCGATCCCCGCCACCCCGGCCGAGACGAAGGCGTCGCGCACATCCTCGCGCGGCAGGTAGCAGTCCAGCACCAGCCCGGCCGGCTGCTCGACCGGCATGTCCTTCATGGAATGCACCGCGATGTCGATCCGGCCCTTCAGCAGCGCCTCCTCGATCTCGCGGGTGAACAGGCCCTTGCCGCCGACCTCCGACAGCGGCCGGTCCAGCACCATGTCGCCGGTGGTCTTGATCACCACGATCTCGAAGGCCGCGGGCAGCAGGTCGAAGGCCGCCGCGATCCGGTCGCGGGTCTCGTGGGCCTGCGCCAGCGCCAGCGGCGATCCGCGGGTGCCGATCTTCAGGGGCTCGTCGGGGGTGGGCACGCGGATTTTCATGGCGATTCCCTAGACGGGCGCAGCCGGCGTGACAACGGTCTACAGGTCTGCCCCCGCCCCCGGCATCGTTGACTTTGCCCACCGCATGGGGGACGACCCTGTCACGACTGTCAGGGGAGCGCGACATGGCCGGGGCAAAGACCCTTCTGAGAAGCCTTTCGGGCGAGGTTCTGCCGGTGCCGCCGGTCTGGATGATGCGGCAGGCCGGGCGCTACCTGCCCGAATACCGGGCCACCCGCGAGAAGGCGGGCAGCTTCCTGAACCTGTGCTACACCCCCGACCTCGCCGCCGAGGTGACGCTGCAGCCGATCCGCCGCTACGGCTTCGACGCGGCGATCCTGTTCGCCGACATCCTGCTGGTGCCCCAGGCGCTCGGCGCCGACCTCAGCTTCGTCGAGGGCGAGGGCCCGCGCCTGTCGACCGTCACCACCGCGGCCGACCTCGCCCGCCTGAAACCCGCCGACGCCATCCACGACACCCTCGCCCCGGTCTACCAGACGCTGCGCATCCTGACCGGGGCGCTGCCGGGCGAGACCACGCTGATCGGCTTCGCCGGCGCGCCCTGGACCGTCGCCAGCTACATGATCGCCGGCCGCGGCACCCCCGACCAGGGCCCCGCCCACCGGCTCAAGGCCGAGGACCGCGCCCTGTTCGACGCGCTGATGGACCGGCTGACCGAAGCCACCATCCTCTACCTCTCGGCCCAGATCGACGCCGGCGCCGAGGTGGTGAAACTGTTCGATTCCTGGGCCGGCTCGCTCACCGGCGCCGACTTCGATGCCTATGCCGTCGCCCCGGCCCGCCGGATCATCGCCGCGCTCAAGGCCCGCCACCCCGGCGTGCCCGTGATCGCCTTCCCGCGCGAGGCCGGGCCCGCCTATGCCGGCTTCGCCCGCGCCACCGGCGCCGACTGCGTCGCGCTGGACAATTCCGTCGATGCTGCCTGGGCCGCGCGCGCGGTCCAGACCGACGGCTGCGTCCAGGGCAACCTCGCGCCCCGGTTCATGGTCACCGGCGGCCTGGCGCTCGCCGACGAGACCCGCCGCATCCGCGAGGCCTTCGCCCGCGGCCCGCACATCTTCAACCTCGGCCACGGCATCACCCCGGATGCCGATCCCGCCAACGTGCAGGTGATGCTCGACGCGCTGCGCGAAACCGTCGCCTGACCACCCCCGCCGGTCCCCGCCCGCGCCCGGCTGCAACCGATCGCCGCGGCGGGGATGGCCGCCACGACGGCTCTTCCCATCCCGGGGGCAGTTAGGTTATGCTGCAACGCAGCAAAAGGCTGACCATGCGCATTCACATCACCGGAGCAGCAGGATCGGGCGTCACTTCGCTGGGGGCGGGGCTGGCCCGGACCCTGCGCCTGCGCCACCTCGATACCGACGACTTCTACTGGCTGCCGACCGAGCTGCCGCTCACCGAACGGCGCGACCCGCAGGAATGCCTGCTCCGCATCGCCGAGGCGCAGCAGGGCGGCCGCTGGGTGCTGTCGGGCTCGCTGATGGGCTGGGGCGAGCCGCTGATCGCCGAAACCGACGCGATCCTGTTCCTGACCGCTCCCACGC
>JBGAOK010000114.1:0-9862 GCA_044221805.1 Meridianimarinicoccus sp.
CCAGCGGTCTCAGAGCCCGGCCTTGATCGCCGCGGCCGCTTCGGGGGTGACCCATGCGGACCAGATCGCTTCGTTCTCGGTCAGGAAGTGGCGCGCGGTGTCCTCGCCGGTGGCCTGGTTGTCGGCGCCCCAGGCCAGGAAGGCGTTGATCGTGCCGATGTCCATCTTGCGCTTGCTGATGTAGTCGAAGGCGGCCGGTTCGGCGTCGCGGAAGGTGGCGGTGACCACCGACTTGATCGGCGTCGGCGCCGGGGTCGAGGGCCGGTCGGCGGTGCAGTCGGGCTTCGAGAAGCAGCTGTCCCAATAGGCCTGGTCGAAGGTGACGCCCGGCGCCGGTTCCAGCAGCACGAGGTCGTACTTGGCCAGAAGCGCGGTCGGCGCCCAGTAATAGCCGAACCAGCCCTGCTGGCGTTCGAAGGCCTTGGCGACCGAGCCATCCAGCCCCGCGGCCGATCCGGTGTCGACCAGACGGAAGCCGGCCTCCTCCATCTTGTAGGCCTTGAAGTGGTTCGCGGTCGAGATCTGGCAGTTCCACCCCGCCGGGCAGTTGTAGAGCGCGCCCTTCGACGGATCCTCGGGGTCGGGGAACAGCTCGGGGTGCTTCAGCACGTCGGCGACGGTCTTCAGATCCGGGTGCGCCTCCTGCAGGAACTTGGGGATCCACAGCCCGTCGACCGCGCCGCCCTCGATCGCGTCCGAGGCATAGACCAGCCGCCCCTCGGCCACCGCCTTGTCCAGGACGTCGCGGGCGGAGTTGATCCACATTTCGGGCGCGATGTCGGGCTGCGCCTTCTCGGACATCGAGGCGATGGTGGGCATGGTGTCGCCGCTGACGATCTCGACCTCGCAGCCATAGCCTTCGGCAAGGATGATCCGGTCGATCCAGGCCAGCGTCGAGGCCGAGGCCCAGTTCATGTCGGCGATGGTTACCGTGCCGCAATCGGCCGCCGCCGCCAGCGGTGCCGCCAGCGCGAGGGCCGCGGCCGAAAGCGTGCGCCGGGTCCGGTTGGTTGGGGTCATCGGGGTCTTCTCCTTGTTGGGGTTCCGCGGGCTCTGCTGCCCGTCTGGGCTTTCCGGGTCGGTCCGGGTTGGTCGGGTCTCAGGGATGCGCCATCGGTGGCGCCGCGGCCGGGGGAGGCGTGCCCGCACGCAGATCCGGCAGCGGCGGCAGATCCTGCCCGGCGAAGCGCGCGATCATCCAGCTGCGGAACAGCGCCACATGGGGATCGTCCAGCGCCTCGGGGTCGAGCGCAAGGAAATAGCCGAAGCCGTCGCGGACCTCGACGTCGCTCGGGGCGGCAAGGCGCCCGGCGGCGATCTCGCCGGCGAACAGGTCGACGTCGCACAGCACGACACCCTGCCCGCGTTCGGCATACTGCACCGCCAGCGCAAGGGTGTCGAAGGTGATCCCGGCGGCGGTGTCGAGCGCGATCCCGGCCTGCCGGGCGAAACGGGTCCACAGGTGGCGCGGATCCTGCCCGTCGATCCGCACATGCAGCAGCCCGGCCGCGGCAAGCAACTCGCCCAGCGGCCGCCCGGCAAAGGCCCGGGCCAGGGACGGTGCGCAGACCGGCGTCGCCCGTTCCATCCAGAGCAGGTCCATGATGCGGTCGCTGACCTGCGGCCGGTCATAGATCACCGCCACATCCACCGCGTGCCGGGGCAGGCCATTGCCCGTGGGGCTGGTGACGTCGACCCGGACATCGGGAAACTCGGCGCGGAAGTCCTGCAGGATCTGCAGCCCGATCCGCAGCAGGAAGGTCGGCGGCATGTGCAGGCGCAGGACCCGGGGCACCCGGCCGGTGTCGCTCTGTATTTCGTTCAGCACCGTCTCGATCCGGTCGAAGGCGATGGCAACCACCGGGCGCAGCCGTTCGCCCGCCTCGGTCAGCGCGATGCCCGAAGGACGCCGGATGATCAGCCGCTTGCCGAGCAGGGATTCGAGGCTCGAGACATGCCGGCTGATCGCGCTTTGGGTGACCGACAGGCTCTGCGCCCCGCCGGTGAAGCTCGACCGGCGCGCCACGGCGTCGAAGGCCCGCAGGGCGTTCAGCGGCAGCCAGCGGCGATCCATCATGCGCAGCCTCCCCTCGGCGTCGTTGGTCTTCCGGGCATCCTGCACGCAGCCGCCGCCGCGCGGAAGACCGCGCAGGACCCTGACCCTGCAATCTATGTCGAATCCCGCCGCCGGAAACCGGCAATCGGGATCCGGCAGGCCCGGTGACGGTCCGGCCGGCGCGGTCGCGCTGACGATGCGGATTTCAGATCGCCCCTTGCGGTTTAGGCAACGCGGTTTCGACGGACACCATGCCAGTCTCGCTGTCGGGCCCTGGTGCCGGGTTGTCTCTGTTGCGGAGTGTCGGGATGAGAAGGCGTGAAACCGTTGCGGCCCTGCTGGCCGACTGCCGGCCCGGCCACTGCCTGCCCCAGGGCTTCTACACCGACCCGGACGTCCATGCCTTCGACCTGGACGAGATCTTCGGCCGCTCCTGGCTGATGGTCGGGCTGGGCTGCGAGATGCCGGACCCGGGCAGCCGGCTCGCCATGACCATCGGCCGGACCCCGGTGGTGATCCTGCGCGACCGGGACGGCAGCTTGCGCGGCCTGTTCAACTCCTGCCGCCACCGCGGCGCGCGGGTCTGCGCCGAGGGTCCTGGCCGGGGCGGCCGGCTGGTCTGCCCCTATCACCGCTGGACCTATGACATCGACGGGCGGCTGCTGCATGCCCCGACGATGCCCGAGGCGTTCGACGCGCAGGCCCACGGGCTCCGCTCCTTCCCGGTGCGCGAGGTCGCCGGCGCGGTCTATGCCTGTCTGGCGGCGGACCCGCCCGAGTTCGACGGCTTCGCCCGGGATCTGGAGCCGATGCTGGCGCCGATGGGCCTGACCGCGGCGCGGCTCGCCCATGTGGAGGTGCTGGTCGAGAAGGCGAACTGGAAGCTGGTGATGGAGAACGCGCGGGAATGCTATCACTGCGCCGCCTGCCACCCTGAACTGGGCGTGTCCTTCCCGGTGGCGATCACGCCCGGGTTCTCGACCCGCGACGCGGCGCGAATGGCGGCCCATCGCCGGCGCATGGACGGGCTGGGCCTGTCCTGCGGGCCGTTCGACGGGCCGTGGTGGCAGATCGCGCGCTTCCCGCTGAACGAAGGCGCGCTGAGCCTGTCGCGGGACGGCCAGCCGGTGGTGCGCCGGCCGCTCTGCAGCCTCGATCCGGACATGGGCGCACTGCGCTTCGCCACCGAGCCGCACAATTTCTGCTACGCGCTCGGCGATCACGCCTTCGCTTTCTCGTGCTACCCGACCGGACCCGAGGAAAGCGTGGTGGTCGGCAAGTGGTACGTCCACCGAGACGCGGTCGAGGGCGTGGATTATGACCGCGCCCGGCTGGTCGAGACCTGGGATACCACCAACCGGCAGGACCGCGACCTGGCCGAGAACAACCAGATCGGCGTGAACGGGCTGGGCTATCAGCCTGGCCCCTATTCCCCCGCGGCCGAGGCGCTGGTGCTGCGCTTTTCCGACTGGTACCGCGACCGGGTCCGGGCGGCGCTGGACCGCGGCGCCCCGCGCGTGGCCGAGGTCGCCTGACCATGGCCACCCCGCCCGTCCCGCCGGAAGCGTCCGATCCGCCGCCGCTGCACAAGGAAACCCTTGCCGTCTCGGCCGGCTATGACCCGGCGCACGCGTCGGGGGCGGCGAAGCCCCCGGCCTATCTCGCCTCGACCTTCGTCTATCCCTCGGCCGCGGCGGCGAAGGCGCTGCACGCGGCCTTCTTCGACGGTGCCGAGAACGACGCGACCGGGCATATTTATGGCCGGCTCGGCCATCCCGGGCTCGACATCGTCGAGGCCCGCCTTGCGGCGCTGGACGGCGCGGCCGATGCGGCGGTCTTCGCCAGCGGTATGGCGGCGGTCTCGGCGGTGATGCTGGCCACCCTGTCGCCGGGCGACGCGGTGCTGCACGGCCAGCCGGTCTATGGCGGCACCGACATGCTGCTGCACACCGAACTTTCCCGCTTCGGTATCCGCCCGGTGGGCTTTGCCGACGGCTGCGATCCGGCGGCGCTGCGCAGCGCGGCCGAGACGGCGCTGGCGGGCGGGCGGATCGGCCTGATCTGGGCCGAGACCCCGGCCAACCCCACCGCCGCGCTGGTCGACCTGTCCGCGGTCGCGGATCTGGCCGGCCTGATCGCCGGGCGGCAAGGCAGCCGGCCACTGATCGGGGTCGACAACACCTTCCTGGGTCCGTTCCAGCAAAGCCCGCTGGCCCATGGCGCGGATCTGTGCCTGACCTCGCTGACCAAGTACGCCGGCGGCCATTCCGACCTTCTGGCCGGGGGCGTCAGCGGCGCGGCGCCGCTGATCGCCCGGCTGAAGGCGTTCCGGACCCTGGCGGGCTCGACGCTGGACGCCTTTTCCTGCTGGCTGCTGGCCCGGTCCTTCGAGACCATGGCGCTGAGGGGCGCGCGGGCCGCCGCCAATGCCGCCGCGGTCGCGCAGATGCTGGCGGCCCATCCCAAAGTCCGCGCCGTGACCTGGCTGGGCTTCATCCCGGAGGCCAGCCCGGCCGGACGGGTGGCGGCGCGCCAGTGCCGCGGCCGCGGCTCCACCTTCGCGTTCCGCATCAAGGGCGACGAGGCCGCCGCTTTCCGCCTGCTCGATGCGCTCAGGGTGCTCAAGGTGGCGGTCAGCCTTGGCGGGACCGAGACGCTGATCTGCCACCCGGCCAGCACCACCCATTACGCCGTGCCCGCGGCGCGCCGGGCCGCGCAGGGGATCGATGCCGGGACCCTGCGCCTGTCGGTGGGGATCGAGCACCCCGACGACCTGATCAGCGATCTGGCCCAAGCGCTGGAGGCGGTGTGATGGCGATGACCGACGCCGCCGCGCTGGACGGCAAGCTCGCCCCGCCCGAGGCGTGGGTCGAGGTTCTGGTCATCGGCGCCGGGCCGGCCGGGCTTGCGGCGGCGACCGCGCTGGCCGGCGCCGGGCTGTCGGTGCTGCTGGTGGACGAGAACCCGCTCGACCCCGGGCTGGTCGGCCTTGACGTGCCGCTGCTGTTCGGCGGGCGCGGGGGTGCGGCGATGGCCTCGCCGGCCCGGCTGCTGGAACGGATCGCCGACAGCGACCCGGCCATCGCGGCCGCCGTCGAGGCGGGCGTCGAGGTGCAGCTGGGGGTGACCTGCTGGGGCCTCTACCTGCCCGAAGCCGCCAGCCGCGCCCTGCCCGGCCCGGTCGCGGGCCTGAGCGACGGGCGACGCTGCTGGCTGGTGGGCTTTGCCCGCGTGGTGGTCGCCGCGGGGGCGCGGGATCTGGTGATCGGCTTCGACGGCGCCGATCAGCCCGGCGTGGTCGGCGCGCTGGGGTTCGACAGCCTGACCCGGCGCTATGACGCCTTCGAGGGCCAGACCCTGGTGATCTTCGGTTCTGGTGCCCTCGGCGTCGGCGTGGCGGAACGGGCGCTGGCGCGGGGGCTGACGGTCGCGGCGATGCTGGACGTGACCGAGGCGCCCCGCGATCCCCGCGCGACCGCCCTGGCGGAGCGGGGGGTGGCGCTTCGCCTTGGCGCCACGCCGGTCTCGGCCGGGCGCGGAACCTTCGGCGTCAGCGGCTGCACCATCCGCACCGCCGGGGGCGTGGCCGAGACCTTCGCCTGCGAAACCATCGTGCTGGCGATCGGCCTTGTGCCGGCGATCGAGCTGATGGACGCCGCCGGGCTGGCGATGCGCCTTGACGGCGCGCGGGGCGGCTTCGTGCCGGTCAGCGCGGACGGCGTCGCGACCGCCTCGCCGCTGGTCTTCGGCGCCGGCGCCTGCATGGGACTGGACGGCGAAACGGACGATCCCGGTGCGGCGGCGGCAGAGGGCCGGCGCGCCGCCCATGCCGTGCTGGCGAGCCTCGGGCGCGGCGCGCCTGCTTCGGTGCCCGGATCGGCTACCCGCCCGCCCGACCCCGGCGCCGACCCGCTGGCCTATCGCCAGCGCGTCCTTGCGGCGCTGCTGGCAACCGGCGGCGCCGAGGTACCAGTCTGCGCCTGCGAGGGCGTCAGCCGCGCCGACCTTCTGGCACTGCGCGCGCCGCGCTATCTGGGCCCGCCGACGCCGCAAAGCCTAGCCCGCGATCTGGCCCGCCACGCCGCCGGTCTGCCGCCAAGCCACGACCAGATCAAGCGCCTGACCCGGGCCACCATGGGCCCCTGCCAGGGCCGGCGCTGCCGCGAGCAGGTGGCGCTGCTGCTGGCGATCGGGTCCGGCCAGCCGGCCGGGGCGATCGGGCTGGCCGGGCACCGGGCGCCGGTCCGGCCGCTGCCGCTGGCGGCGCTGGCCAGCCTGCCCGAGACCCCGGCGATGGCCGACGCCTGGCCGGTCTGGTTCGGCATCCCGACCCAGTGGATCCCCTATGACGCGATCGGCACCGCGCAGGAACAGGCGCTGATCGCCAGCCACATGCATCTGTGATGGACCGCGCCCCGCCCCCGCCTTCGCCCCACGGCACCGGCCGGGACGGTCCCCTGCCCCGGGGCGCCGCGGTGATCGTCATCGGTGCCGGTGTCACCGGGCTGTCGGCCGCGTGGTGGCTGGCGCGCTCGGGCGTCGAGGTGCTGGTGCTGGACCGCGGCCTTGTCGGGTTCGAGGCCTCTGGCCGCAACGGCGGCGGCTGCACCCACTACACCAGCGCGCTGTTTGCCGAGGAACAGCGGCTCTGGCCGCTGATGGACGGGCTGCTGGGCTATCCGACCGAATACCGGCGCGACCGCATCATCGTCGCCACCCGCCCGGGCGATCTGGCGCTTTACCACGCCATGACGGCCACGATCGGTGGACTGGGCTTCGGCTGGGAAGCGCTGGACGGCGACGAGGTGCGCCGCCGGGTGCCGCTGGCCGGGGCGACGGCGCTTGGCGGGGTGCACCTGAAGGTCGGCGGCCACGCCAACCCCCAGCGCATGGTGCAGGCCTATGCCTGGGCCGTCGAGGATCTGGGCGGGCGGATCCGCCAGCACTGCCCGGTGCGGCGGCTGGTCCTGCAAGCGGGCCGCGTCATCGGGGTCGAGACCGCCGAGGGCCTGCTGGGCTGCGATCATGTGGTGCTGGCCGCCGGGCCGGGCACCGGCGTCCTGGCGGCGACCGCCGGGATCCGCCTGCCGCTGCGGGCCGCCCGCGCCGAGATGATCGTGACCGAGCCGCTGCCGCCGATGCCGCTGGGCGGGGTGGACGGCAACGGGCTTTACGGCCGGCAGACCCTGCGCGGCAACCTCGCCTATGGCGGCGGGCCGCACGAATGGGTGGCGCTGCCGCCCGGCGACGGGCCGCCGGCGCGCCCGGTGACCCCGGTTTCGGCCCATCTGGCGCGCCGGCTGGTCGAGCTGTTCCCCAAGGCCGCCCATGCGCGGGTGATCCGCAGCTGGGCCGGCATCGTCGAGAACACCCCGGACGGTCGCCCGGTGATCGACCGGCCGGCAAGGCCCGGCAACCTGACGCTCTGCACCATGTCCTCGGTCGGCTTCGGGCTGTCGCCGGCCTCGGGCCGGGCGATCCGCGATCTGGTGCTGGACGGCGCCTGCGGCTTCGCCGACATCTCGAAATACGGGCTGGCCCGGTTCGACGGCCTGGCCGCGGACTGGGCCGAGGCCCGCGGCTGGGATGCCCCCGCCGTCCCGCCGGCCTGAACCGAAGGAGACACCATGAGCGACGCGCAGGTCCTGATCGTCGGGGCCGGGATCAACGGGCTCTGCACCGCCTGGGCGCTGCGGCGCCGCGGCTTCCGGGTGACCGTGTTCGACCAGGGGCCGATCCCCAACCCGGTCTCGAGCTCCCATGACGAACACCGGGTCACCCGCCACGCCTATGGGCCGATGCGGGACCATGCGGCGCGGATGCCGGCGGCGTTCCGGCTGTGGGACGCGCTGTTCGCCGATCTGGGCGCGCGCCATTTCGACCCGCTGCCGGTGGTCGCCTTCGAACGGGCGCCCAGCGGCTGGATCGATCCGTCGCTGGCGGATCTGGACCGCATGGGCGTTCCGTGGCGCGAGCTTGACCCCGCCGGGATGGAGAGGTCGCATCCCCTGATCCGCAGCGCCGGGGTGACCCGCGCGGTCGAACTGGGCGGCTCGGGGGTGCTGTTCGCCAGCCGGATCCTGACCGATCTGGTGGTGCATCTGGCCGCGCAGGGCGTGCGCTTCCAGCCCCATTGCCGGGTCACCGATCTGGACCCGGAGACCGGTCGCCTGACCATGGAGGGGGTGCAGCACACGGGCGACCACATTGTCGTCGCCGCCGGGGCCTGGGTCCGCCGGCTGCTGCCCGGCGCGGACAGGCTGGTGCCGTCGCGGCAGGTGGTCGCCTTCCTGGCACCGCCGCCGGAACTGGCGCGGCTGTGGGCCGAGGCGCCGATCTATTTCGACCTTGACGCCGACATCGGCACCTATGCCCTGCCGCCCCGGCCCGGCACACGGCTGAAGATCGGCGACCACCGCTTCAGTCTGACCGGCGACCCGGACGACAGCCGGCTGGCCGGCGTGGCGGAAGGCGAACGGCTGATGGCCGCGCTGCGGCGCGGCTATGCCGGGTTCGACGCCTACCGGCTGCTGGAGCGGCGGGCCTGCTACTATACCGTCACCCCGGACGAGGACTTCGTCATCCGGCCCCTGGGCGCGAAGGCGACGCTGGTCTCGGCCTGTTCCGGCCACGGCTTCAAGCTGGCGCCCGACACCGCCGAACGCGCCGCCGATCTGGTCGCGGCGGCGGGCTGAGCGGGCAGCCCGGGCCGGTCAGGCCAGCGGCACATGCTCGACGAAGACCAGCCTTCGGCCGGTCTTTGTGCTGGTCATGCTGTGGCGCGGGGCGGGACCGTCGATGGCGTATTCCTCGTACTCGGCGATGACGAGGCGAAGCTCGGCGCCATCGGGCTCGGGCAGGTCGATCCGCCCGTCCCAGAGCGGCGGGCGCAACCACAGATGTTCGGCCCCGATCCCCGCCGCCAGTGCCTCGGCGAAGCGGCGCCCGGCCAGCATCTCGCGCGCCAGATCGAGCCGTTCGGGGGCCAGCCGTTCGGGCGCCAGCGCGAAGGGCCCGCCGGCCGGGGCGGCACCGGTGGGCACGCCTTGGCCGATCCGGACCCAGCCGAAATCCCGCCCCAGCGCGGGCTCCAGCCGTTCCAGCCAGACCTCGACCACCGGGGTCGGCGACACCGGCGTCACCTCGGTCACCTGCCCGCTCAGGGGGTCGATCTCGGAGCGCGGCCGCACCTCGCGCGAGCCGCCCGAGGCGTCGTAGCCGGCGCCGAACAGTGTAACGCCGCGTGACCGCCCGTCGCCAGCGGCGCGCACCACCAGGGATCGGTCGGCGGCCAGTTGCACCACGTCGGCCAGCACCACCTCGGACAGGTGGGCGGTGTCGGTGGAACAGGGCTGATAGCGCGCCAGCGCCAGCCGGACGAAGGGCCAGTAGGCGGCGCCGCTGTCGATCTCGATGTCGCAGAACCAGAGTTTGCGGTCGGGGTCATAGGCCACGTCATGGGGCGCGAGTGCGACCGGGGCGTTGCTGCCCGGAAGGCCAAGGCTCACCGGGAAGGCACCCGGCGGCTGGTCGGCCTCGGTCGCGGGAGCGCCGGGGGGCAGCCAGCCCCCGGCCGGGTCGCCCTGCCAGCGCGCCAGCGGGAAGGCGCCGGGGCCGGGCGCGACGCCGGGCACGAAGGGCGACTGCCAGATCGGGTCGTTGCCCCATTGGGTCACCGTCCGGCGATAGGCGCCGTTCGCGGCGCTGTCGGGGTCGCCGGCGAAGCCCGCGGGCGGCAGCACCACCGCCAGCATCTCGCCATAGCCGGTCACGTTCCACGGCCGGTCGAGCCAGACCCGAAGCCCG
>JBGAOK010000115.1:0-9476 GCA_044221805.1 Meridianimarinicoccus sp.
ACCACGGTCGAGCTGACCGGCCTTGTGCGCTACAGGCTGAACGAGAACTGGAGCCTGCACGGTGGCCTGCGGGCGGCCACCTTCGGCGCCGACGTCACCCTTGACGGCCCCGCCTTCGGCAACCTCGGCTACGTCTGGAACGGCGACTACGAGTGGGCGTTCGGCTACGTCGTGGGCGGCGCCTACGAGATCCCGGAGATGGCGCTGCGGGTGGCGCTGACCTACAGCTCCGAGACCAGCTACAGCCTCGACAGCACCGAGACCGTGCCGGGCCTCGGGACGGTGAAGTCCACCACCGACGTGACGATGCCTAGGTCGGTCAACCTCGACTTCCAGACCGGCCTCAACCCGACGACGCTGCTCTTCGGATCGGTCCGGTGGGTCAACTGGGCGGGCTGGACCATCGCGCCCGAACTCCTCGAGAACATCTCCGGCGCGGCACTCGCCGACGACGATTCAGACACCTTCCGCTACAGGATCGGCCTCGGCCGCCAGCTCACCGAGAACTTCGCCGGCGCCTTCGAGGTCAGCTATCTGACCTCCGAAAACGAGGTCCAGAGCGCCCTGCAACCCTACGACGGCTACACCTCGGTCGGCCTGGGCGGAACCTACACCTTCGACAGCGGCCTCTCCATCACCGCCGGCGCCGCCTACTTCTGGCTCGGCGACGCGGACGTCAGCGAGAACGGCGTCGGGTCGAGCTTCACCGACAACACCGCGGTGGGCCTCAGCGTCAACGTCGGCTACACCTTCTGAGGCACCCGGAGGGTCAGGCATCGCGCCTCACGTCCGTTCGACCAGGCAGGCCCGGAAGCCCGGGCCTGCGGGGGAATGCGTTACGGAGAGGGGGATCAGCAAAGTCTCCCCGCGCTCACAGCAGTTTCTTCGGCGCCGCCTTGGTGTTGGCGCGAAGATCCCCGCTATCGCGCACTGCCCTCAATCAAACACGTGGAGCTGCGCTCGACGGGATTTCGCAGAGATGGCCGCGCACTACGGCTTCGCCGCCCGCAGGATCATGCCGTAGAGGTCGCGGGGCTCGTCCGGGTCGGCCAGCATGTCGAGGGGCTGGAACAGGCCGGTCGCGGCCACGCGGTCGCGCAGGTAGCGCAGGGCGCTGAAATCCTCGGTGGCGAAGCCCACGCTGTCGAAGATGGTGATCTGGCGATCCGAGCGGCGGCCGGGGGCCTGGCCGGCGAGCACCTGCCAGAACTCGGTCACCGGATGGTCCGCGGGCAATTGCTGGATCTCGCCCTCGATGCGGGTCTGGGGCGGGTATTCCACGAAGATGTCGGCGCGCAGCAGGATGCCGCGGGCGAGTTCGGTCTTGCCGGGGCAGTCGCCGCCGACCGCGTTGATGTGGATGCCCTCGGCGACCATGTTGTCCGACAGGATGGTGGCATAGCGCTTGTCGGCCGTGACGGTGGTGACGATCTGGGCGCCCACCACCGCCTCTTCGGAACTGGCGCAGGCCACCGTTTCCAGCCCGTGCCCGGCGAGGTTCGTCATGCAGCGCCGGGTGGCCGCGGGGTCGAGGTCGTAGAGCCGGAACTTCCGGATGCCCATCAGCGCGTGGAAGGCCAGCGCCTGGAATTCGGACTGGGCGCCGTTGCCGATGATGGCGACCGTATCGGCCCCCCTGGGTGCCAGCACCTTCGAGGTGAGCGCCGAGGTCGCGGCGGTGCGGAGCGCGGTCAGGATGGTCATCTCCGACATGAGCGCGGGATAGCCGGTCGCGACGTCCGCCAGCACGCCGAAGGCGGTGACGGTCTGGCGCCCGTCGCGGGTATTGCCGGGGTGACCGTTCACGTACTTGAAGCTGTAGGTCTCGCCGTCCGAGGTCGGCATCAGCTCGATCACCCCCTCGGCGGAATGGGCGGCAACGCGGGGTGTCTTGTCGAACTTCTCCCAGCGCAGGAAATCGGCCTCGATGTAGCCGGCGAGGTCGCGCAGGAAGCTCTCGACGCCGGTCTGCAGGACGATCTGCATCATGTGGTCGACGCTGACGAAGGGAACGATATTGAGGGTCATGGAAGGATCCATCAACGGGTTGCGGCCGGGCGCAGATGCGCCTGCCATTTGTGCGCCGCCAGGGAGAAGGCTCCCGCGATCAGGAAGGTCAGCACCAGGTAGAGCAGGGCGGCGGTGACCAGCCCCTCGTAGGCGAGGTAGTACTTGCCGTTCAGCGTGCGCCCGGCGCCCAGGATGTCCTGGATGGTGATGACGCTGGCCACGGTCGAGCCGTGCAGCATCAGGATCACCTCGTTGCCGTATTGCGGCAGGGCACGGCGGAAGGCGCCGGGAATGGTGATGCGGCGCAGCACCTGCAGGGGCGACAGGCCGATCGCCTCGGCGGCCTCGATCTCGCCTTTCGGCGTGGCCTCCAGCGCCCCGCGCAGGATCTCGGCGGTGTAGGCGGCGGTGTTGAGCGAGAAGGCGATCAGCGCGCAGTTGAACGGGCTGCGCAGGATCGGCCAGAACAGGCTTTCGCGGACGAAGTCGAACTGCGCCAGCCCGTAGTAGACCAGATAGGTCTGGACCAGCATCGGTGTGCCGCGGAAGGCGAAGATGTAGCCGCGCAGGAAGCCATCGAGATAGGGGATGCGCTGCATCCGCAGCACGGCGACCGGCAGGGCGATGGCCATGCCGAAAGCCAGCGACAGTGTCGTCAGCTTCAGCGTCATGGCGATGCCGTCGAGGAACAGGTCGGCATTCTGGAAGATCAGATCGAACCGCATGTCTCAGACTCCCGGACGGTAGTGTCGTTCGAGCCGGTGCAGCAGGTTGCCGGACACCGCCGTCAGCGCGAGGAAGAACAGGATCACCACCACCAGGAACAGGAAGGGTTCGCGGGTGGCCTTGCCGGCCTTCTCGGCGAGTCCGACCATGTCCTGAAGCCCGACGATCGAGATGATCGCGGTGGATTTCAGCATCACCAGCCAGGTGTTGGTGAAGCCGGGGAGCGCCATCCGCAGCATCTGCGGAAAGATGATCCGCACGAGGATGCGCCGGGGCGGCAGGCCGATCGCCTGCGCCGCCTCGATCTGGCCGCGCGGCACCGAAAGAAAGGCGCCGCGAAAGGTTTCGGCGAGGAACGCGCCGAAGATGAAGCCGAGGGTCACCACCCCGATGGTGAAGGGGCTGATCGAGATCCGCTCCAGCCCGACCATCGCCCGGACGTTGTTGATCGCCCGCTCGCCGCCGAAGAAGAACAGCAGCATCAGAACCAGATCCGGCACGCCCCGCGCGACGGTCGTATAGGTCGCGGTCAGGCCGCGCGCGACGGGGCCGCCGCGCAGGGCCAGCGTCGCAAAGAGCGCGCCGAGAGCGAACGCCAGCGCCATGGAGAGGATGGCGACCGCCAGCGTCACCCCCATGCCGCCGATGAGGATAGGCCCGTAGGCGATTATCTTCTCCATGACGCGGCCCCGTTATTCGCCGTACTGGTCGGTGGTGAAGTACTTGTTGTTGATCTCCATGTACTTGCCGTTGGCCCGGATCGCCTTGATCGCGGCGTTCAGCCTTTCGCGCAGCTCGTCGTCGCCCGGGCGCAGGGCGATCCCGACGCCCTTGCCGAAATACTTCTGCTCGGTATGGGGCTTGCCGAAGAAGGCGTAGCCCTCACCCTCGGGTGTCTTGAGGAAGGCGCTTTCCCCAGTGCCGGCATCGACGAACGCCGCGTCGACCCGCCCGGCGGAGAGGTCGAGGTAGATTTCCTCTTCCGAGCCGTAGAGGCCCAGCTCGACGCCCGGGAACTCGCCCGCCATGAAGTCGTTGGCAACGGTTCCGCGCTGAACGCCGACGCGCTTGCCGGCCAGGGACTCGGCGGTGTCGTCCAGCCCCGCACCGACGGGGCCGATGAACATGTTGGGCGATTGCAGATACTTGTCCGTGAAGGCCACGATCTGCTCACGCTCGGGCGTGATCGACATCGAGGCGATGATCGCGTCGCACTTGCCTTCCATCAGCGAGGGAATCATGGCGTCCCAGTCGGTCTTGACCAGCGGGCAGTCCATGCCGATCTCGGCGCAGAGCGCGTTGGTGATGTCGATGTCCATCCCGACGATCTCGCCCTTCTCGTTCATCATCGACATGGGAGGGTAGGCGCCCTCCACGCAGACCTTCATTTCGGCGGCCTGGGCCAGGGTGGCGGTTCCGATCAGGAACGCGGCGGCAAGTCTCGTCTTCACGGGTTTCTCCTATGGGTGCTGTTTGGGGGTCAGCCAGCGATGCGGGTGTGGGTCAGAAACTGTTGCAGGCGTTCGGATTTCGGGGCGCCGAAGATCTCGGCGGGCGACCCCGCCTCCTCGACCAGCCCCTTGTGCAGGAACATCACCGTGCTCGACACGTCGCGGGCGAAGGCCATCTCGTGGGTGACGAGCAGCATGGTGCGCCCCTCGGAGGCCAGGTCGCGGATCACCGCGAGCACCTCGGCCACAAGCTCGGGGTCGAGCGCACTGGTCGGCTCGTCGAACAGCAGCACTTCGGGTTCCATCGCCAGCGTCCGGGCAATGGCGATGCGCTGTTGCTGGCCGCCCGACAGGTGCGCCGGATAGGCGCCCTCGCGCCCCTTCATCCCCACCCGGTCAAGCAGGCGCTGCGCCAGCAGCACCGCCTGGTCGTGCGACAGGCCCCGCACCTGCGTCGGGCCTTCGATAAGGTTCTCCAGCACGGTCATGTGCGACCAGAGATTGAAGCTCTGGAACACGAACCCCAGCTTGGCGCGCATCCGCCGCAGCTGGCGCGGATCGCGCGCCACCCGGCGGCCCTTGCGCATCACCAGCTCGAGGTGTTCGTCGGCAACGAAGATCTCGCCGGAGTCGCAGGTTTCGAGCTGGTTGATGCAGCGCAGGAACGTCGACTTGCCCGAGCCGGACGAGCCGATCAGCGAGATCACGTCGCCCTTGCGGGCCTCCAGGGAGATGCCGCGCAGGACTTCGACCGGGCCGTAGCTCTTGTGCAGGTCGCGGACGGAGAGGCGTATTTCGGGCGGGTGCAGCTCCGATGGGGCCGTCATGTCATGTCCTTTCGCCATGGCGGCCACGAGCCACCCACGGCGATCAGGCTAGCATCGGCCCGCGCGCTGCCAGAATGAGAAATCGGGCTCTGTCATGAATCAGATTCATTTGAATGACGCCGCGCCGCCTGCCGCAGCCAGGTCACAAGCTGGCGTATGTCGGTCTCGCTGCGGCGCTCGTACTTCACCTGCAGGTCATAGTTCAGCCCGGTGGGAAGCGCCGTTCCCGGCAGGCGGCGCAGTTCCCCGCGCGCCATCGGCGGGGCGGCGAGAAAATCCGGGATCAGCGCCGCCCCCATGCCCACCCGGGCCATCTCCAGCGCCATCAGGTAGTGAGAGCAGCAGAGCCAGGCCCCGCGCCGCACCTGATGCAGGCTCAGCCCGTTGAGCGCGGCGAAACCCTCCCAGTCGATCCCGGTGGTGGCGGGATCGGTCTCAGAGGTGATGAGCGCCGTGCCCTCCAGCCAGTCCAGCGCCAGCCGCGGCTGGGCCACCGGCACCAGCAGTTCGGGAAACAGCGTCACCGACCAGTAGCCGCGCCGGGGCGCTTCGGAGGTGATGAACACGTCGGCCAGCCGGTCGCTGATCTCCGGCGGGTCCGACATCATCACCAGCCGCAGGTCGATATCGGGATGGGCGGCGACGAAGCCCGGCAGGTCCGCAATGAGCCAGCCCATCGTGAAGGACGGGTACATCGCGAGCCGCACCATGCGCCGGTTCAGGCCGATGGTGGTGGCGGTGGTGCGCTCGATGAGGTCGAAGGCGCCGTCCAGCGCCTCGGCGAGGCGCATGCCCGCTTCGGTCAGGCTGATGCGGCGGCCCTGCCGCTCGATCAGATCCTCGCCCAGATAGTCGGTCAGGTGGCGGAGCTGATGGCTGACGGCGCTCTGGGTTATGCCAAGCTCGTTCGCGGCCAGCGTCACCGAGAGATGCCGCGCGACCGCTTCGAACACCTGGAAGCCGCGAAGGTTCAGATTCAGCCGACGCTTCGCCATGCATGATCCCAGCTCATCTTTCTGCAGGGGAACTCATTTCCACAGCCAGCGTCAAGCGCCTACCCTGCGGGGCACGTCACAGGAGCCGACGATGGACATTCTGACCATTCCGCTGACCCCCGGGCCGATCTGCGGCAGCCGCAGTCTGACCGCCTGGCGCTTCGGGCGGGCCGGTGCGCGCCCGCGCGTCTACATCCAGGGCGGCCTGCACGCGGACGAGGCGCCGGGGATGCTCGTGGGCTTCGACCTGCGCGATCGTCTCGCGGCGCTGGAGGCCGTGGGCGCGATCCGGGGCGAGATCGTCGTGGTGCCGGTCGCGAATCCGATCGGGCTGGATCAGGGGGTGATGGGGGGCAGCTTCGGGCGCTTCGAGGCGACCTCCGGCCAGAACTTCAACCGCCAGTTTCCCGATGCCGCGGCCCTGGCACTGGCGGAGAACGAAAGCCTGCCGGAGGGTGAGCCGGTGGCGGCGTTGCGCGCCCGGATGGCCGCGGCGCTCGACGGGCTGCGCCCGGTCACACCGGTGGCGGCGCTGCAACGCGCGCTGCTGCGGCTGGCGATCGACGCCGACATCGTCATCGACATGCATTGCGACTCCGAGGCGGTGACGCATCTCTATTGCCACACCGAGCAGGCCGAGGCCGCCGCGGGCCTCGGGCGCTTCGTCGGCGCCGAGGCGGTGCTGCATGCGCCGATGCAGGGGGGGCACTCGTTCGACGAGGCCTGCACCCTGCCGTGGATCGCCCTCCGCGCGCGCTGGCCGGAAGCCGATCTGCCGCTGCCCTGCCTCGCCGTGACCCTGGAATGGCGCGGGATGCTAGACACCGATCCGGTGGTGGCCGCAGCCGATGCCGAGGCACTCGAAGGCTGGCTGGCCACGCAGGGCGTGCTGGACAGCCCCGCGCGCGTCACCCGCAACGGCCACGTCGCCGCGACCCCATTGACCGGGGTCGAGGTCGTCACCGCCCCGCGTCCGGGCCTGTTCCTCGCGCGGGCGATCCCCGGCGCGCGCGTGGCGGCGGGCTCGGTCCTCGGGTCGCTGCGCGGGCTGCCCGAGGGAGCCGAAGTCGAGCTGCGCGCGGGCATCGACGGAGTCCTCTACGCGCGCGAACAGACGCGGATCGTGCGGGCGGGTGCCGAACTGTTCTTCATCGCGGGCGAGACCCCGATCCGGGAGGGCATGCTGCTCTCTGCCTGAAGGCGGCGCCGTGGCACCTCGCCGCCGAGGTATTCCGCCGTGAGCAGTCCATTGAAGACTTCCACGAAGGCGTGGGTCAGTCCGGCCGGACACTGCGCGCCAGACGAACCCGTTCGCCCGCTCGCCCGCGTCGAGCATGGCGTCGCCGACGTCGACTTCAAAAGGCCTCGCGCTGTCGGGCCGCCTGCCTCCCCGCGTGTCGCGGGGCCTGATCAATTCTGAGAATGCGCGCCGGCGACGGGCAAGGCTGGCGAACGGGGCAGTGTCCCGCGGCTTCACCGCCGGGGACGCGCTCCCACGTCGCCGCGGGTCGTCCCGCCGCCGACATCGTTGCGCGTCTGCCAGGGCGAAAGGCCGCCGTCCCGCGCACCGTCGCCGTAGCCGGCCGGGTCGTCGAGCCACGCCTGCGCCTCCGGCGTGGCGAGGAAGCCGGTCCCGTCGAACATGTCAGGCCCGTCGCCGGACGCCGGCCGGACCGTGTCGCACACCGGCCGGCCCGGCCGCGGCTCCGAGGGGCGCACGCTCGCGTCGTTGGGGAAGACGTCGATCAGCTTCGCCGCCGGCGCCGACACCAGCCGGCACCAGCCGACGGCGCCCGTCGTCCGGTCCACCACCCAGACGCCGCCGCCGCCGTCGCCCATCGCCTGGAACGGCTGGGCGGCGGCCATCCCGGCCGCTCCCAGCGCCAGACCGAGCAAGACCAGCCAGACCCGGATCATCCGTCCCTCACTCCACCCGTTTGCGACCATGCCACGGCTGGCGCTCCGGCGCCTCCCTCGCGTCAACGCGTGGTTAACCAAGCGCGCTGCGCCGGCCGCCGAGACGCCGGCCGTTGACCGCGTTAACGCATCCGCCGGACCGATTGTTATCGCTACGGATTCCGTTCCGACCAGCAGGGCAGGGGGTTTCCCGCCGTCGGCCTTGCCGCGAACACCGCCCGCGCCACGGCCCGCGCAAGACACAGCACCGCGGCATGGCCCACCACCAGCCGCTCCAGCAGGTCGCCTTCCCGCCCGCCGGTCGACACGCCGAACACGAGGTCGCCGTCGAACGGCGTGTGCACGGGATGGAGCGCCCGCGCCAGGCCATCCTGCGCCACCTCGGCCAGCCGCGCGGCCCCGGCCTTGTCGAGCGCGAGGTCGGTGGCGACGATGGCAAGCGTCGTGTTCTCGACGGCTTGCCCATGCCCGGGCTTCATCGGCCGGGGTGTGAACGCTGCGGTCCGCGCCGCGGCCGGCCCCAGCCCGCCGAACTCGTCGCCGATCTCGTGGGCCCCGGCCCAGAAGGCGCGGCTGCCCGGCACGCAGGCCGACCCGAAGGCGTTGACCGCCACCAGCGCCCCGACATGGGTGCCGGCCTCGGTCACCAGCGACGCCGACCCGAGCCCGCCCATCAGGTCCGCCGTCATCGCCCCGGTGCCCGCCCCGACACTGCCGATCGCGAAGTCGGTCGCCGCCGCCTTCCAGGCTGCCCGGCCGAGCGCGGGGTAGGGGTTCTCGTCCCAGTCCTTGTCGCCCTGATTTGCAAGGTCGAACAGGATCGCCGCCGGCACCAGCGGCACGCGGAACCGCCCCGCGGGGAAGCCGCGCCCGGCGGCCCGCAGACCCTCCACCACGCCCGAGGCGGCGTCGAGGCCGAAGGCCGACCCGCCGGACAGCACCAGCGCATCCACCGCCGGCACCGTCCGGCCGGGCGCCAGCAGATCGGTCTCCCGCGTCCCCGGCGCCCCGCCGCGCACGTCGACTCCGGCGACGAACGGCGCGTCGGCGGTCAGCACCGTGACGCCGGACCGCAGCCGCGCGTCGCCGGCGTTGCCGACCCGAAGGCCCGGGACGTCGGTGATCAGGTTCCGCGGCCCCGGATGCATCATGCCTCCACCTCCAGGACCGGCGCCGCCGCGAGCAGCGACCGGGTATAGGGGTGCTGCGGCGCCGCGAACACCGCCTCGGTCTCCCCGGCCTCGACGATCTCGCCCGCCTGCATCACCATCACCCGGTCGGTGATTGCCCGCACCACCGTCAGGTCGTGGCTGATGAGGAGATAGGCGAGCCCTCGCCGCGCCGAGAGATCCGCGAGGAGATCGAGGATCTGCGCCCGCACCCGGAGGTCGAGCGCGGAAACCGCCTCGTCGAGCACGATCAGTTTCGGATGGATCATCAGCGCCCGCGCGATCGCGATCCGCTGCCGCTGGCCGCCCGAGAACTCGTGGATGAACCGCCCGGCATCCTCCGCCCGGAGCCCCACGGCTTCCAGCGCCTCGCCGACCGCC
>JBGAOK010000116.1:0-10277 GCA_044221805.1 Meridianimarinicoccus sp.
GTGGCGCCGCGCCGGACGCAGGAACTGGCCGGCGTCGTCGGCTTCTCGGGCCGGCTGCTGCATCCCGAGCTTCTGATGGACGAGGCCGAGACCCGGCCGCCGGTGCTGCTGCTGCATGGCGACGTGGACGAGGTGGTGGCACCTGCCTTCCTGCCCCAGGCCGCCGATGCCCTGAGCGCGGCAGGGTTCACCGTGTTGGCCCAGTACATGGCTGGCATGGGCCACGGCATCGCCCCTGACGGCCTGCGTCTGGCGCTGCACTTCCTGCGCGAACAGCTCGGCTACGAGGACTGACGCCACTTTTGTGTCGTCTTCCTGCATTCTGGCTGCGTCCAGTGTGGCGGGTTTCATCCCGCTGTCATAGGCTTGCGGTAATCCACCTGCGACAACCACCGCATCTAGGGGGGCTTGTCAGGCGTGCAACGCCATATATAGTTGGAGCAAGCTGGGGCGGTTGCTCCGCCCCGATGCCGGGCCGAAAGGCCAGGGTAATAGGGGCAGAGTCGTGATGGAACCAGAATTCAGGACCACATTTGTCAGGGAGCCGAGCGGCTTGAAACAGCACCCAGCCTTGGTGCTGAACGCCGACTACAGGCCGCTGTCCTACTACCCGCTGTCGCTGTGGCCGTGGCAAGAGGCCGTGAAGGCCGCTTTCCTCGACCGCGTCGACATCATCGCCGAATACGACCATGTGGTGCGAAGCCCGACGACCGTCATCCGAATACCGTCGGTCGTGGTCCTCAGAGAATATGTGAAACCTCAGAAGCGCGTGGCCTTCACGCGCTTCAATCTTTTTCTGAGGGACGAGTTTTCCTGCCAGTATTGCGGCGCGAAGGGTGATCTGACCTTCGACCATGTCATCCCGCGCGCCCGGGGCGGCATCACCAGCTGGGAGAACGTCGTCGCGGCCTGCGGCCGGTGCAACCTGCAGAAAGGCGCCAAGACGCTGGATCAGGCCGGCGTCACGCTGCGGAAGCCGCCGCGCCAGCCCGGCGCCGAGGAACTGCGCAACATGGGGCGCCGGTTCCCGCCGAACTACCTGCACGACAGCTGGCTCGACTTCCTCTACTGGGACGCCGAACTCGAGGACTGACACCGGCCGATCCCAGTCAATGCCGGACCGCCTGCGCTTTTCGCCGGGTCTGGCGGCGACTTTCTGCATGTGCGAAGAATGCGCCGGACAGGCGGGTGCAAAGTCTCACGACTCGCGCCTCCCCCTGTGCCAGAGTGGCCGCAGCGCCGCAGTGGTGGAGTGACGCGCTTGTGAAGCGACCGGATTCTGCTAAGAGGGCCCCGGCCGCGGCTGTTTGCGCTATCATTGCTGCTCGACACTGACACGGAAGGTTGCCCCATGGTTTCCCGCACGATTCCCGTCGACACCTTCGACCTCGTCATCTTCGGAGGCACCGGCGACCTCGCCCGCCGCAAGATCCTGCCCGGTCTCTATCGCCGCTATGTGGCCGGCCAGATGCCGGACGAGGCCCGGATCATCGGCGCCGCCCGGTCGGACATGGATGCCGAGGGCTTCCGGGCGATGACCCGGGACGCGCTCCACGAGTTCCTGAACGCCGAGATCGTCAGCCCCGAGGCGGTGGACGGGTTCCTCAAGCACATCGACTACGTGAAGGTCGACGTGAAGGGCGACGGAGGTTGGGACGAGCTGAACGGCAAGCTGCGCGACGGCGCGATCCGGGCGTTCTATTTCTCGGTGGCGCCGGCGCTGTTCGGCGACATTGCCGAGCGTCTGAAGACCTTCGGCCTGGCCAGAGACGACAGCCGCATCGTGGTCGAGAAGCCGTTCGGTCACGACCTGGCGACCGCGAAGGCGCTGAACAAGTCGCTGTCGACCTATTTCGACGAACACCAGATCTACCGGATCGACCATTACCTGGGCAAGGAGACGGTGCAGAACCTGATGGCGATCCGCTTCGCCAACCTGCTGTTCGAACCGCTCTGGAATGCCCAGTTCATCGACCATGTCCAGATCACCGTGGCCGAGACCGTCGGCGTCGGCGGGCGCGGCAGCTACTACGACCAGTCCGGTGCCATGCGCGACATGGTGCAGAACCACCTGATGCAGCTGATCTGCCTGATCGCCATGGAACCGCCCGCCCGGTTCGAACCCGATTCGGTGCGCGACGAGAAGCTCAAGGTGATCCGCGCGCTGGACCCGGTGCCGCTGACCGACGTGGTGCGCGGCCAGTACGAGGCGAACGGCTCCGGCAAGAGCTATCTCGAGGATGTCGAGAACCCGCGCTCGATCACCGAGAGCTTCATCGCCATGAAGGTGCGGATCTCGAACTGGCGCTGGCAGGGCACCCCCTTCTACCTGCGCACCGGCAAGCGGCTGCGCGCGCGGATGTCCGAGATCGTGATCCGCTTCAAGGAAACGCCGCATTCGATCTTCGGCCCCGAGGCCGGGAGCCGGTCGAACGAACTGACCATCCGGCTGCAGCCGAACGAGGGCATCGACCTGCGCGTGACCATCAAGGAACCGGGGCCGGGCGGCATGCGGCTGGTGGACGTGCCGCTGGACATGACCTTCGCCGATGCCCTGGGTCCCGAGGTCGAGGAAGTGCCCGAGGCCTATGAGCGGCTGATCATGGACGTGATCCGGGGCAACCAGACCCTGTTCATGCGCGGCGACGAGGTCGAGGCGGCCTGGGGCTGGACCGACCCGATCATCGAGGCCTGGGAAAAGGCCGGCAAGCGGCCCGAGCCCTATGATTCCGGCAGCGCCGGCCCCGAGATGGCGCTGAACCTGATGCACCGCGACGGGCGGCGCTGGCGCGAGGTCCGGGCATGAAGCTGCGGGAGTACCCCGACCGCGACATGATGATGATCGACCTCGCCGACCAGCTGGCGGGCGAGATCAACGCCGCGCTGATGACCCATGACCGGGTCAGCTTCGCGGTGCCGGGCGGGACGACGCCGGGGCCGGTCTTCGACACGCTCTCGGCGGTCGATCTGGACTGGGCCCGGGTGCATGTCCTGCTGACCGACGAACGCTGGGTGCCCGAGACTTCGGAGCGGTCGAACACCCGGCTGGTGCGCCAGCGCCTGCTGGCCGACAAGGCCGCGAAGGCGCAGTTCCTGGGCTTCTACCGCGAGGGGCAGGAGCCCGAGACCGCGCTGGACGCCGTGGGGGCCGAGCTTTCGGCGCTGCTGCCGCTGTCGGTGCTGCTGCTGGGCATGGGCGCCGACATGCACACCGCCTCGATCTTCCCGGGCGCCGACCGGCTGCTTGACGCCCTGTCCGACCAGGCGCCGCCGCTGATGGCGCTGCGCGCGCCGGGCGCACCCGAACCCCGGGTGACCCTGACGGCGCCAGTGCTCAAGGGCGCCCTGGCGACCCACATCGTGATCACCGGTGCCGACAAGCGCCGCGTGGTCGAGGAGGCGGCGGCGATCGACGACCCGGAACGGGCGCCGGTCTGCCTTGTCCTCAAGACTGCAACCGTACATTGGGCGGAGTAGGTACCATGTCGTCGCGTTGGAAACTTCTTGAAAGCCACCATGCCAAGGTGGATGGCCGCCCGATCCTGTCTCTGTTCGAAACGGGCGACCGGGTAGCGCGCTACAGCGCGCGGCTGGGCGATCTCGTGTTCGACTTCTCCAAGACCAACATCGATGATGACGGGATGGAGCTTCTGGTCGCGCTGGCGGAAGGCGCCGACGTGGCCGGGCGGCGCGAGGCGATGTTCTCGGGCGTTCCGATCAACGAGACCGAAGGCCGCGCGGTGCTGCACACGGCGCTGCGCAATCTCGACGGCACGGTCGTCGTGGGCGGCGTGGACGTGATGCCCGAGGTGCGCGCGACCTATGTGCGGATGGCCGAATTCGCCGACGCGGTGCGCTCGGGCACCTTCCAGGGCCAGGGCGGCCGGATCACCGATGTGGTCAACATCGGCATCGGCGGGTCGGACCTTGGCCCGGCGATGGCGGCGATCGCGCTCTCGCCCTATGCCGACGGGCCGCGCACCCATTTCGTCTCGAATGTCGACGGCGCGCAGATCGCCGAGACGCTGGCGAAGCTCGACCCGGCGACGACGCTGGTGATCGTCGCCTCGAAAACATTCACCACGATCGAGACGATGACCAACGCCGACACCGCCAAGCTCTGGATGGCGGCGAAGGTTGCCGATCCCGCGGCGCAGTTCGCCGCGGTCTCGACGGCGCGGGAAAAGACCGGCGCCTATGGCATCGCCGACGAACGGGTGTTCGGCTTCGCCGACTGGGTCGGCGGGCGCTATTCCATGTGGGGACCGATTGGCCTGTCGCTGATGATCGCCGTCGGGCCCGAGAACTTCGCCCGCTTCCTCGCCGGCGGTGCGGCGATGGACGCGCATTTCCGGTCCGCACCGCTGCGCGAGAACCTGCCGGTGCTGCTGGCGCTGGTCGGCATCTGGCATCACCAGATCTGCGGCTACCCGTCCCGGGCGGTGTTGCCCTATGACCAGCGGCTGAGCCGGCTGCCGGCCTATCTGCAGCAACTCGAGATGGAATCGAACGGCAAGCGGGTGGCCATCGACGGCACCGACCTGCCGCGGGTCTCGGGCCCGATCGTCTGGGGCGAACCCGGCACCAATGGCCAGCACGCCTTCTACCAGCTGATCCATCAGGGCACCGGCATCGTGCCCTGCGAGTTCCTGGTGGCGGCGAAGGGGCACGAGCCCGATCTGGTCCACCATCACCGGCTTCTGGTGGCGAACTGCCTGGCCCAGTCGGAGGCGCTGCTGCGCGGCCGCTCGCTCGAGGTGGCGCGCGACATGATGGCGGCCAAGGGGCTGAGCGGGGCGGAACTGGAACGCCAGGCGCGACACCGGGTCTTCCCGGGCAACCGGCCCTCGACCACGCTGGCCTATCCGATGCTGACCCCGGAAGTGCTGGGCATGATCGTGGCGCTTTACGAGCACCGGGTGTTTGTCGAGGGCGTGATCCTCGGCATCAACAGCTTCGACCAGTGGGGCGTCGAGCTGGGCAAGGAGCTGGCCACCGCGCTGGGTCCGGTGGTGGAAGGCAAGGCCGGCACCGAAGGCAAGGACGGCTCCACCGCCGCCCTCGTCGCCTTCCTGCGCAGCCACGCCTGATCCGCGTCAGGCGGCGCGGGCTGCCCCCGCCGCCAGATCGTCGAAATGGTCGAACACGAAGCGGTGGGGGATCTCCTCCACCGCCTTTTTTCTGTAGCCCTGCGAATAGAGCGCGAAGGGCAGGCCGAGCGCGGCGGCGGTCTGGCTGTCGACCTCACTGTCGCCCACATAGAGCCCGCCGGCCCGCCCGAGCTGGTCGAAGGCCAGTCGCAGGGGCGCCGGGTCGGGCTTGCGCACCGGCAGGGTGTCGCCGCAGACCACCGCGCCCAGACGGCGGCTGAGGTCGAAGGCATCCAGGATGATCCGGGTCGCCGCCTCGGGCTTGTTGGTGCAGAGCCCCAGCACGTGGCCCTCGGCCGCCAGCCGGTCAAGGGCCGCCATCACCCCGGGATAGAGCACCGTCAGCCGCGCCGGGGCGGCGTTGTAGTGGCGCAGGAACAGCGTGACCATCTCGCCATGGCGCCCCGGCGCCGCGCCGGTTGCGACCATGATCCGTTCCACCAGTTTCGGCACTCCGTTGCCGATGAAGGCGCGGGTCTGGGCCAGGGTCACCGTCGGCAGGCCGGTCTCGGCCAGCATCGCCTCGGCAGCTGCGTGCAGGTCGGGCGCGCTGTCGATCAGCGTGCCGTCCAGATCGAAGACGACCGCCTTCATGCCGCTTTCCACTTGATCGAGCAGCCCATCGACGGGACCTGTTCGGCCGGGCCGTGGCCGGTCCGGGCCACCAGCATCATCGCCTCGTAGAGGTCGCGGCGCAGGTCGGCCGGGCCGGTCTCCTTGCGCGAGGCGTCGAGACGGCCGCGGTACTGCAGCCCGAGATCGGCGTCGAAGCCGAAGAAATCCGGGGTGCAGACGGCGTCATAGGCGCGGGCGACCGACTGGTCCGGGTCATGGAGGTAGGGGAAGGGGAAGCGGTGCCGCTCGGCCATCCGCGCCATGTTCGGGAAACTGTCGTCCGGGTAGCTCTCGGCGTCGTTCGCGCAGATCGCGGCGATGCCGATCCCTTCGGCCGCAAGGTCACGCGCATCGCGCACGATGCGGTCCAGCACCGCCAGCACATAGGGGCAGTGGTTGCAGATGAACATGATCAGCGTGCCCTTCGGCCCGCGGATGTCGGCCAGGGCAAGGGTCCGGCCATCGGTGGCCGGCAGGCGGAAGTCGGGGGCCTTCCAGCCGAAATCGCAGATCGGGGTGCTGACGGCCATGGGTCTCTCCCTCGGGGTCGGGCATTGGCCGGACCCTAGAGCAGCGCGGAGCGAAGGGCAAACCGGCCGAACGTTCCGGATCCGGCTGCGCGGCTGCGGGACCGGGGAGGCGCGGTCCGGGGGGCAGTGGCGTAGCAGCGTCACAGGGACTGCGCGGCCCGGGGGTCGGTGCCGCGGCAGCTGGCGGGCGGAAGTAGGGCGGACGCCGGGCAGGTGCGCGCGGGTCAGGCGCCGTCGCGGCCGGGCCGACGGCAACCGGGTCAGCGGCCGGGGATCAGCCGGTCGAGTCCGCCCGCTTCGGCCAGCCGGGCCGACAGCAGCTGGGTCAGCCGTTCGACGGCGTCGCCCGAGCCGGTCGGCAGCGTCCGGGCCAGGTCGCGCCCGGCCTCGCAGAGCTCGCGGTCGCTGGCGGCGCGGCCGAGACCTTCCAGAAACCCGGCCAGATAGGCCAGCGTGCCCGGCTCGGGGCCGTCCTCGATCAGCTGGCGGGCATGGGCGAGGTCGTCGCGCAGGGCGATCCGGTCGGGCGCCGGGCAGCCGAAGGGGGTGGCCCGCGGCCCGCGCGGCCGCGCCTCGGGCGGCAAGGCCTGCAGGATGGTCTGCTGGAACAGCGCGAGGCTGGCAACCGGCTTGGCCAGGAAGCCCTGCGCCCCGGCGGCACGGGCCACGGCCTCGCCTTCGCTCAGGCCGCTGGTGGCGATCACCGGCGCGATCGACTCCCGCGCCACCAGATCCCGGATCAGGTCGGCGCCGGACCCGTCGGGCAGCATCAGGTCGACCAGCGTGACAGAGGGCAGGTAGGCGCCCAGGTGCCGCCGGGCCGAGGCAAGGCAATCCGCTCGCCTCAGCCGCGCGCCGCTGTGCAGGCACATCAGCCGCAGCGCCTCGGACGCGAAGCGGCTGTCCTCGACCACCAGCACGGTCAGGCCCAGAAGCGGGCGCATCGGCGTCGGTACCAGCCGCCGCGGCAGTTCCTCCACCGGATTGGTCATCGCGTCCTCCGCCCTTGGCCGTTTCTCGGGCTTATTTGAGTGGCCTTGGGTGAATCGCCGGTTAAGACTGGTGCGCAGACTGCGGCGGCGGACCGCTTTGCGCCCACCCGTCACGGACGGGATAAGCTGTGCCAGTTCCGATGCCCATGCCCCTTACGGAGAAAACCCGCCATGATCGGCCGCCTGAATCACGTCGCCATTGCCGTTCCCGACCTTGACGCGGCGTCGGCCCAGTACCGCGAGGCACTGGGTGCCAAGGTCGGCGCGCCGCAGGACGAACCCGACCACGGCGTCACCGTGGTGTTCATCGAACTGCCGAACACCAAGATCGAACTGCTGTATCCGCTGGGCGCCGACAGCCCGATCAAGGGCTTCCTCGAAAAGAATCCGTCGGGCGGGATCCACCACGTCTGCTATGAGGTCGACGACATCCTTGCCGCCCGCGACCACCTGAAGGCAAAGGGCGCCCGGGTCCTCGGCTCGGGCGAGCCGAAGATCGGCGCCCATGGCAAGCCGGTGCTGTTCCTGCATCCGAAGGACTTCAACGGCTGCCTGGTCGAGCTGGAACAGGTCTGAGAGCGGGGGCGTCGGGCGATGGACATCGTCTCGGGCATCGTCCTGTTCGCCGTGGTCTGGTTCATGGTGTTCTTCGTCGTGCTTCCGCTGCGCCTGAAGACCCAGGGCGAGGCCGGCGAGGTGGTGCCGGGCACCCATTCCTCGGCGCCGGCCGATCCGCAGATCGGCCGGAAGATGCGGATCACCACCTGGTGGGCGCTTGGCCTGGGGGTGATCGCCGCGGTGACCTGACCGGCGCGATCACCGTCCGGGACATCGACGTGATGAACCGGATGGGCATCGCCGTCGGAAGCGGGAACTTCGCGCTGACCGGCGTCAGCCTGCGCTCAGCGCGCGTGCCGGCCACGCGGTGGAACAGGTGGGTGAAGGTCGCCGCGCCTGTGATTGGCACCGACGAGTTGACCACCGGGATCGTCAGCGGAATCGCCATCAGGGCACCGGCCAGCCAGATCTGCCCGCCATGGCGGCGGCGGAGCTGCCTCGCCTCGGCCTCGGTCATCCGGCGCACCGCGACCAGCTGGAAGTATTCCCGCCCCAGCAGGAAGCCGTTCAGCCCCCAGAAGATCACCGGCGCCAGCGGCGGCAACAGCAGGTAAAGCGCGAAGGCAAGGATGTTGGCCGCCAGCACCACCCCCAGAAAGCGCAGCGAATTTGGCAACGCCGCTCAGGAACGGACGTTCGGCGCCGGGGCGAGACCAGGGTATCGTCCTCGACCGCATCGGCCACGTCGTCGAGGAACAGCCCGGTGAAGGCCGAGGCGACCGGCACCATCAGGAACACCGACAGGCCCAGCACCGCCACCACCGACAGGCCCGAGGCCAGCGGGTCGAGGAAGCCGACCTGCCCGATCCAGGGCAGGCTCAGGGTATCGGGCACCAGCCAGCCCACCAGCCAGCCGGCGGCGATCGACAGCGCCACCAGCAGCGCGATGGTCAGCCCCAGCCCCAGCAGCAGCACCCTGCGGAAGCGCGGGTCGCCCAGCTGCCAAGGGCCTTGCGGAAATCGTCGAGGATCATGCGTCCACCCAAGTGGTGATGGCGGAGAGGTCGGGCCGCGGCCGGTCGGGCGGCACGGCGGTCGCGGTGCCGATGTGGATGATCCCGGCCATGCGCTCGTGCTCGTCCAGGCCCAGGCCGCGGGACAGGAACTCGCGGTCATAAGCCGCCCAGCCGGTCAGCCAGTTCGCGCCCCAGCCCGAGGCCAGCGCCGCGTTCAGCAGGGCAAGACAGACCGCCCCGGTGGAATAGGTCTGCTCCACCGGCGGGATCTTCGGCGAGGGTTTCGGCGATTCCACCACCACCACGGCGCAGCCGGACCGGGCATAGGTCTCGGCCAGCTTGGCGATGTCGGCCGATTCCCGGTCCCGCGCGGTGCCGATCTCGCTCACCAGCGCCGAAAGCCGGGCCAGCGCGGGCCGGCCCAGCACGATGAAGCGCCAGGGCTCCAGCTTGCCGTGGTCGGGCGTGCGGGCCGCCGCGGTCAGGATCGTCTCGATCTCGGCCTGCCCCGGCCAGGGCGCGACCAGCGTCGGGGCGGGGCGCGAACGCCTTGTCAGCAGGAAGTCCAGCACGGCTGGGTTCGGTTCGGTCATCTCGGCCCTCGGCAAACGCTACGCCTGTCGATCTGTGGCATCGGCCGGCCAAGTTCAACCCGTACCGGCACCCTGACGACCCGGCAGGGCCGGCGTCAGGGCTTGCGCCGGGCGCCGCGCGGGCGAAGATGCGCCGGAACCTGAGCAGGATCATGACAGGACGCGACACCCCGCCCTTGCCTTCGGGCACCGAGATCGCCGTCCGGGTGACCCCCAAGGCGTCGCGCGAGAAGATCGTGCCCGACGGGCCGGGCTTCCGGGTCCATGTCACCGTCCCGCCCGAGGACGGCAAGGCTAACGAGGCGGTCCGGGCGCTGCTGGCCAAGCATCTGGGCGTGGCGAAGACCCGGCTCGACCTGATCCGCGGCGGCAAGAGCCGGGACAAGGTGTTCCGCCTGAGCTGACCCGGGTTCCGCCCCCGGACGCGCCGGGCGCGGCGGTCAGCCGGGGGTCTTGACCGGGCGGACCCGATAGACGCCTTCGGGCAGGTTCAGCGCGGCGGCAAGGTCGCGGACCTGATCCAGCGTGAAGGTGATTCGGATCACGTCCTCGCGGCGGGGGTCGAACTGCTCGACCGTTACGCAATCCTCGAAGGCGCAGACGGTGATGTCCTCGGACAGGGCCCGGGCGCTGTCGTCGACAAGGGTGATGACGGTGGAGTCGAAGTCGTGCTCGATGGAGAACATGGCGTTGGCCCTGTGCGGGAGGATCCGCTTCAGGCTAGGCTCTTGGCCGGCCCTGCGCCAGCGGCGCGGCGCCGCGCCACCGGCCGGACGCCGGCCGGCTTCCGCCGAATCCGCGTTCAGGTTCACGGGAATTTGCC
>JBGAOK010000117.1:0-9237 GCA_044221805.1 Meridianimarinicoccus sp.
GATCGCGCTGACCCTCGACCCGCAACGGCCCGAGGCGGCACAGCTCAGCGCCACGGTGCGGCTGGCCTCGCTGCAGGTGCCGAACCCGCCCGAAGGCTTTCTGGCCACCCTGCTCGGCCCGGAATGGTTCGATGCCGGCGCCCATCCCGAGGCGACCTTCGTGTCCGACCGTGTCGATCCGACCGGCCCGGACACGGCCACGATCACCGGCACGCTGAACTTCCACGGCGTCTCGGGACCGCTGACCCTTCAGGCCCGCTACAACGGCGGCTATGCCAGCCACCCGCTGGAGCCGCGCGCGCGGATCGGCTTCTCGGCCAGCGGCACGTTCCGGCGGTCCGAGTTCGGCATGGGCTTCTTCGTCCCGCCGCCCGGCGAGACCTTCGGCATCGGCGACGAGGTCACCCTGACGATCGAGGCCGAGATGCTCGGCCCGCTGCAGGACAGCCCGCAATAACCCCGGTTGACCCGGCGTCCCGCCGCGCCTAGGCGACGGGGATGGAGGATGACCTCGACATAGTCTTCGCCGCGCTGGCCGACCCGACCCGGCGGGCCATCCTCGCCATGCTGCTCGAGGACGACATGGCCGTCACCGACGTGGCCGAGCCGTTCCGGATGTCGCTGGCGGGGATCTCGAAGCATCTGGTCATCCTGACCCGGGCCGGCCTGATCCGGCAGGAAAAGCGCGGCCGGGTGAAATGGTGCAAGCTCGACCCCGACGCGCTCCGCGCCGCCAGCGTCTGGATGCAGGGCTTCGGCCAGTTCGACCCGGTGGACCTCGACGCGCTGGAACGCTTCCTCGCCCGCGAGCTGGCCGAGCCGGCGCCCGAACTGCACGAGATCGACACCACGGATGCGGCTGCCGGGCCGGATGGCGACCCCGAGACCTGAGCCCGCCTTCCGATCCGCTTTCCGCCAGCGCGCCTAGGACCAGCCCGTGGCCTCGTCCTTGATATGGCGCAGGAAGGCCTGGACCTTTGCGGTCCGGTGCAGGTCCACATGGGTGACGAGCCACAACGGCACCGACCATTCATCCCGGGTGCCGCAGACCTGCACCAGCTCGGGATGCCCGGCCGCATCCCACAATGCAAGAAAGCCCAGCCCGACGCCTTCCAGCACCGCGTATTTCAGCGCCCGGCCGTCGCCCGAGCGGAACACGACCTGTTCGCGCCGGATATTCTCGTGCATCCAGCGGAATGCCGGGGCCCGGCTTTCCGGGTCGTCCGGCCCGACGAAGACATGCGCCGACAGATCGCCCTCCAGATGCGGGTGGCCATAGCGCTCCAGATAGCTCGGCGCCGCGAACAGCGCGGTGGCGTTGCGGCCCAGCCGCTGCACCACGTTGTCGGGCTGGTCCGGGGCGTTGCCGGCCCGGATCGCCACATGGGCCTCGCCGTATTCCAGCCGGAACAGCCGCTCGCCGGTCAGGAACCGGGTCACCACCTCGGGATGGGCCAGCTGGAACCGCGCCAGCGCCGGCACCAGCAGCGGCGAGAAGGCGCCCAGGCTGGTGACCACCAGCTCGCCGGTCACTCCTTCCCCGCGTCCGCGCAAACGCCCCACCAGCTGGGTGAACTGATCGTCGGTGGCCTGCGCCACCTGCAACAGGTCCGCGCCGGCCTCGGTCGGGGTATAGCCGCGGGCGTGGCGCTGGAACAGCTTGGTGCCCAGCCGGGCCTCAAGCGCGTCGATGTGCCGGATCACCGTGGCATGGTGCACGCCCAGCACAATGGCCGCCCCGGACACGGTTCCGGCACGCGCGACGTGATAAGCGGTACGGATCTCGTCCCAGGCTTCGATGGACATGCCGGATGTGCGTGGATGAACAATACCCTCCGTTAACCCACGGGGCGACCCGGCTCAAGTCATCCACGCGCCGCAGCGGTCACGGCCGCGCGATCCGACCGGACATTGCCCGCAGATTGCCCATGTTGCCCCCTGACAACCGGGAAATGTCCGACCCCCCGGCCTAGCCGGCCGCTGCCTGGCGGCGCTCGCCGACACTTGCGCTCCTGCGCTGCAGGACCCGGCCCTCCTGGCGCACGATGTAGCCACGCCCCCAGACGGTATCGATCACCCCGTTCCCGCCCGTCGCATCCCGCAGCTTGCGCCGGATCTTGCAGACGAACACATCGATGATCTTCCGGTCCGGCACCTCGGCGGTGCCGTAAAGCTGCTCGAGCATCGCCTGCTTCGGCATCACGACTCCCCGAGATTGGACCAGAAGCTCCAGCACATCGAATTCGCGCGCAGTCAGCGGCACCCGCTGCGCCCCCACGAAGGCCTTGCGCAGCTTCAGATCCAACGTGATCGGTCCCGCCACCAGCATCCGCTGGGTCCGGGTCACAATGGAAGGCGAGGTAGCGAACATGGAACGGATCCTCGGGTAGTGGCCCCGGGTCCGCGGCAACGGACGTCGGGACGCTGGACGTAAGACGAAAGCGCCGTGCATGCGCCATCGCCGCGATTTGTCGTTGGAGAACTCGCAAACACTCCGATGGCCGCCTGTCAGGGCACCATCCATGGCCGGCCGGGTAAAATTCCAGCCTCCCACCCAACAACTCCGGCACACAGCCGAAGGTTCCATCCGGTCCGAAATCACCCTCTCAGGGGAACTCCTGACCCGCCTCGGCGGCATCCCTGCCGCCTCTTCCGCCCGCTCACCCGGCCCTTGGCCGGATCCGGTGGGCCCTCTAGATCCAGACGAGATATAAGAAATCCGCGCAAACATTCAATCTTCTGCGTGCACTTCATCGCAGTTGCGGACGTCGTGCAAGGCACAATGGTCGTGGGGGTGTGCAAAAATGTCACCATCCCACACGCAATGGGAGAGTCGGCGGAGTCCTCCGGCTGCCCGTACCCTGCGGACCGGCCCGGCGACGTCCCGTCAGGGGGTCATGCGAAACCTCAGGTTGCATAGTGATGTCAAACCGGGACGCAAGTCTTCCCGCCTGTGCGACAGGCAGGTCAGGAACCGCGGTATGGTCGGGCCCGCGGGCTCGACGGCTCCCGGGCTTGCACGCCTTGACATCCCGCGCCCATGCGGGCATCACCTCGGCCAACTTCCGGACACTCTCGAGTCGTCCGGTCCTGTGCCCGTGCAGGATCGCCATCCGCCAGCGAGTTTCGCCCGCGGATGTCGCCTTGCTTTGGGCATGGGCTGACCGCCGCACGGGCCAAGGAGGCCGAACGATGTTCGAGAACCTGTCAGAACGCCTTGGTGGCGTCTTCGACCGGCTCACCCGCCAGGGCGCGCTGAGCGAGGACGACGTGCGCACCGCGATGCGCGAAGTCCGCGTCGCGCTTCTGGAAGCCGACGTGTCGCTTCCGGTGGTGCGCGACTTCGTCAAGGCGGTCGAGAAGAAGGCGACCGGACAGGCGGTCACCCGCTCGATCACCCCCGGCCAGCAGGTGGTCAAGATCGTCCATGACGAACTGGTCCATGTCCTCGCCGGCGACGGCGGCGATCCGGGCACGCTGAAGATCGACAACCCGCCGGCGCCGATCCTGATGGTCGGCCTGCAGGGCTCGGGCAAGACCACCACCACCGCGAAGCTCGCCAAGCGGCTGAAGGAACGCCACGGCAAGCGCATCCTGATGGCCTCGCTCGACACCAACCGCCCCGCGGCGATGGAACAGCTGGCGATCCTCGGCGCCCAGATCGGCGTCGACACCCTGCCCATCGTGAAGGGCGAGGATGCGGTGCAGATCGCCCGCCGCGCCAAGCAGACCGCGATGCTGGGTGGCTATGACGTTTACCTGCTCGACACCGCCGGCCGGCTCCACATCGACCAGGAACTGATGGACCAGGTCGCCCGGGTCCGCGACGTGGCGACCCCGCGCGAGACGCTCCTCGTGGTCGACGGCCTGACCGGCCAGGACGCGGTGAACGTCGCCCAGGAATTCGACGCCAAGGTCGGCGTCTCGGGCGTGGTGCTGACCCGGATGGACGGCGACGGCCGCGGCGGTGCCGCGCTCAGCATGCGCGCGATCACCGGCAAGCCGATCCGCTTCGTCGGCCTCGGCGAGAAGATGGAAGCGCTCGAGGAATTCCAGGCCGACCGCATCGCCGGCCGGATCCTCGGCATGGGCGACATCGTCGCGCTGGTCGAGAAGGCCCAGTCCACCCTCGAGGCCGAACAGGCCGAGCGGATGATGAAGCGCTTCCAGAAGGGTCAGTTCAACATGAACGACCTGAAGTCCCAGCTCGAGCAGATGCTCCGGATGGGCGGCATGGAAGGCGTCATGGGCATGATGCCCGGCATGGCCAAGATGAAGAAGCAGGTCGAGGCCGCCGGGCTCGACGACCGCATCATCCGCCACCAGATCGCGCTGATCCAGTCGATGACCAAGACCGAACGGGCCAACCCGCAGATTCTGCAGGCCAGCCGCAAGAAGCGCATTGCCGCCGGCGCCGGGCAGGACGTGGCCGAACTGAACCGGCTGCTGAAGCAGCACCGCCAGATGGCCGACATGATGAAGAAGGTCGGCAAGATGGGGAAGGCCGGCATGCTGAAAAGCCTGCGCGGCCTGATGGGCGGCAAGATGCCGTCGGAATCCGACATGGCCGCGGCCCAGCAGAAGCTCGGCGCCATGCCCGGACTGGGCGGCGGTCTGGGCGGCGGTCTGGGCGGTGGTCTGGGCGGTGGCCTGCCGGGTCTGGGCGGCGCCCAGCTGCCGCCGGGCCTGTCGGGCTTCGGGAAGAAGAAATGATCCATCTGCGCTGCCCGACCGCGGGGGCCTCCGCATGATCCCCCTCGGCGACCTGCCCGTGCTGCTCGGCCATGCCCGCACCCTGCTGCCGCTCCTCGCCGCCGGCGCCGCCGCGCGAATCGCGGACGGCGGGCGCACCGGGTCCGGCTCAGGGCCGCGCGCCGGCTCGCCTCCCCGGCCGCGGACCGGCGCGCCGGGACCGGCGCCGGCATCCGGTCGCTGCCGGGCGGGATCCTTCCTTCGCGCGCCGAAGGCGCGCCCGGCCCAACCGGCCGCGCCGCGCCAGCGGTGCGGACGGGCGGGAGCCTCCCCCTGCCGGCGGCAGCCGGCGCCGCCGCTGCGGCCGGAACGATCCGCGAACGAAACCGTGCAAACGGTGCGATTGCCAAATTCCTGACCGTCGGAGCCCGCCGATGACCGACGCCGTCGCCCGCGCCGCCAGCCTGCTGAGCGAGCATCGCGCCTCGATCGACCGGCTGGACGCGATCCTCGTCTACACGCTGGGCGAGCGCTTCAAGCACACCCAGTCCGTCGGCCGGCTGAAGGCCGCCCACGGCCTGCCCGCCTCGGACCCCGCCCGCGAGGCCGAACAGATCGCCCGGCTTGAGGAGCTCGCCCGCGCGGCCGACCTCGACCCGGAATTTGCGAAGAAATTCCTGAACTTCATCATTCAGGAAGTGATCCAGCACCACAAGCTGCACCAGACCGACGGGGCCTGAGCGCCCCGCCCTGCCATTCAAAGGAGAACATCACGATGGCCATGAAACTTCGTCTCGCCCGCGGCGGCTCCAAGAAGCGCCCGATGTACCGCATCGTCGCCTCGGACAGCCGCGCCCCCCGCGACGGCCGCTACATCGAACGCCTCGGCACCTACAACCCGCTGCTGGCGAAGGACAACGAACAGCGCATCACCATGAATGTCGAGCGCGTCCAGTACTGGCTGGGCCAGGGCGCCGAGCCGACCGACCGGGTCAGCCGGATGCTCGAGAACGCCGGCGTCATCGCCAAGAAGGACCGCGCCAACCTGAAGAAGGGCGAGCCCGGCAAGAAAGCCCTGGAGCGCGCCAAGGAACGCGCCGCCAAGGCCGCCGAGGAAACCGCGGCCGAGTGAGCCCCCACCCGCACCGGATCGTCTCCGCCGGCCCGGCCGGCGGGCCCTGGCGATCCGGCGCCGCACCACCCCGCAAGCGGGGACGCTGCTGCCGCCCTCCGCATCCGCGGGTGGCGGAAACCGCCTTCATCCTGACAGGCGAACCATCGGGGGCCGTCGTGATCCGCCTCTTCCTCTATTTCTGCTTTCTTGCCGCCGGCCTCTGGCTCGGCGCCGAATACGAGCGCGTGACCGCCGTCGAACGCTGCCTGAACGCCGGCGGCTCGGCCGATCCGCGCGGCTTCTGCCTCGGGCCGGCCCGATGAGACCCGAACGATGAGCCGGGACGCGGAAACCGCGCTGGTCTGCGTCGGCGCCATCGCCGGCGCCTATGGCGTGAAGGGCGAGGTCCGGCTGAAGAGCTTCTGCGCCGATCCGGCCGCCATCGCCGAGTATGCACCGTTGCAGACCGAGGACGGCGCCCGGCAGTTCAGCGTGCGGCTGACCGGGCAGATCGCGAACGGGCTGACCGCGCGGCTTGGCGGCATCGCCAGCAAGGAAGCCGCCGACGCGCTGCGCGGCACAAGGCTCTATGCGCCGCGGGACCGGCTGCCGGCGCTGCCCGACGACGAATTCTACCATGCCGACCTGATCGGGCTGTCGGTACTGGACACCGGCGGACGGCGCCTGGGCAAGGTATCGGCCGTGCTGAACCACGGCGCCGGGGACCTGCTCGAGGTGCAGGGACCCGGGCTTGGCGACGGGGCGCTGCTGCCCTTCACCCTGGCGGTGGTGCCGACCGTCGATCTGACCCGGGGCGTGCTGATCGCCGATCCGCCCGAGGGCCTGCTGCCTGACCCGGCGGGCAAACCCGGCGCGGAGGATGACCGATGAGCGGACCCGACAGACCCACCGGTACCCCCGCGCCGGGCGGCTCCGGCCGGTCGCACGGTCGCATTGCGGTGCGCCCGACCCTGCGCCCGCGCGAGCTGATGACCGACACGCCGGATCTGGCCGGGGTCTGGCGGGCAAGGGTCATCACCCTGTTCCCCGAGGTCTTTCCCGGCGTCCTTGGCGCCTCGCTTACCGGCAAGGCCCTTCAGGAAGGGCTGTGGCAGCTCGACGCCATCGACCTGCGCCAGTTCGGCGAGGGCCGCCACCGCAATGTCGACGACACCCCCGCGGGCGGCGGCGCCGGCATGGTCCTGCGCGCCGACATCCTCGACAAGGCGATCCGCCATGCCGCCGAGGGCACGCCCCGGGACCGCGGCCTCTGGCCGGTGATGGTGATGTCGCCGCGCGGCGTGCCGTTCCGGCAATCCATGGCGCGGACCCTGTCCCAGGCCAAGGGCATGACCCTGATCTGCGGCCGGTTCGAGGGCATCGACCAGCGGGTGATCGACGCGCACGGGATTCTCGAGGTCTCGATGGGAGATTTCGTCCTCACCGGGGGCGAGATCGCCGCGCAAGCCTTGATCGATGCGACCGTCCGTCTTATACCCCGCGTGCTCGGGAATCAGGCGTCGGTGGAGGAGGAATCCTTCTCGGCCGGTCTGCTGGAACACCCGCAGTACACGAAACCTGTCGACTGGGGCGGCCGTAGGGTTCCCGACATTCTCCTGTCGGGGCACCACGGCCATATCCGTTCCTGGCGACAGGCCGAAGCCGAAAGGCTGACACGGCAACGCCGCCCTGATCTCTGGCGGGCTTACTGTGCCCAGCACGGTAGGGACCCGGACGGGGACCGAGAGCTCTGAGGGCGATTCACGTCGCGGGACCAACCGCGCCACAACAAGGATGACTGCGATGGATCTGATCGCACAACTGGAAGCCGAGCAAGTCGCCGCTCTCGGGAAGGACATTCCGGACTTCAAGGCCGGCGACACGATCCGTGTCGGCTACAAGGTGACCGAAGGCACACGCACGCGCGTGCAGAACTACGAAGGCATCTGCATCAGCCGTCGCAACGGCGCGGGCATTGCCGGCAGCTTTACGGTCCGCAAGATTTCGTTCGGCGAGGGTGTCGAGCGCGTGTTCCCGCTCCACTCGACCAACATCGACAGCATCACCGTGGTCCGCCGCGGCGACGTGCGCCGCGCCAAGCTGTACTTCCTGCGCAGCCGCAGCGGCAAGTCGGCCCGGATCGCCGAGAAAACCAACTACAAGGCGAAGGCCCCCGCGGCCGCCGTCACCGCCTGAGGAGCGTCGAGATGAAAAAGGGCATCCACCCCGACTACCACCCGATCGACGTCCGGATGACGGACGGCACCATCATCCGCATGCAGTCGACCTACGGCAAGGAAGGCGACACCCTGGCGCTGGACATCGACCCGCTGTCGCACCCGGCCTGGACCGGCGGCAGCGCCAAGCTGATGGACACCGGCGGCCGCGTGTCGAAGTTCAAGAAGAAGTACGAGGGCCTCGGCTTCTGAGGCATCCGACCTCGGCCGGGCTTATCCGGCGCGCGGATTGATGGCCTGCCGGTGTTCCGGCAGGCCATTTTGTTGCGGATGCCCCACAGCGGCTACTGCCAGTAGGAGCGCACCAGCGCGTAGCCATCCCCGACCGGCGCATAGACCTCCTGAAGACATTGCGCCGCCCCGCAGTTCCCCGCTCCGAGTTCGGCGAGGACACCCATGGCGCCGGGACAGGTGATGTGGTGGTAGTCGACGGTCACTTGCCCACCCTCGACCCGGAACGCCTGCGGCTCGAAGGCGATACGCTGACCGCCCATCTTCGAACAGTCCGGCATGAGCTTTGCCACGAGCAGCGCGCGCAGGCCGTCGAGGCTGTCGCGGCTGGCCACCCGTGCCGTGCCCTGGACCGGCGCCGGGGCCATGGCGACGCACGGCGCCAACGCCTGGCGGATGCTGGCCGACGAGCCTTCAAGGCCAAAGCCGTAGCGCCCGAGCTCGTTTGATCGTAGCGTGCCGGTGCTGCCGGACATGAGCGCCGAGAGCAGATCCGCCCCGGGTCTGCCATACGCCAACCGCTCGGACGGAACATAAGTGACCGGGACGTTGAACCGTCGGCGGTCGATTCTGAGGACCAGCATTGACGCAGCGTTGTCGGCCTCTACCGGGGAAAGATCCGTGTCGAGGACGAGAAGCGGACCGTCGCTCCCACTAAGGAGCGAAAGAGACACGCCCTCGCCGACTACGGCATACGCCGATGGCGCCTGAAAGATCTCGTCACCATACTCAGCGTAACCCCACTGTGCCCGGGCAGGCGCCGCCGCCAGAAGGCTCGCGGCCGCGATCCCGACCGCTGTCGGCCAAAGCCGCCCGGTCGAAGCTGCACTATTCGTCATGCTCACAAAAACCCCCGATTGCATCAATGCACCGAGAGTGGCGGTCTTCCGCGATTCGATCGACCACGGCGTGACGCAGATCAGGGAAGCGACCCGTCCCCCCTTGTCCTCCGGGCCTCGGCGC
>JBGAOK010000008.1:0-55969 GCA_044221805.1 Meridianimarinicoccus sp.
GTTCCGGGCGGCAAGGCCGGAGGGGCCTCGGACCCCTCGGTTCGCCCAGGGCCTCGGACCGGTGGCGGCCCGTTCGCCCAAGGCCTCGGGCCGGTGGCGGTCTTGGGCTCACCCCCACGAGAGTATTTTCGCCAAGAAGAAGGCAGGAGGGATCCATGATCCTCTACGGAACCAACCCCATCGCCTGGTCGAACGACGACGACTGGTCGATCGGCGACCACCTGAGCCTGGATGACTGCCTGTCGGATTGTCGCCGGATCGGCTTCGACGGCATCGAGAAGGGCCACAAGATGCCCGACGAGGGCGCGGCGCTGAAGGCGGTGCTGGGCTCCTACGGCCTGCGCTTCGCCGCCGGCTGGTTCTCGACCAACCTGCTGGTCAATGACCTCGAGACCGAGAAAGCCCGCCTGAAGGCCTGGATCGACTTCACCAGGGCGGCGGGGGGCGACCACATCAACGCCTGCGAATGCTCGAACACGGTGCATGGCAACGACCATGTGGCGGTCAACGACCGACCGGTGATGACCGACGCCGAATGGGACCGCTTCTCGACCGGCTACGAGGCGCTCTCGGCCTTCGCCACCGGCGAGGGGGTTAAGATGGGCTATCACCACCACATGGGCACGATCATCGAAAGCGCCGCCGACATCGACCGCTTCATGGCGATGGCCGGGCCCCATACACGGCTGCTGCTGGACACCGGGCATTGCACCTTCGGCGGTGCCGACCCGGCCGAGGTGGCGCGCCGGTACATGGACCGGGTGAGCCATATCCATGCCAAGAACATCCGCCCCGCGGTGATGGCCGAGGTCCGCGCGCAGGGCCTCTCGTTCCTGGAAGGGGTGCGCCGGGGCGCCTTCACCGTGCCCGGCGACCCGGAAGGCTGCGTCGATTTCGAGCCGGTGCTGAAGATCGCGGCCGATGCCGGCTATCAGGGCTGGCTGGTGATCGAGGCCGAGCAGGACAGCGCGGTGCGCGAGCCCTATCATTACCAGAAGATGGGCTTCGAGGCGCTGCGCCGGATGGCGCGCGCGGCGGGGCTCGACCGGGTGGCGGAGCGCGGCACGGCGGCGCCGGCCTGAGGCCCGGCGGCACAGGCAAAGGCCGCGGATCCGCCGCGGCACAGGAGGTTCAGTGATGACCACACCCGACCCGAAGGCACCGCGGCCGAAGGGGACCCCGAAGCCCGGCTTCCTCGACTTCTCCCACCCGGTCTACCGGCCGCTCTGGGTGCGCCTCGCGGTGGTCGGGGTCAGCCTCGGCTGGGCCGCGGTCGAGGTGGTCAACGGCAATCCCGGCTGGGCGCTGATGTTCGGTGCGGCAGGGGCGGTGGCGCTCTGGGGGCTGTTCCTCACCTATGATCCCGATGCCGTCGGCAAGACCGCCGACAGGAAGGACAAGCCATGAGCCCGCTGCTGAAGAAGCCCTTCGGCAGCCGCGGCAAGGTGCACCAGATCACCCCTGCCAGCGCCGGCTGGCGCCATGTGGGCTTCGGCCTCTGGCGGCTCGCCCCCGGCGACGTGGCGGCCGAGGCGACCGGAACCGACGAGGTCATCCTGGTGGTGGTCGAGGGCAAGGTCGCGCTGAGCAGCACCGGCGCCGATGGGGTGGCGCAGGACTGGGGCACCCTCGGCGAGCGGATGGACGTCTTCGAGAAGACCCCACCCCATGCCCTCTATCTGCCCGCCGGCAGCACCTGGCAGGCGCAGGCCGAGACCGCCTGCACCCTGGCGGTCTGCGCCGCGCCGGGACGCGGCGGCCACGGCGCGCGCCGGCTCGGCCCCGACGGCATCAACGTCGTGACCCGCGGCAAGGGGACGAACACCCGCCACATCCACAACATCGCCATGGAGGATGCCGACGTCGCCGACAGCCTTCTGGTGACCGAGGTCTTCACGCCGGCGGGTCACTGGTCGTCCTTCCCGAGCCATCGCCATGACGAGGACGACTTTCCGCGCATCACCTATCTGGAAGAGACCTACTATCACCGGCTGAACCCCGCGGACGGCTTCGCGGTGCAGCGGGTCTATACCGAGGATGGCAGCCTCGACGAATGCATGGCCGTGTCGGACGGCGACGTCACCCTGGTGCCGCGCGGCCACCATCCCTGCGGCGCGCCCTACGGCTTCGAGCTCTATTACCTCAACGTCATGGCCGGCCCGCTGCGCAAGTGGCGCTTCCTGCCGCACCCCGCCGTGGTCCCGATCCTCGAACGCGATGCCTGACCAGCCCGCGGATCCGTGCTGGGAACGGGACGGAAACGACCTGTCCTCAGCGCCGGGCGCCTCCCGCCCGTCTTCGCCGCCGCTACCGCGGCAGCTCATCCCGTTGGGCCGGGCCGCGCGCCGCCGGCGCGCGGCGGTCGCACCCCGCGCCAGCGGCGCCCCGGGACGCATGTCCTGCGCCGCCCAGTCCCTCGGCGGGCCAGGGACAGGTGCCGATGCGCATCCAAGGCGGCGATACCGCCGCGGGATAGGTCAGGCAGGCCGCGATGGCCCGCCGGACCCGAGACCTTCTGTTTCTCCGGCGCGGCTGAGGGACAACGGCTTCGTACCCGTCTGGCCGCGGCCGGCATCGGCCCTTCTGGTCGCGCACGATGGGCGAGACCTGCGACGATGCTCGCGCGGGAAGCGTCATCGGCCCGGTCAGGACCGGGGTCGTCCCGCGGCCCGGCGCATGGAAAACCATGCAGGGCGCCGCAAGGGAAACCATGCACCGGGTGGATGGGTCCCGCACGCAAAGGCTCGCGCGCCTGATCGACGACACCCCCGGCCGAGGCCACGAGACAAAATCCCGAACCGATCGGGCCCATGGGCAAGCCCGCCTGACACGTGCAACGAAACCCCCTCCGGGCAAGCCGGAGCGGTACAGGATGGTATCCGCGGCAGCGCGGAGCGGCAATCAGCGCCGCAATCGCGACACAAGCCGTCCCTGGCAATAGGCGGCGACCGAGAGTCCGACCAGGGTGCCTGCCGGAACGGTGACGACCCCGACCGTCGGAACCGAATAGATCGGCGCCATCAGGAAAAGAGCCGGGAACTCGGCAAGATAAGGTGACCCGGGCTCCAGCAGCCGCAGAAAGCCGAAGCCGACGGTCAGGAACACCTCGACCGTGATGGTCTGGACCAGAACCACGGTCAGGCCCCCGGCAAGGGCGCCTTTCCAGGCCGCGAATCGCCGCCCGTCGACGACGAGGCGTCGCCAGAGCCTCGGGCCGACCGCAACGGCAAGGATCGTGGCGAAGATGCCGGGAATCGTGAGCAGAGCCATGGACGGCGTTGAGGCCCAGGGCGTCCAGGCTGTGGCGGTAAACATCGCCGCGATCCCCGCCGCGGTCACGAAGTTCAGGATCGCGACCAGCGTGGCGCCCTGATCGGCCAGCACCGTGTAGTGGTCGATGTCCGGCACACCGGGCGGGGCGGGAATTTGCGGCAGGTCTTCGGTCATTCCGGCATGGCTCCCTTCGTGTCGGCGCGCGGTGCCGGTGGCCCCCGCGTATATCGGCTGTGGCCCCAGCTTGGCCGGCTGCGGCGTTGCGCAAAGTGTGTCCGCTTGCGCCGGGTTGCGACAGTCGGCGTTGCGACAAGCGCGCGTCCGGACCGCGGCGCCGGCTGTCGCACCGCGGCGCACCGCGGCGCACCCCGGCGCCATGGCACCGGGCCAGGTTCGGCGATAGCCCCGATCCGGCGGGACAGACAGCCGCGGCGCTTCGACAGGGCGGCACCCTTCTTCCGGGCTCAAGGACCACCCGTGTGTGACCGTGCCATCTGATCCGAGGCGATGTCCATGTCGATGCAACCAGGCCATATCGTCCCCGGCCTCGAACCGGGAGCGGCCACCTTGCTGAGACTGCCGGCCGTTCCGGCAGTCATCGCGGGCTCGGCGGTGGCCGGGCGCACCGCCCCTCGCGCCGCGGCGCAATTGGTCCTGGGCCTGCCGGCGTTGCCTCTGGTCCTGTTGCTGCGGCATCCGCTTGGCCGATCCTGACCGTCCGGGCGGCGCTGCCGCGGGCCGGCCCCCGGCCTGCGCCACCCGCCGCAGCCGGCGTCCCGCTGCTTCGGGCCGTGGGATCCGCGAAGGTGATGGCTTTTGTCGGTCTCATGTCATAGGCTTGCACCTGTTGCGCACCTGCACCTGCACCGCTGTCGGCACGCGGATCGACCCGGTCGGGCCGGAACCTGCGCCGGCCTTGACGCCGGGGCGATGGTCCGGGGTCGGGAAGGACAGGCGGCCGATGAACGTCAGGATTGCGACGCTGAGCCTCAAGTGGAAAGCGTTCCGCAACCTGTTCGATTTCGCCCCCACCGACTCCGAACTGGCGCGCGGCCCGTTCCAGCTTGGCGAGGATCACGGCGCGCAGGTGTTCTCGAAGATGCTCAGCGGCGACCAGGGGGTGCCGCCGGACCTCCTCCAGCTGATGGCCGACCGGATCAACCGCCAGGCCATCGCCCATCGGACGCTGCGGTCGGCCCCCGGCCCGCTGGGCGATCTGGCGATCACGGCGACCGATCTGGCGCAGGGGCCCTTGTTCGACTTCATCCGCCGCCTCGTCGCCCTGCTGCCGGCCGCGGACGAGGCCCGCCTCGACAGCCTGCACCGCGACCTGATGGCCGCCCTGTCGGCCCCCGCGACCGCGGCGACGCCGCAGATGCGCTGCATCGTCGAACGCAGCTCGGCCGCGCGCAGCTTCGCCCCGTTCAAGGGCAGCGCCGGCCCGCCCGTCTTCGAGCCCGGGCGCGACTACGGCCAGTTCACCTTCGAGGGTCCGGCGCTGGGGTCTGCCGGTGCCGCGGCCCTGGTCTATGTGTTCCTGCGGCGCGACACCGCGCCGCTGGGCCGCCGGGCGTGGGACGAGGCGTTCGCCGAGACCGTCGAATGGATGCCCTCGCCGTTCCGGCTGGCGGTCCGAGACGGCACCGCACGGCTGTTCGACGAACCGATGCCGGTCTCGCCCGAGCCGGGGCAGTTCCGCGTCTCGGCCGTTCTGGTGCGTGACGCCAGCGTCCTGCGGCTGATCGATCCGCGGCTGGACCGGCGCAAGCCGGCCGGCGCGCCGCCGCCGCCGGTCCGGTTCGACGAGGCCGCCTCGATCCGGTTTCTCACCAATCTCGGCCGGGCGCTGGAGCGGCGGGACAGCACCGTCGCCGTCGCCACCGCGGACTACATCGTGGCCCCCGCGGCGTTCCGGCCGGCCTAGGCGATGGACCGGCGCTTTCCCGGCTTCGGACCCGAGCGGCCAGCCGACGCCGCCGCGGTCAGCCGGGACCGTGACGCGGCCCTTGGGCCCGATCGGGTGGTGGAAGCCCGCCATGCGCTGCTGATCGGCAACGGCGCCTACCGGCAGGCCGCGCTGCGCAATCCCCGGCGCGATGTCCGCCTGGTCGGCGCCGCCCTGGAACAGCTGGGCTTTGCGGTCACGAGACTCGAGGACGGCGATCTGGCCGCCCTGCACGATGCGCTCGCAACCTTCGTGGCCACCCTGCGCGACAGCGGTCCCGACACGGTGGCGCTGGTCTACTTCGCCGGGCACGGGGTCCAGGCCGACGGGGTCAACTACCTGATCCCGGCCCATGCCGACATCCCGGGGCCGCGGGATCTCGGCACCCGGGCGCTGGCGCTGGACAAGGTGGTGGCGATGCTGGCCGGATCGCCGCGACGGGCGAACATCCTCGTGCTCGACGCCTGCCGCGACCGCGCGTCGGGGGATGACGCCGGACCGCGCCACGGCTTCAGCGGCGGGCTGGCATCGCTGGCCCTGCCGCCGGCGGGAATGCTGGTCGCCTATTCGACGGCGGCGGGAATGGCGGCCGATGACGGCCGGGGCGCGCACAGCCCCTATGCGACGGCGCTGGTCGAGGTGCTGCCGGGGCTGCTGGAGCCCGGGCGCAAGGTCCACGACATCTTCGTCGAGGCCGCGGAACGGGTTCGCGCGGCAACCGGCGGGCGACAGAGCCCGGCGCTGTTCCTGCAAGGCGGGCTGCCGGCGCTGACGCTGGCGCCCGAGGATGCGAGCCGCCGCGCCCGCTATGACCCCCGCGGGCGCGCCCGGGCGCTGACGGTGGCGTCCCTGACCGGTGCCGGCCTGCTGACCGCCCTGCTGGCCGGGTTCGCCGTGCTGGTCTGGACCCAGATGGCGCCGATCGACCGGCGGGCCTGGATGGCCAAGGCAGGTCTGGCCGCGCCGCCGGGGGCCGGGCTGTCCTGCGCGGCGCCGCCGGAGACGGGTCCGGTCGACCGGTTCGGCCTTTCCCCGGCCGACTGGTGCGGCCTGATGCCGGCCGAGCTTCACCGCAAGGCGCAGGGCCGGGACGACCTTCCCGGCGCCATTGCCGCCGGGGTCGCGGCCGGCGATCCCGGGGCGCTGTTCCTGCAGGCGATGGAGGCGGCCCGGCAGGATCCCTCGCTGCCGGGACCCCTGGCCGAGAGCGTCGCCTTCGACCTCGACCGCGCCTCCCGTAACGGCGTGGCGGTTGCGGCGATCTTCTGGGACGAACTGGCCCGCCGGCAGATCCTGCTGCCCCGGCCGGACCTGCTGGACGCCGCGGCGCGTGACGGCCATGTCCTGTCGCAGGCAAGGCTGGCCGTCGCCGCGGTGGAACGCGGTGACGTTGCGACCGGCGTCGCGGCACTGGAATCCCTGCGCGCCCGGGACCCGACCGGGTTTGTACCGCATCTTCTGGCGCTGGTTCTTGCGGGGACCGTCTCGCCCCGGGCGGACGTCGATCTGGGCCGATCGGACGCTCTGACCCGGGAAGCGGCGCGCAAGGGCTATCTTCCGGCCATCGACCGGCTGCTCGGGCTTCAGGCCGACGGCACGCTGGACCTCGCCCCCGAAGAGACCGCAGCGATGATGCAACGGCTGTTCGAGGCCGGGCGGGAAGAGGGCCTGTGGTGGGAGGTCGACCGGCTTCTGGAGACGGGCAGTCCCGAGAGCGACCGCGCCGCGTTGGCGTTGCTGCGCGGGATGATGGTGGCGTTTCCCGGCGGCGACGCTGCCTGGCAGTTCGCCCGACTGGCCACGCAGGGCATCGGCGGCCCGGTCGCGGCCGGGGAACTGGCGCAGGCGGTCGATCTGGCCATCAGCGCCGGAAGCCCGCTTGCCCGCACCCTCCGCGGCGAGCTTCGCATGGGGCTGGTGACGGGGCCGGACCGGCTTCCGCTGCTGCCGATCGATCCGGCGGGGGCACTGGCCGACCTGCAGGCCTCGCTCGCCCTGACCGGGGATCCGCGGGCGCTGCAGCTGCTGGCGCGCTATCACCTGCTGGGCGTGGGCGGCACGCCCGATCCGCAGGCGGCGCTGCCGTTCCTGCGGATGGCTCTGGCCGGCCCGGAGGAGGCACCCTCCGGCGCGATCCACCTGCAGGCCGCGGTCGCGCGCATGGCGGCACTGGCCGGCAGCCATTCGCCCGCGGACATCGATCTTGGCGATCCGACGGCGCCGGTCACGGTGACCATCCTGTTCGATCCGGCCTGCCCCGCCTGTCAGGGCGCCGATCACGCCGCCGATCTGGGCGCGCTGGCGGACTGGTTGCGCGCCACCTACGTCCGGGCGGGGTTCGTCCGGCTGGACCTGCGCCCGGTGGCCCCCGGACCCGCCCCGTCCGAGGCGCTGCAGCGCCTGACCTGCGCGGGAACCCCTCAGGACGCGGCGGCGCTGCAGCGCCTGTTCGCGCCGTCTGCCGCGGCGATCGCGGGCGAGGTTTCCTGCCCGGGCGACGCCGGGACGGACCAGGTCGCGCAGGCAAACCGCGACCGTCTGGCGCTGATGCGATCCGAGGTCTTCGCCCGGGATGCCGCGATCGCGCCTGATGACCTGCCCGACAGCGCCGGCGATCCCGGTGCCGCTGCCGCGCGGCCGCGCGATGTCCCGCCGGTCGTGGTGGTCAACGGCTGGATCGTCCCGTCGCCGGACCATGACCGGGTGGAAGCCACGGTGTTTCGCCTGCTGTCCCCGGCCCGGCAGGTCCGCGCCCTCGCGGAGGGCGCCTTGGGCTGCCGGCACGTCCTGGCAACGGCAGACCCCGACGAAGGGGAGAGCCTGCTTTGCCTCAACCCCTGAGCCCCGCCCCGACCCATACCCCGAGCCCTGAGCCGAGCCCTGCCTGGCCTCCGGCCTGCCGGCGGATCGGGATGCAACCGCGCCCAACCGGGCGCGCGGCGGCACAATCGCCCGGTCACCGGCGAAGATGCCATGACGGTCCCGCAGGGGCCGGGAAACCCGATCGGCCCCGGATGCCAAGATGGAGCACATGATGACGCCGAAATCCCTTGTCTGCGCGACCCTGCTGGCGGCCGCCCTGACCACCGCGCCCGCGCGGGCCATGGAATGGACGGTTCTGGACATCAGCCTTTTCGACCACCAGCCGTCCGCTGACCCGACCGACCCGCGCTATCCGCGCGTGGACACGGCGCCGCGGGGCATCAGGGTCTATCTCGGGACCGGCGAGATCGTGGCCGGAGACGCCGAACGCCTGATGGAGATCTATGCCGGTCCCGGCGGCGGCGACCGGGCTCTGGATCGGCCGAGCCGCGATGCCTTTCCCGAGGTCTGGCTCGACTCGCCCGGCGGCGACCCGTTCGAAGGGTTCCGGATCGGTGAGGTGATCCGCGAGCTGCAACTTGCGACCGTGGTTCCCGAGGGCGCCTATTGCGCCTCGGCCTGCACCATGGCCTTTCTGGGCGGCGTCGAGCGGCGGATCGAGGGGCCCTATCTGATCCACGCCGCGTCGCCGGGCGAAGGCGTCGACGACATGAGCCAGATCCTCGACACGGTCCAGTGGTTCGCGGCCGCCTACGTGGGCTATGCCCGCCGCATGGTCGGGGACGCCACGGTCGCCGAAGCGGCCCTTGCCTTCGGTGCCGGCGGCCCCGACCACGACGCGCTGGCATTGGACGACGCATCGCTGCGCGACTGGGGCGTGATCACGGTCGCCGCGCGCCCGACGCAGGCCTATGCCCCCGAAAGCCTGCAGACCATCACCTGCGCGGAAGCTGCGCCGGCAAGAGTTTCGGCCCTGATGTGCAACGACCTGCCGCTCGGGCGCTATGACGCCCGCATCGGCGCGGCGCTGGCGACCCTGGCCGACCTGTCTGCCCGCGAGGGCACCACAACCGCGGCAATCGCGGCCTCGCAGCAGGAGCGGTGGCAGGTGGTCCGCGATGCCTGCGAAGACAAGGCGTCGGCTTATACCCAGATGCCGTTTCCGATCGGCAATGGACAGCAGATCAATCCCGTGACCGGCGCGATCGAACCCGTGGGCGAAGCCGATGCCGCCTCGGCGATGATCAGGCTGCTGATGGAGCGGGACAATGGCAGCGGCGCCTATGCGGTTCAAGCCTGCCTGATGGATGTCTACAGCGCCCGCGTGCGCCAGCTCGAGGCGCTGGTTGCCTATGGCGAGGCCAGCGCCGCGGCGCGACTGGCCGGCTGGGACTGACCGCCGGGACCGGGGCGTGCACAGGCCGTTCCGACCGGGGACCGGCGCTGGCCGGGCCGACCGGCAGGCGCCGGTCAGTCCCGGCGTTCGGCGAAGATGCCGGCACGCAGATCCATCCAGATCTGGGCCATGATCGCGCCGGGGATGGTGCGGCTGTCGCGCCGGACCCGGTGGGTCAGCCAGCGCTGGCCGGTCGCCTTCAGCGCCGCCCGTGCCCCGGCGTGCTGGTCGAACTTGGCCGCACAGGCCCGGCGCATCAGCTGCCAGTGCTCCGGCGACCCTGCCGCGATGCTGTTGCCGCCATGGACGAAGACCGGCGGCTGGCCGACGGGATGGCCGGCCTCGCGGGCCTCGGCGCCGCTGAGCTTCGCGATCCGCCGCCTCTCTGCCGGGTCTTCGAATTTCAGCCCCTGCCAGAAGCCTTCGATGCTGGCATAGGGACGGCCGTCAAGGTCGAAGGGCGTGTGGGCCAGGTTCGAGATCGGCTGAAACGGCGCCGCGACGGACCGGGTGATGTTCAGCGGCGCGCGGCAGGCGTCGTCCTCGGGGCCGAGCTCGGCCAGCGCGAAGCCACGCTCGGTCGCGCAATGCAGCCGGAAGACATGACCATCGGCCGCCATCAGAAGCGCGCAGATCGCGCGCTCGGCCTCGGTTTCCGCCGACAGGCCGAGAACGCCGTTTTGCAGGCTGAGTTTCACGGTGACGCTCCTTTGCGACCGGGATTCCGGTGACCTGACGCGCCCGCCACCCGAAGGCTGTGCCTCCGGGTGGCGGGTCGGCGTTTCCGTCGGATGGTGCCTAGTCGACAATCAGCGCGGCAAGGCTGGCAAGCAGTTTCTGCGCCGTCTCGGTGTCGACGCCGTACTGCGCGGCGAAGGTGTCGGCGTCGGCGGTTCCGAGTTTCAGGAGGTTGTTCAGGTCCTCGGAGTCCAGTTCGGCGGAGCCTGCGATCCGGGCGACCTTCAGGAAGGCCAGATCGCCGAATTCCTGGGTGAGCCGGTCGCTCCAGAGGAACTGCAACCGGCCGGCAAGGCTCAGCGCGTAAAGCGTGACCCTGCTTCGAACGACGCTGTCCGCCGCGAGGATCGGGGTCGCATCGCCGGTGACGAGGATCTCCATCGCCGTCGCGCCGACATAGTCCGACGCGGTGAACGCCTGCGCCGGTGCCGGGTGGGACAGCATCGTCGCCGCGATCAGAAGCGCTGCAAGTCTGCGAAACATTTCGGGGTCCTTTCTCACGGGTGGGGCATGAGAGGACCCTAGCGGCCGGGCCGGCCGGGCACGATTGCGCCGGGTTGGGCGGGGATGCGGCCGCCGCAGCCCGCCTGCCGGCGGGACCCGACCGGCGCGCTTGCCACCGGATGCCGGCCCCGATAGGTTCGCCCCAGGCAGGCGACATCCACGGCGTGTCGGGGGTAGGCGCCGTCCCGGAGCGACGGTCGGTTCGGGCAGGACGTGAAGGATCTGCAGTTGGGCCCGGATGATCGCGTCGCACGACTTGCCCTGCTCTGCTATCTGGCCGTGGCGCTCTATTACGGCTGGTCGCGGGACGACCCGGCCAGCATTCCGGTCTCGATCCTGCGCGGCGCGTTCTGGCCGATCACGCTGCTGATGGACTGGGCCCGCCAGGGCTATGTGCCCGCCTGACCGCTGACGCCGAAGGCGCGGGCCCGGGCCGTCACTTCGTCAGGCCGAGCGACCGGGCCCTTGTGATCCACCCCTGCAGCACCGCGTCGGGCAGGCCGGGCCGGTCACGCGGTCCGAAGGCCGAGTCCGTCACCGCAGATGCCGCAAGCCGGCGGGTTTCCTGCAGGACCCGTTCGACCGCCTGCGGATAGCGGATGCCGAACCCCGCGAACAGGCGCCGGTCGAACCCGCGCACCGTCGTGACCTCGCCCTCGCGCAGCAGGAACCCGACCGTCGGCACCGCCACCCGCGCCAGCAGTTCCGGGGGCCACGGGGTTTCCAGCGCGTCCGTCATTGGAAACCCCAGCATCGACCCGTCGGCGCTGCACCAGACCGCCACATCCATCGACAGATCGGGAAAGGCCGCCGCGATCCGCCGCAGATCGCGCAGGATTTCGGGCCCTGTGGGATAGTCCTCCTTCTCGCCGGCGAAGACCACCGATCCGTCGGGGTGGCAGAACCCTGTGGCATCGATGACCTGATTGTTGCCGATCCAGTGCAGGTCGATCGCGCCCCAGCGGCGGCGCCAGGCCCGGGCCAGCTTGCCGCGGTCTTCCCTGTCCAGCCCGGGAATGCGGTCCATCCGGTCCGCGCTGGGATAGCCCAGGGCTTCGTCCAGCCCCCGGCAATAGGCCTGGTTGCTGCCGCGCATCCAGTCGGCGAAACGATGTTCGCTCCGGAAGAACAGATCGGTGCGGCGGATGATCTCCAGCGCACGATCCGGCGCGACCGGCCGACCCAGGATGACGACCTCGGCGACCTTGCAGGTCAGCATCCGCGAGAGTTTCATCGGCTCCATCGCGCAATCCCCCGACAGGCCCCGGGCAGGCCGGGACGGTGCAGTCTGGCCCGCGCCGGATCTGCCGGCAACCGGACTCGGACCATGACCGGTCCAGACCGGATGCCGCGGGACGAAAACCGCGCGCAGCAGGCCAGAAGGCTGCGCCGCCCACACCGTGTCAGGATCGAACCGTATGGTGAGCGATCCTCGGCGCTTCAGCGCCTTGTCGTACGCAGCCCAGTTCAGCGCCGTGCAGGCCGGTGTGTTCGGTCTGCGCGTTCCCCAGCTATCACGCAAAAATCAGGAAATGAATCCCTCGCAGGATTTGGGCAGCAGAGCCCTTCGAACGCGGTCAGGGTTTTACCTGACCTGCTCTGCCTGTGCCAGCGCCGCCACCAGCCGATCCAACAGCGCCGGCGGGTAACGCACCGTGCGCGCGAACCGCTCGACGGTGAACGCCGGCTCCACCTCGCGGAGCCGGCGCATCGCCGCCGCCGCGGCCTCGGGCTCTCCGAGATGGACATAGGCCGTGGCCAGATAGGCATAGGGCACGCTGAAGGCCGGGTTGGCCTGGATCGTCAGCCGCGCGTAAGCCGCCGCCTCGTCGTAGCGCCCGGAAGAGAGCCCGGCCACCGCAAGGGCGCAGAACGGATGATAGCTGAGCGGGTCGTCAACCGGGCTCAGCCGCAGCGCCGTCCGCGCGTGCGCGACCGCCCGATCGTCGCGCCCGCTATGCGCCGCCGCGAGGGCGCTGAACCCGTAGGCGAGCGCCGAGTTGGCGTTGATCGCCAGCGCCCGGTCGAACACCACCAGCGCCGCGTCGTAGTCCCCGGTCAGCATGCCGCGAACGAAGCCGCCGATGCTCATCGCCTGCGGATCGCCGGCATTGACCCCCAGCACCACCTCCGCATGCGCCAGCGCCGCGGCCCGGTCGGCCGGGTCGAGCCCGCCGCGAAAATACCGCTGTTCGTGCAGCCAGGCGGCGTAGCCGTGCGCGGGCAGCAGCCCGGGATCGAGCTCGAGCGCGGCGCGGAGCAGCCGCAGCGCCGCGTCGGTGCCGCCGACCTTGTTGCTCAGCACCTGCGGCACCGCCCGCAAGTAGAGATCGTAGGCGTCGAGCCTGCCGGGCGCCTTGCGCTCCGCCCGGGCGATCTCTGCCCGACGGAGCGACGGCTCGAGCACCCCGACGATCTGCTCGGTCAGCTCGTCCTGAAGCGCGAAGACGTCCTCGGCCGTCCCCTCGTACCGACCGGCCCAGATCTCCGCCGCGGTCGCGCCGTCGATCAGGTGGGCGTGAATGCGCAGCCGCGCGCCCGCCCGCCGCACACTGCCGTCGAGCAGGTACCGCACCCCGAGCTCCGCCGCGATCCGCCGCAGGTCCGCCGCCCGGCCGCGATAGGAGAAGGACGAGTTCCGGGCGATGACGAACAGTCCCGGCAGCCGCGAGAGACCGGTGATCACCTCCTCGGCCAGCCCGTCGACGAAGTGGCTCTCGACCTCGCCCACGGTCGCGAACGCCAGCACCGCGATCGAGGATCCGCCCGGCGCCGGCGCGCGATCGTCCGGCAGGTTCAGCCGGTAGCCGCGCCGCGAAACCGTCTGCAACAGGCTCCGGTCGTCGTCGCCGAGCGCCCGGCGGATGGCATGGATGCACTGCACCAGGCTGTCGTCGGTCACCGCCACCCCGGCCCAGACCGCCTCGTGCAGTTCGGCCTTGCTGACCAGCCGGTTGGCGTTGGCCACCAGATAGCGCAGCGTCGCGAAGGACTGCGGCCGCAGCGGCGCCGGGCCGCCGTCTGGCCGGCACAGGGTATTGCCCTCGAGATCCACCTCGATGCCATTGATGACGACAGTGCGCGGCAGCGAAAAGTCCATCCCGGAGCAACACGCTGAACCGATCCCTTGCATAGATCTTATCACGGACCGGACGCGACCGCCGAAATTTCGCCAAACGATCGGAAGACGTTCGCCACTTGCGGCCGGGTGCGGCCCTAGCCTCGGCGGGCCATGACTGCACGAGGTGCGAAGATGATCCGCTTGTATCTTTCCTCTGTCACCGTCGCCGCGACGCTCGTCGCGGGAAGTTCCGCGCCCGCCGACGAGGTCCAGCGCCTCCAGGGTCTGTTCTGCAGCACCGAGGCCCAGATCGACCGGGCGCTCGCCGACATCGCCGCCGGCGTGTCGCCGCGTCGCGCCGCCGACCTTGCGAACCGCGACGCCCCGGTCTGCACCTACATCGACCGCATCGCGTACCTTATCGCCCGCCCCGTGGCCCTAGGCGACGCCGCGCTGCCGCTCGTCAAGTACCGCGGTGCGCTGGTCGGGGTGTTGGTCGGCGACGCCCTCAGGCCGGTCACCCCGGAGGCCGAGCTCTACTTCGTGACGCCGCGCCAGATCGCCGGCACCGCCATCGAGCGGCGAACCTGAAACCGCAGCCGGCCGCGGCACGTTGCGGGAATCTCCACCACACGCTGATGCCGCCGCCTCCCCACGGAACCTGTCCGGTACCATCCGTGCAGCGACGCGTCGAAGCGCCACGAGCGCGGGGAGACCTGGAGCCAGAGCAATCCGGAAGGTCGCTGGCGCAATTGCGGCCGGCTGACGACGGACAAGCCGGCACGCCGCATTCTTCCGGATGCCGCAAAAGAATGTTCGCCCCCGGTCCCGTTCCCTCCGCCGCCTGCTCTCGCGATGGCCCCCGCCCCAGCGGGCAGGCCAGTGTATTCGTCACCAACCGCGTCCGCCGCGTCCGCCGCGACCGAGGCGTCAGCGGCACGGCTGTGGCCCCTGTCGCGCCCCTGACCGGGGCCGGGTTGGCACCCGGACCGCGGCGTCCTAGACTGGCGCGAAGCCGGCCGGACTATGGCCCAAGACATGGCCGGGCCACGCGCTGGCGGCCGGACACGGGGAGACGGGGAATGACATCGCTTCGCTGCTTCGGCACGCCCCGGCCGGGCGATCTTGGCCTGCGCCGCATCGCCAATGGGGCGGGCCTGGCGGTGGACCTGCTGCCGAACGGCAACCTGTTCGCCATCGCCCATGACCACACCCGTGGCCGCACGCTGATCTCGCAGATCGAAGGCGCGGCGCTGGAGGGCGGCGTCGGCCGGATCTGGCTGCGCCGCCGCGGCCCCGCGCCCGCCGCCGCCGAGATCGTCGGCCCCGGCGCCCGGGTCAGCTGCGCCACCGGCCCCGACCGCGCCGTCTGGGTCGGCACCTCGTTCGGCATCGGCCACCGGGTGACGCTCTGGCTGCACCCCGACCAGGCGGTCTGGCTGTGGAAGGTCGAGCTGAGCAATGCCGGACCTGATCCGCTGACCTGCGACGTGATCCTCGCCCAGGACGTCGGGCTGGGCGACCGCGGCTTCGTGATGAACAACGAGGCCTATGTCTCGCAATACATCGACCACCATGTCGCCCGGCACGACCGGTTCGGCCCGGTGGTGATGAGCCGGCAGAACCTCGCCCAGTCCGCCGGATACCCCTGGGTCGCCCATGGCTGTCTGGAGGGCGCCGCCGCCTTCGCCACCGATGCGCTGCAGGTCTTCGGGCCGCGCTTCCGCTTGACCGGAAGGATCGATGCCGAAGCCGACCTGCCGGGGACGCGGCTGCAGCACGAGGTGGCCTGCGCGGCGATCCAGTCCCGGACGATCGCGCTGGAGCCGGGGGCGATGGCGGGCTGCAGCTTCTTCGGCCTGCATGTCCCCGACCACCCCGAAGCCTCGGGCCCGGCCGATCTGCACCGGCTCGCGCTGGTCGAGACGGCGGCGGCCGATTTCGGTCCCGGCGCCACCACCCCCTGCGCCCCGGTCCGGTCGCTGGTGCAGGATGCGGCCCCGGCGGCCTGCGCACCGCTGGACCCGGACGAGATCGACCGGCGCTATCCAAGCCGGCAGCTTGAAGAGACCGCCGCGGGCCGGCTGCTGTCCTTCTTTGTCGCCGACGGCGCGCAGAACCGCCATGTGGTGCTGGCCGGGAAGGAAGCCGACCTGCCCCGGCGCCACGGCCATATCCTGCGCAGCGGACAGGGGATGCTGCTGGACGAGACGACGCTCTGTGCCACGGTCTGGATGCATGGCGTCTTCGCCGCGCTGCTGAGCATCGGCAACACCTCGTTCCACCGGTTGTTCGGCCCCTCCCGCGACCCCTACAACATCACCCGCACGGGCGGCCTGCGCATGCTGGTCGACACCGGGGCGGGCTGGCGGTTGCTGGCGGTGCCCGCGGCCTTCGAGATGGGCCTGAGCGACTGCGCCTGGATCTACCGGCTGGACGGGCGGACCGTCACCGTGCGGGCGATGGCCTCGGGCGCGGACCCGGCGCTGCAGTGGCGCGTCGCGGTCGAGGGCGCGCCCTGCCGCTTCCTGGTGTTCGCCAGCCTGGTGCTGGGCGAGCGCGAGCTGGACCATGCCGGCCGCGTCAGCATCGATGCCACCGCCCGCCGGGCCGCCTTCCGTCCCGACCCGGACTCGCTCTGGGGTCAGGCCTATCCCGATGCGGTCTATGATCTGGTCACCGACACCCCGGCCGAGATCGAGGCGATCGGCGGCGACGAGCTGCTCTATGCCGACGGCAGCGCCCGCGGCGGCGCCACGGTCGCGCTGCGCACCCGTCCCACCACCGGCTTCGGCTTCGCCGTGACGGGCGCGCTGGCCGATCCTGACGCGGCCGCCCGGCTGGCCGCGAGCCATGCCGCGGGGGTGCCGGACGCCGCGCTGCAGGAGCCAGCGCGGGCCTATTGGGACCATGTCACCCGCAGGCTGCGCCTCTCCGGCGCTGGCGAGGGCGTGGCCGCCTTCGACACGCTGTTCCCGTGGCTGGCCCATAACGCGATGATCCACCTGACCGTGCCGCACGGGCTGGAACAGTCCGGCGGCGCCGCCTGGGGCACGCGGGACGTCTGCCAGGGCCCGGTGGAGTTCCTGCTGGCCCTCGAACACGACGCCCCGGTGCGCGAGATCCTGAAGACCGTCTTCGCCCAGCAGCTGGAAGAAGCCGGCGACTGGCCGCAATGGTTCATGCTGGACCCCTATGCCCGGATCCGCGACCGCCACAGCCATGGCGACGTGATCGTCTGGCCGCTGAAGGCGCTCTGCGACTATGTCGAGGCGACCGGCGACCTGACCATCCTGGATGAGCCGGTGGCCTGGCGGCAGGACGCGGATCTGGCCGCGACCCCGCACCGCAACCCGATCTCGATGCATGTGGAAAAGCTGCTGGCCACGATCCGCGCCCGCTTCATCCCCGGCACCAGCCTGATCCGCTATGGCGAGGGCGACTGGAACGACTCGCTGCAGCCGGCGGACCCGCGGATGCGCGACTGGATGGTGTCGAGCTGGACGGTGGCGCTGCTGTTCCAGCAACTGAACCGCTATGCCGCGGTGATGGACCAGGCCGGGCAGTCCGGCACGGCGGCCGAACTGGCGCTGCTGGCGCGCGCCATGCGGTCGGACTTCAACCGCCACCTGATCCGCGACGGCAGCGTCGCCGGCTATGCGCTGTTCGATCCCGACGGCGGGACGCCCGACCTGCTGCTGCACCCCAGCGACACCCGCACCGGGCTGCGGCATTCGCTGCTGCCGATGACCCGCAGCATGATCGCCGGCCTCTTCACCGAGGATCAGGCCTCGGCCCATCACGAGCTGATCCGCACGGCCCTGCTGTTCCCCGACGGGGTCCGGCTGATGGACCGGCCGGTGGCCTATCACGGCGGCCCCGAGACGGTGTTCCGGCGCGCGGAATCGGCCGCGTTCTTCGGGCGCGAGATCGGGCTGATGTATGTCCATGCCCATCTGCGCTATGGCGAGGCGATGGCCACGCTCGGCGATGCCGAGGCGCTGTGGCACGCGGTTCAGGTGGTCAACCCGGTGACCGTGGCGGATCAGGTTCCGGCCGCCACGCCGCGCCAGCGCAACGCCTATTTCAGCAGCAGCGATGCCGGCTTCGCCGACCGCTATCTGGCCAGCGCGGAATGGGAGCGGATGCGCGACGGCAGCGTGGCGCTGGATGGCGGCTGGCGGATCTATTCCAGCGGCCCGGGGCTTTACGTCCGGCTGGTGCTGGCCTTCGCGCTGGGACTGACCCGGCGGAACGGGGGGCGCGGCATCGCGCCCCTGCTGCCGCCCGGCCTTGGCCCGGTCCGGCTGGAGCTTGACCTGGACGGCGGCCGCGAAGGCTGGGATCTGGCGCGGCGCTGATCCCCTTGCGCCCTGACGGAATGCCAGCCGCAGCCGACGACCGAAGTCACCGTGTCGACGCCAAGCCCGACTGGTTTCTCGTTGGTGCGTTCAGGTGCCGGATCGTCGCCTGTCGCCCAGCCCCGTCGTTGGACGGCCATCGATCCGCAGGCAACAGCGGCGCGGTAGCGCCGCATGGCGGCCGGGCGGCGTGAGCAGACCCACGCCTGCAGCCTTGCGCAGCCTCGCGGGCCGGGACGCGGCGGTGGATCTCCCGGCCCGGTTCCAGACTGCCCCGGTCACCAACGTCGGTCCTGACGACACGCCGGAACGGCGCGTGCTGCATCCTGTGCCACAGGATTGACAATCATTTCAGAGCGGCTAGGAGTTGAGCAGAAGCTTGATAACTCATTGTCGCTTACTGCCCTGAACGCACCAGCCGGAAGAATGTCGGTCGTCTTTTCCGCGGTGCGTAGAAACTCATCTGGGGGATCTCCGTGCGCGCATTGCTTCCGATTGCCAGCCTTTCCCCTCGCTTTTCCGGCCATGCCGGATCGAGTGTGCGGCGCCACGTTGCCGCCGCCGCAATTGCCGGGCTCACGCTCGGGCTCAGTACGGGTCTGGCCAGTGCTGCGGCGGTCTTCAGTTCTGCTGTCAGCTTGACGGCCACGCTGAGCCTCGGGAACGGCGCGGCCCTGTCCGGGCTTGGCTTCGCGGCGTCGTCAAGTTTCTACGACGCGGGCGCCATTGTCGGGATTCCCGGCGGGTACCAAGTGTCGGCAACATCCTTGTCGGTGGATCGCCAGTTCGATCCGTCGCTCCCCTATGATCAGGCGACGCAGGGCGGTGGCATCGCTGCGCTGATTTTTTCGGACGAGAATGCGGGGATGACCTATCCGAGAGCCGCCGCCAGCGCGTCGAACGGCGTCGCGAGCGCCGGGGGCACGCCCTCGGGGTCCGGGGCGTCCTTCGCGATGAACTCCGACATCTCGGGCGCGGCATATCCCGAGAGGGGATTCGCCGCTGCCAGCATGAGGTGGCAAGCGACGACCTTCTTCACGAACCTGACCTCCAGCGACCTGCTGGTGATCTGGACAGTGAACTACACGCTCACGGCCTCGGCTCACGTGGATGACCCGTCACGGGAAAAGGCCATTACCGAAACCCAGCTCTTTGCAGGGCTCGCCTCGCAGCTTCCGACCTGCTCGGCTTCCCGCTGCCCGTTCGATTCCATCGCCGCGGCCGATCCGCCGCTCGATCCACCGGTTTCGGAGATTCCGATCCGGCCCAACCCGCCGCCGGCTGCGGGGGCGATCCAGTATCAGGTTCGCCTTGCACCGGGCGCCAGCGACAGATTCGGCGTTGCCATCGATCAGTTCGGTTTCGCCCAAGTGGTCCCCTTGCCGCCGGCCCTGCCACTCGTCCTTGCGGCGTTGGGGTCGCTGGCGGCGGTTGCCCGGCGCCGGCGGACGGCCTGATCGAGGCGCGTGCATCGGTCTGGCCACCGAACGCCGCAGCCGAAAGAAGTCGGACTCATTGCCAGAGATCGCAACAGACTGGCTATCCGCGCCGTCGCACTGCGGGACCCGCTTCCGATCATTCGTCGCGTGACCGGAGGTGGACGTCGGGGTTCCACGACCGGTGACGCCTGACGCACTTCCGGAGGAACCCGGGCCAGACTCCTATGGCGTTGACGCGGCCAGGACTTCGGGCTTTCGCCGGGCATCATCGGCCATCGGATCCGCCGCGCCGCTGCCGCCCGGCGCGACGGTCCGGCGAGAGCCGGCACGGGCCAGGAGGCGGAACACCAGTGATCCAGCACCGAAGACCGCAAGATTGAAGGCGATCAGTTCCGGCGTCTGCCGGATCAGAACCAGCGCGCCGAGGTATTGCACGGCGATCGAGGCGAACAGGATCCCCACCACGACGGATCGTGACCGCCTGGCAATGAAGATCGCCCCCAGCGGCGCCCCCACAACCACAACGGGAATGCATGCATACCAGAAGGTCCAGGCTTCAGCCCTGAGGGGGATGTCGCTGAACTGGCCCTTCCACACGAAGCCGATCATGGCGTTGATCGCCATCATCACCACCGAGGTCGGCGTGGCGACCCCCTCGTCCAGGTGAAAGTACAGGACCAGCACCGAGAAGGTCAGGATATCAAGTCCGCTGCCGGTGATGCTGCTGACGCCGCCGCCGAAAAACCCGGTCACCAGAAGAAGCAGGACCGAACCTGCGCCGTCCAGCTTCAGCTTGCGGGTCATCCTCAGGCTGCGCTGCCGGTCGCGGTTGATCAGCACCAGGGCCACTGCGAAGCTGAGCCAGCAACTGGTGAAGAATACCTTGGCATAGGGCGGCGACATGGCCGGGGCGATGTGCTCCAGCCCGAAGACCATGCCCGCACCGCCACCAAGTGTCGCGAGCGCAATCGCCACCGGGGCGATCGGGATGCGCATGGCAAGGATTGTAAGCGACGCAGCCGTCATTCCCACCGACTGGATCATCAGCGAGAAGTCCCGCGCCACGGCCGGTTCGGTGCCGAACACCAGAGTCATGACCGGAAAGGCAACGGCGCCGCCACCTTCGCTGGTCGATCCGGCAATGAAGGATCCGAAGACCATGGTCAGTGCCATCGGCCAGTTTTCCACATAGAGCGCGCGCAGATCCATGTCTCTGGTCAGGATCAGCCAAGCGCTCCACACCGCGAGGGCGCAGATGGCAGAGGGATGCTTCAGCAGTCCAGTCAGGCGGGGCATCATCGGTACAGCTCCCTGGCGTCATGTCCGGGCGGCGAACTGGTCACACCGCGAAAGCCTTCAATGCCTCGGCGAGATCCCGTGGGACCTCGCAGGGAACCAGTCTGGTGTCGGGCGGGGTGCCGATTTCGCGCATGCAGCCGATCTCCTGCTGGCCGCGGGCGCATTGCAGGGCCTGCCCGTTGCGCAACAGCCGGTAGTCGAAGCCCAACCCGATCCGGTTGCCCCTGAGATGTGCCAGGGTCATATGCAGTTCGACCTCGTCAAAGGCACGCAATTCCTGGAAATAGTCGCAGGACACGCTGAGCGTCACGAGGCGCAGGTCGGCCGCGATCTCGGCCAGGACCGACGGCGCGTGGCAGCGCAGGAACATCTCGCGGCAGACCCCTTGCCAGGCGACGTGGCGGGCAAAGTAGACATTGCCCACGACGTTGGTCTCTTCGAAGCTGATCACCCGGCGATAGGTGAAGACCGGCTGTCTCGGCGGCTGGGACGTCACGGCCTCACACCGCCTCCTGCGCATCGGCGAACACCCCGGCACCGCGTTCGGCATCGTCGGTCACGGCCAGCGCGGCAACCCCGCCTCCGGGGCCGGGCAGGATCAGGATGCCAAGGCTTCCGCCGCGCAGCACCAGATCGCCCGGAGCACCAAGCCGGATCGCGGTCAGGGGCGCTCCTGCCGGCAGCCCTGCCTTGCGCAGGCATTCCCGCCCGGCCCAGGCCGTGGCGGCCGCGATGCCACGGGAAAGTCCGGCCCGCTCGGCCAGGTGCCGGGCCAGGTCCCGATCGGCCGGGGACAGCGCTGCCCAGGCGGCGTCTCCGGCAGCGACAAGGTCGCAGGCCGCGACCCGCGGTCCCGCGACGGCCAGAAGCCAGCCGCCGTCATGCGACAGGGCGAGGTTTCGCCCGTCCCGGGTCAGCGGCTTGCCGTCACCGCGCGCGGCCGCCGGGTCAAGTCCGAGAGTAGCGAAAACGGCGGCCCGCGCCGCGGGACCGTCGCCCTCGGCGATGGCGCAAAGCGGTGCGGGGTTCACGCCGCGCAACGCCGCAGCGCGTTCCAGCACGGCTGGCAGCATCCAGCCCGGAAGCATGGACGTGTCGCGCCGGCCGACGGACCGGAAGCGCGCCCCGGACCAGACCTCGAGCGTTCGTCCGGCAGCGTCACACCAGCGGATGTCGAAGACGAAATCCCGGTCGTCCGAGCGCACCTCGCGCGCCAGGACCCGCACCCGCGGCGCGATCGGATCGAGGATGCGCAGCTGCTGCACCGAAACCGGCACGACCCGGCGCTGCGGGGCGCAGGCCTGCAGCATGTGCAACCCGGCATCGCGCGCCCCGGGATCGCCCAGCCGCAGGTCCTGCGGCAGGTAGGGCCCGAACCAGGCGCTGTCCGGATCCGCCTTTGCCGGTGCCAGCCGGGCGCACATGGCAAAGGCCGAGATCCGCTCGAGCGCGTCGATGCGCTGAAACCGGCCCGCGTTGAACCAGAGCGCGTGGTAGAGCGGCCCGGCCATCCAGGTGCCGGTTGGGGCGACGTCGACGGACGCAGACTGGGATCCGGGCGACTCCCGGGGCACGAGTGTTGCGGCGGCCCGGTCGACGGCGAAGCCGTCCTCGGAGGATCGGACCACCACCCGGACGCGCCGGTCGGCGCCAGCCAGCGCCGCGATCCGCAAGCGCACCGACCCGCCTAGGGTTCCGACCGCCGAGTCGAAGCGCAGGTCATCGAACCCACCCACCGGCTGGCCGGTCAGGGCCTCGGCCGCTTGGGCCATCGCCTCCATGAGCAAGGCGCCCGGCACCACGCAGACCCCGTCGATCACGTGATCGTCCAGCCAGGGGTCGGATCCGGGCGACAGTTCGGCCTCGGCGATCAGTTCGACACCCGGGTAATGCAGCACCGGCGTCTCGAGGAACCGCCAGAGTGGCAGGGGCGGAGTGTCGAACACGGCCTGCGGCGGCGGGCCGAAGCGCGACGTCACGATCATCCGGCCCGCCCCGGCGGCACCCGCGACCAGGGCACCAAGCCGGTTCAGCGCCATGTCCAGCGGCAGGGCATCGATCCCGCTGAACCCCAGCCGCTCCACGACGCCCAACCGTTCGCCCATCCCCGCACCGGCCCAGACCGACCAGTCGAGCGCCAGCACGGGGACGCCGGTTGCCACGCCCCAATCCGCCAGCAGGGCCGATTGCAGGTCGTTGGCAAGGGCATAGTGGCTTTCGCCCTCAAGCCCCAGCGCGCCGATGATCGAACCGAAGCCGATCACCAGTCGCAGCGCCCCGGCAGGCAGTCCGTCGAGCAGGCAGCGCAGCCCGCCGCACTTCGGGGCGAGGGTACGGGTCAGATCCGCCTCGGTCAGGTCGTCGAAGCGCCGGGGCTCGTTGCCGCCCGCGGCATGGAGGATGACCCCGGGCCGCTGCCCTTCAGCGTCCAGCCTCGCCAGCCCGTCCCGGATCGAGGCCGGATCGGCGAGGTCCATCTGCAGGTAACGCGCGACCACACCAGCCGCCGTGCACCGCTCCAGCATCGCGGCCACGGACGGATCGGTCGCGCCGCGTCGACCGGCCAGAACCAGTCGTGCCCCGGTGGTCTGGCCGAGGAAGAGGGCGCATTCGGCGCCGATGCCCCCGGCGCCCCCGGTCACCAGGATCAGGTCCCCGGGGCCAAGCGCGGGCAGCGTTCCGGCCGCCGATCCCGCCGGGCCCGGCTGAAGCATCAGCCGCGCCACGCTGCCGTCGCATCCAAGCTTCCAGCTGCCCGTCAGGCCGGCAAGGCCGAGCGCGCGGCTCCACTCCCCGGGTGCATCGGCCATGTCGACAGCCGTCACCCGGCCGAAGACGCCTTCGCGCTCGAGGCTGCGCAGGACGCCCTCGACCGCCAGCCCATGGGGCAGGACGGCGACCTCCCGGACCCCGGCGGCCCGGGCCGCCTTGAGCCGGCACCACAGCACCCGGGCGGCGGTCTCGGACAGGGCGGCGCCATCGCTGGCCGTCAGCACCACCAATGCCCGGTTCGGATCCGGCGGAACGACCGCCGGACCGTCTTCCGGCAAGCTGCCGAAAACCTGCCATCCGCCGGATGCGGCCGGCGGGGCCGCCACCGGACGGAAGATCTGCCGGTACTCCGCAACCCAGGGCGCCACGCCCTCGATCCGGCCTGGCGCCGCCGCCGGGTCCGGGGCCAAGCTCGCCAGTTCTTCCAGATGTGCCGCCAGCATGTCGACCGAGAAGGCCGAAGCATCGGTCGCCGCCGCCGGCGCCACAATGCCGAGACGGGCGGCTGCCGCGGTGACTATCCGGCCCACCGACAACGAATTCAGATGCAGATCGCCCAGCAGACGCGCAGAGGGGCGAACCGCCGCCACCGGGAGGCCGGCGGTCTCGGCGATCACCTCACGCACGACCTGCAGCACACCGGCACCGGTTCCGGGTGCATCGGGCGTCGGCGAAGCCGGCGCAACCATCGGCGCCGGTGTCCGGGCGGCCGCCACGGCGTCGGTTTCCGTCGGACCGCCCCGTCGACCGCATGGGCTGGTCAGCAGCGACGGCACGGCCATCGACAGCGCGCGCGTGGCCCGGTCCCGGAACAGCAGGTCAGCGTTCACCGCCACCCCCCGGCGCCAGAGTTCGGCAAGGGTCTCCAGCAACCCGGACAGCGACGGACCGCAGGCGTCAAGCGCAAGGCAGGTCATGCCGTTGTCCGAGGCGAGCCGGGACAGGCCTGCCCCGGGGCCGCATTCGACGAGCAGGTCGCAGCGCTGTGCCAGTTCTGCCAGAGCCTCGGTGAAGCGGACCGGCGCCGTCAACTGCCGCGCGAGCAGCGCGGGCAGGTCGGCATCCGGTGCCAGCACGCCACCGGTCACCGTCGAGACAACGGGTCGACGCGGTGGCGCCAGGGGACAGCCGTTCAGCGCCGCCGCGAACGCAAGCCCGGCGGCGGCCATGTCCGGCGAATGGAACGCATGCGAGACCCGGAGCTGCCGGGCCGCCGCGCCGATCGCATTCGCCGCCGCGGCCACGGCCGCCGCACTGCCGGCCAGAACGGTTTCCCCGGGTCCGTTCAGACAGGCAACGGTCAGGCCGTGGCGGACCGCCAGCTCGGCAGCGGCGGCCCGGTCCAGCGGCACCGACAGCATCGCCCCGCCGGCCCGTCCGTGCTGCGCCATCAGCGCGCCGCGGCAGATGGCAAGAGTGACCGCGCGGTCCGGATCCAGCACCCCGGCCCAGGCCAGCGCGGCGATCTCGCCCAACGAATGGCCCGCCGCGGCTTCGGCGTGAATCCCGCCATCGGACAGCACCGAGAGCGCTGCAAGGCTGCTGGCAAGGATTGCGGGCTGGGCGGTCCGGGTCTCCGCGCCGGCAGCCTCGGCACCCTCGGGAACGAGATCGAGCAGTCCGGACAGAGCCGGAAAGCGCTGCGCCCAGATCCCGCCGCTGGCCCGTACCGGCGCTGCCTGTCCGGGGAACAGCAGCCCGACCCGGGCTGGCGCCTTGAGCGGAGCCGGCGGGGTCCGGGTCAGGTCGAGCACCAGGCGGTCGAGCGCGGCAGCCAGCTCGCGCGGGTCCCGGGCGACCACGGCGGCTCGCCAGCGGTGGCGCAGGTCCACCCGTCGCGCTGCCCGGGCAGCGGCATCGGTCATCTCGTCATCTCGGCCAGGGTCAGGCTGGGCGCGCGGCGGGCCAAGTGCTCGACCGCCGCACGCAGTTCGGCAACACTGGCGCCCGAGAACATCACCAGCTCGGCATCCTGCGGCAGGGGCGGGCGCGGCAGCGGGCGGCGGGTGGCCGGCGGCGGCGCCGAGGCTTCCAGCACAAGATGGGCATTGACGCCGCCGAAACCGAACCCCGACACCCCGGCCAGCCTCGGCCCGGCCCATTCCGCCGTCTGCGCCGGCACGAGCCGGTGGCCGGTCTCGGCAAAAGTCCGGTGCGGAACCTCGCAACTGACGTGGGGCGGCACGACGCCCTCGCGCAACGCCTCGACCGTCTTGATGAAGCCGGCAAGACCCGATGCCGCCTTGCAGTGGCCGATATTGGCCTTGATCGACCCGACCGGGACCTGCCTTGCATCCGGCCCCAGAAATCCGGCCAGCGCGGCAATCTCGGTCGGGTCGCCGATCGCCGTTCCGGTGCCATGCGCTTCGAAGTATCCCGCCCCCAAGGGGTCGCGCCCGGCGCGCGCCCAGGCCCGCTCCAGCGCCCGGCGCTGGCCGGCAATCGCCGGACGGGTCAGCCCGCCCGCGCCGTCGGTCGCGACGCCCCAGCCGCGGAGCCAGGCGAGCGGTTCGGCCCCGATCCGCCGGGCAAGGTCGCCCGACGCGAGCACCGCCACGCCGCATCCCTCGCCCGGCCAGAATCCGTCGGCCCGCTGGTCGAAGACCCGCATCACCCCGGTCGACAGCGCCCCGGTCCGGGCAAAACCGACGAGTTCGAACGGGTCCAGGCTGAGATCCACCCCGGCAACGACCGCCGCATCCGCCGACCCTTCGGTCAGCCGGGTGCAGGCGTCGGCCAGCGCGAGAAGGGACGAGGCGCAGGCGCCATCCACGCTCCAGGCGCCGCCATGCAGGTCGAACAGGTTGGCAACCCGTCCGGCAATGGTGTTGGCAAGGGCGCCGGCCAGGCTTTCCTCGTTCGGTTCCGGGAAATCCGCGGCCACGGTTTCTCCCAGCGCGGCCAGCGCGGTTGCGATCACTTCCGGGTCGGCTCCGCGCGCGGCAAGCCCGTCGCGCAACCGGCGCGCCAGATACGGCAGCCGAAGCCGCAACTGGGCGCTGCGCGAGAATTCCCCGGTCAGGCTGTTGCCCACCACCACGATGGTGCGGTCGGGCGGCAGGATCGCTCCGCACCCCAGCGGGGCGAGCGCTTCCGCGACTGTCTGCAACGTCAGCCAATGGGTCAGGTCGGTGGCCTCGAAGGTGGCACGCGGAACGTGGAAGGCGGTGCGATCGAAGTGCCAGTCCGCAATCAGCCCAGCCGGAATGCGCGGAATGGAATCCGCCAGTCCCACGCGTTCGACCGCATAATCGTCCAGCGGCAGGCGGGTGTCGGGAAGCGGCCGGAACGAGCGCCGCCCGTCGAGCACATTGGCCCAGAGCGTTGCGGCGTCCGCTGCCTCCGGAAACCGGCAGGCCAGGGAAAGGACCGCGATTCCGCTTGCCCCTGACATCATTCCGCGGGCTCCACCGCCAGTGGCCGGCGCAGCGCAATGCGCTCGGGAAGCTTCAGGCCAAACCACAGTGCCCGGGCCGCCGTGACCAGGGTCAGGGCGTAGAACATGCCGAAGACAATGTGGAGTTGCATGAACACGCCGTAGAGCGCAGCGACGGCGCAACCGAACAGGATCTGGTTCGGGCGGCGCGCCGGCGACGTGGCAGGGTCGGTAATCATGTAGAACGTGAACAGGATGAAGGCGAAGCCTGTCATCGGCATGAGCCCGGCGGCGGGAGGGGTGCCGTTCAGCGCGGCGCGGACCAGCGCCTGAACCGCGAAACCGCCCACCCAGGCCAGGATCAGGGGATACCGGCCCGTGAGCTTGAGGTTCAGCAGGCTGCCGGTACCGATCACGACCAGCGGCAGCAGCCAGTCCACGATCCCCGACGTGGCTTCCGAGAACTGGTAGGGCGGCGCGATCCCGACCGAGGGGAACAGCAGCAGCGACACGGTAATGCCGAGGTTCGACGGGTTCAGGGCATGGCGCCAGTTGCCGTCGATGCAGACCCGGACGAGGTATTTCGAGGCTACCGCGAGCGAGGCGGCAAAAGCCACCACCCAGAGCTGCTCCAGCGGCATCAGCAGCATGCCGATGGCCAGCGCGCTGACATGGGCCGAGAGCAGGAACTTGACGAGCCCCACGAAGCCCTCGCCCCAGAATCGCGGCCTGCGCCCTGCCTCACGGGCGGAGATCAATTCCAGCGTGATTTCAGTCGCATAGGCGCTGGCGAGCGAGACGAAGGGCGTCGCCCAGGATTGCTCGAAACCCAAGTACAGATGCCCGAGCAGGTTCAGCACGGTGATCGCGAGCGCGAAGCGCGCGAGACCGGCGATGCGCTTGTCCATGTACCAGCGTTCAGCGATGGCGAAATGCGCGGGATTAGGAGCGGCAGGGAAGGGTTGCATGCCGATTTCGGTCATCGTCTCAGTCCTTGCTGTCCGTCTGTGCCCGGTCCGCCGCAGCTTCCGCGGACAGATCGACGATCTGGCGGCCCGGTCTGACGGGAAGGGTCACGCTGTGGATCCCGCTCCCGTCGCGCCAGACGATGTCGGCGGTCACATCGGCGCCATCGGCGAAGGCCCCGAGGCCGAAGGTCACCTCGGGCGCGCTCTTGCCGGAATGGCCTTCTCCGCCAGGCACCGTTGCGACCGGTTGCGGGCCATCGAGCACGGTAGCTGAAAGGGTCACCCTGGCGCCGATGGCCGGGCGGAGCGTGCCGTTTGCCTGCCGGATCTGCGGCACGATGGTTGCGCTGCGCCCGGCGGCACCGGGCGAGACGTTGCGCAGAAGCACGGAAGGCTCCCATTGCCGGGCGATCAGGGCGTCCACGTCGCCATCGCTGTCCACGTCACCAAGCGCGATCCCGCGCGAGACCGAGGCGGTCAGGCCGATCGCCGCGCCGACCTCGTGCCAGGCGCCGTCCGGTCCGCGCTGAAACAGGGCGTCGGGCTGGTCGCCGGACAAATCCGCCCGCGGTCCGAAGGCCGGCCAGGCCGCCGGATAGCGCAGCAGGTTGTCATTGCCCATGGCTACCTCGTGAAGTTCGGGCCACCGGTCGATCTCGCCCTTCACGAAGCCGGTGGCCTGCAGCACCTCGGACCAGCCGTCGCCGTCAAAATCGGCGAAGCGCGCGTCCCAGCCCCAGCTGCTGCGGGCAAGGCCGAGCCTGCCGCTGACCTCGCGGAACGGCGCGATCCCTCTTGCCCAGTCCCCCGGCGCATCGAGCCCGCGGAACAGAAGGTGGCTTTCCATCAGCGCATGGGCTTCGGCAATGTCGCTGACGAAGATGTCGACCCGCCCGTCGCGGTCGATGTCGCCGAAAGCGACCCCCATGCCCTTGAAACTGTCATGGCCCAGAACCCGGGACCGAGGGTCGGTGAACTGGCGCCGGCCGCGGACCTCGACAAAGGCCAGGCTGTCGCGGCTCCGGTTGTGCAGGAGCTGGTCCCGCCCGAAATCGTTGCCGACGTAAATCTCGGGCAACTGGTCCCCGTCGAGATCCGCGGCGCCCAGGGCCAGCGTCCAGCCATCGGGCGCCGCGGCGTCGAGCGCGGCCGAAGCGTCGGTGAAGTCGCCCTTGCCGTTGCCCAGAAAGGCCCGGTTGCGCCCGGCATTCATCGCCCGCGACATCGATGCCTGCATCCGGGCGGTGCCCGCGGAGCCAAGCACCTCGAAGCTGTCGGGGAAGTAGTTTCCGAACACCAGATCCAGGTGTCCGTCGCCATTCAGGTCGGCCACGATCCCGGCATTGCTGTGCCAGATCTCGGGTGTCGCAAGAAGGCCGCGTTCGCGGAACTGATCGGCGGCAAGATGCAGGCTCGGCCCCCTGCCCCAATAGTAGATGACAAGGTCGGTGAGCCCGTCTGAATCCATATCGGCCGGCAGGCAACCCATCGGGGCAACGCTTCCCGGCGATGCGCTCGCCTCACCCCAGGCCAAGGTCCAGGGCGCGAACCGGTTCCCCGTACCGGGGACGGGCGCCACGGTCACAGTGTCAAAGCGGGGATCGACCAGGCAGTAGTCGTTGAACACGCCGTCACCGTCCCGGTCGAACAGGGCGACCGAGGCCCCGACCGAGGAAATCCAGCCCGCGATCCGTTCGAGCCCGGGATGCACCTGCCGGATTGACCGCGGATTCTCGCCAAGTGCCGGCAGCGGCACCTGCTCGAAGACAATCCGCCGGGTCCATTCGGTCGGCTCCGTCACAGGCTTCGGGGCTTCCACGTAGGCAACGGTACCCAGGACGGCGGGAATGGCGACGGCGGCAAGGCGCACGAACATGTCAGCGACTCCGATCCGGGGCGGCCGCACCAGCCGGGTCGAGAACCCGGCGGATGTCGGCGCGCCAGTTTTCATAGGCTGCGACCGCGGCGGCACCCTTGGGGCCGGCGGCGGGCTTCGCTGTCCGAGCGATCGCCGCGGCGGCGTCCGGGGACAGACCAAGAACGGTCTGGCAGGCGATTGCCAGGTTCTCGGGCTGGCAGCCGCCCTGGCGCAGGGCTTCGGCCGCAAAGCAGATACCTTGCCCGAGTGCCAGACGCAGAGTCTCGCGCCCGCAAAGGATGGCGTCCCAGTCGTCAGGGCCGGCGGGGCCGGCATAGCTCATCGCGAGCCCGAGCCCGGCCATCAGATCGCCCTGCCGCGCCGCCGGGAAGGCCCCGACAAGCTGCCGGACCTTCTCGGCGTTGCCAGATCCGACGAACCACAGCGCCCGCCCGATCCCGGCGTCATAGCCGCGGGCCAGACTGCCGCGATAGCGCGCGATCCGCCCGGCCGCAGCCTTCTCCGGGTGGAAATAGAGGTCATGAAAGCCCCGCCCGTCACAGATCAGCGGCACATGGCGCGGATCGATGCTCCGGCGCAGGCGACCTTCCCGCCAGGGCGTGCGAGCCACGGCCCAACCTGCTCCGACGGTCAGCAGATAGTCGAACCGGGCGCCGTATCCCGCCCGCAGCGCCGGGAACAGACGGTCCGACAGGGAAAGGGAGTCGCGGATCGCCGCTCCCATTGCCGCGCCTTCGGCGACGAAGCCCTGCCGTTCAGGCGGCGTTTCGTCCAGAAGTGCCGCCAGACGGTCGAGGGGCGCGTCCAGATACATGGCGTTGCAGCCGGCGATGAAGCGCCGGGCGATCCCTTCCAGATGCGCCGCGCGAACCGGATCGGCGGGCGCAACACCCCGGGCCGACAGATCGGCCGCCGCATCGGGGATCCGCACGAGCGGTTCCAGCGGATGCCGCCGCCAATGGATCGGCTTGACCCCGAAGGGAGAGGAAAGGGAACCGCTGGCGTCGGGCAATGTCTGTCTCGGCATTCGGGTTTGGGCGGACCATGGTGCGGTCCTCAGGCGAGGCTCCGGGCCCGGCGGTGCCGGGCCACGGTCGCGTGCGGGAAACCGGGCCGGGCGGTCGTGATCCGCCCGGATTTCCTGTCAGACGGGGCGGCTCTGTTGCGAACGGCGCAGGATCAGACCAAGGCCACCGACGGCTGCCGCCAGCATCGGCAGTGCCGGCGGCAGCGGAACGGTTGCAGGCACTGTGCCGTGGCACTTGCCGGGGGCGCAATGAAGTGCCGGACCCGGCCAGAAATCCTGGTCGTGCGAGTATCCATCGAGGTGGTAGTTGATGCCCGGAATCGTCGGCGCCGGCTTCAACCAGGGATCGCGCTGCCAGGAGGCATCGGACTGGGTCATCGTGATGTATTCAGTTCCGGCATGATATCCCGAATTCGCAAAGATGAGATCCACCGCGAAGTGAAGGTTCGACGTGAACGTGCCCCCCGCATCGGGGTCAAGCGGATCATCGAAATGGATGGTCATGGTGCTTCCAAGGTCCATGCCATAAACCCACGTCCCTGTCGTCATGTCCATCAGGACGCGCGCTTCAACGAATTCCATTCCGAATCCCGCGTCAAACTTCTGCGTCGAACGCAATGACAGGGCGACCAGCTGCAGGTCGATCGTGTCGTTCCCGGCCGAATCCGGAAAGGCCACCTCGGTGCGGTGAAGGATCGAATCGGCATTGCCGGTGCTGATGCAGCCGCCGCCGAAATTGAACTGGCCCGCACCGCAGAGCGGGCTGCCCACGTGTTGCCAATTCCCCACGAATTCGACCACGCCGAAACCCGGCCCCATGTCGAAGAAGGTCTGCCCGTTATTTGGCGTTCTCAGAAGGTCGAAGCCCGGCGCAACGGACGTCGACGCCGAAGCGCCGGTCCCCAGGCTGACGGCAAGTGCCGCCGCGGACAGAAGTTTGAGCAATTTCAGAGCATCGAGCATGTCTGCATCTTCCTGTTTTGCGAAAATAGACAAGTGACATCGGAAAACTCGGAAAATCACAGTGTTCCTCTGACGAGATGCAGCCCGTCATCGGCAAGGCAGAACGGCAGATCGCACATCTCGGAAGAAGCGGATCGATCGACCGCAATTCGGGTGGCGCGGCGAACAACAGTGCCATATCCTGGCTTCTCGCGAAGCGTCTATTCCGGGTGCCGACCCGATTTGGAGCGGACCCTGCATCATTCAAGTCCGGCCGATCTCCCTTCGCTTCGCGTCCCTGAAGGACGCAAATATATTGGCCCGTTCCCGGTGATTTCAGGAACGGACATCGGTCTGACGACGCTATGAAATGGCGGACGGCTTCGCGCCAAGCCTTTATTGGTACCTCAGGAGGCTGACGGTCCGCATGTCGATTTCACAAGATCCACCCTTCCCCTCGAAAGCAGGAAGCCACCCTTCAATTGCAATCTCTAGATGATTCCACCCGGGCACGAAAGATGTATTTCTGAAATGACTTCATGCTGACATGAAGTTCTTTCATGCGCGTCCGGCCCCGCGGTTGTCTCCGTGATTGTCGCGCCGACGCATCGCGTCCGGATCCAGGTCCGCCCGGCTCGACGTGACGTGCGCCATCGTGGCGGCATGCTTGAGCGCCCTCGCCCGGGCCGCATGTCCCGCCTGAACCATGCCGTTATGGTGGAAACCGGCGTCTCAGCCGTTCCCGAACCTTGCGCCATCGCGGGCGAATGGAAAGGCGTGTCGGTGCGCCACACGGCACACAGGTTCACAGCCAGCCGATGGGCCACGCGCCTTCGGTCCTTCGTGGTCCCGTCCGTTGCGCGATCGATCTGGCCCGGGCTCGATGGCCGCGGGCCGCTCGGACTTCGACAGAGTCCGTCAAGCTGGTGTAGTTTCCGGGATGGCCTTTTGAGGTCATCGGTCAGGCGGCCTGCGTGGTGATCCTGAGAAGCGGATCGGCCCGGGCGATGTCTGAGGTGCCCCTAGGTGTTCAGTCCCGGCATCTGGTGGATCGGGTCGAGGATGAATCGTTCTGGCTCTGATGTCCCGATTTTGCAGATGTATTCATAGGGCGTGAGACCGCTGAGGGTCTTCAAACGTCGGGCGAAGTTGTCGGCTGCCAGGAAGTCGGCGAGGTGCGTGCGCAGTTGGTCGTGGATGTCGTAGTGGAAACGCTTGACGGTCGCGTCCTTGATGGTTCGGTTCATCCGCTCGACCTGCCCGTTGGTCCAGGGATGGTTGGGTTTCGTCAGCCTGTGCTCGATCCCGTTCGCCGCGCAGATCATGTCGAAGCGCATCGGCCGCGAGTGGATGGTGTTCCGGTTCCGGGGCTGCTCGGCGAACGGGATGCCATTGTCCGTCAGGACCGTGTGGGCCTGGTAGGGCACGGCTTCGAGCATGTGCCGAAGGAATTCCCAGGCCGTCTTTCTATCAGCGGAGGCAACGAGTTGAGCGACGGCGAACTTGGACGTCCGGTCGATTCCCACAAAAAGAAAGAGCTTGCCCTCGGCAGCCTGCACCTCGGCACTGTCGATGTGAAAGAAGCCGATGGGGTAGCGCTTGAACTTCTGGCGCCTGGGCTTGTCACCCTCGACATCAAGCAGCCGCGATATGCCATGTCGCTGCAGACGCCGGTGCAACGCTGACCGCGTCAGGTGCGGTATCGACGACTGCAGCGCATAGAGACAGTCGTCCAGCGGAAGCAGCGTATGGCGCCTGAGCGCGACAACCATCGCCTCCTCGGCCTCGGTCAAAACCGTCGAGCGCGGTTCCGTCGGCCCGGTCTTCATATCCTCGACCGTCGCGCGCTTGCGCCACTTTGCCACCGTCTTGGGGTTGATGCCCAGTTCCCGGCTCAGCTGCGCGAGCGAAGCTTGCGATCGCTGTATTGCTGCTCTGACGGCGTGCGTGGTCGTGGCGCTCCCATGACGAACCTGTCCCATCGTGCTTCCTTCCATTCCTGCGAAAGGATCGCACCATCAAACCGTGGGATCAAACACCTATTCAATAACAACAACTTAAAAGGAAAATCCGCGCTTCAGGAGGGTGCTGAGCCATACTTCCTGATACCCGGGCGCGGATCCGTTCGATCCGCTCTCGCAAGTCCCTGCGGTTGAAGGCCGGGCGCCGCCGGGCTGTCCGCCTTCGCAACGCGCAGGGCGGCGGAACAATCGCCGTGGCCATGGGTTGGCAGAACACAGCAGGAGAGCGGGGGCAGGGGCTCCCGCTTTCCGTGCGAGACAAGAAGGAGAGCCAGATGAAGACCAAGACCCTTGAAGACCTGTTCGTCGAGAGCCTGAAGGACATCTACTACGCCGAGCGGAAGATCCTGAAGACGCTGCCGAAAATGGCTCGCGGTGCACAATCCGAGGAGCTCAGGGCGGCGTTCCGCAAACATGCCGAGGAAACCGACATCCATGTTCAGCGTCTGGAACAGGTGTTCGAGGAACTCGGCCGCCCGGCCAGGGGCAAGACCTGTCCCGCGATCGATGGCATCATCGAAGAGGGCGAGGAGGTGATGGAAGCCTTCAAGGGAACGCCTGCTCTCGATGCCGGCCTGATCGCCGCCGCGCAGGCGGTCGAGCACTACGAGATCTCGCGGTACGGGACGCTTCGCCGCTGGGCCGAGCTTCTGGGCATGAAGGAGTCCGTCACCCTGCTCGACCAGACCCTCGAGGAGGAAGGCGCCACCGATGACGCGCTGACGGGCCTCGCCGACGGTTCGATCAACCAGGCGGCTCTCGAAGCGGCCTGAGCCGGGTCGGCCCTGAGGGGCCGACCTTCCCGCTGCCAGCCCAAGCCCGGCAGTGCTCGGGGCGCACGATGTCCTGCGTCACTTGCGACATCGAAAGCCTTTCAGTCGAGGCAAGTCCTCGCCGTGGCCCCGGCCGAGACATCGGCCGGGGCCGAACTTGTCGTCGTGCAGGCCACGGCAAGTTCCGGGGCGTTCGCAAGGGTGCGCTCAGAAACCCCGGCGTCCCCAAGAGCAGCGCAAAGGTGACGTCAGATCGGTCGCGGTCTCAGGTATCGGCCGCGCTTACGGTTCTCTGGTCCTGCCGCGCGTTGCGGAACCGCTCGACGTCAATCCGGTTCTGCGGACGTGCCCCCGGCCCGCCCGATCCTTCGCGATGCCCGGGGCGACGTCGGTTGCATGGCACCCCCCGCCAGTCAAAGCGGGAACCCCCTGCGGAATGTCGCGTTCCAGACAGTCGAGTACAGCCGTGGAGGCGACACTTGTCGGACCCTGTGAAGTATCGGGATGCCATCCCGTCCTCGGACGTCGTGGAGTTCATCCCGGCTCTGCGCGCGTTTGCCCGGTCACTCAGCCGCGATCCGGCCGAGGTCGATGATCTGGTTCAGGAGACCCTGACCAAGGCCGTCGCGAACATCGACAAATTCGAGCCCGGAACCCGCCTGCGCTCGTGGCTGTTCACGATCATGCGCAACACCCATTACAGCCGGAGCGTGAAGCGCAACCGCGAGCGTCCCGGTGACGCCGACTGTGTGTCGGGCCTCGCCTGGCATCTGCCGACGCAGGAGTGGTCGGTCGAACTGCGCGAGGTGTTGACGGCCGTGAGCAAGCTGCCCCGGCCGCAACGGGAAGTTCTGGTCCTGATCGCCATGCTCGGGATCAACTACGACGAGGCAGCGCGGATCTGCGACTGCCCGATAGGCACCATCAAGAGCCGGCTGAACCGCGCGCGTGCCCAGTTGAAGGTTGCGCTTGATCCACCCGGTTCGGAGCTGCCTGCCGAAGTCTCGCCTCCAGGCACTCGGCCGAGCGCCGCAGATCATCGGAAATAGGTTCGGCCGCGATCGCCGCATAGGCCATCGCCAGCGCCTTACCCACCAGATCATCCTTCCGCGGAGCGCCGCAGTCGTCCGTTGATTCGGAACGATTTTCGGTCATCAAGCCAGCCCTTGAACCATTCGGTGATGATGGTTCCGCACCGCGTCATGGTCAAGAACCCACCGTAGCGTCAGCGCTTTCCGATCCGATTGTGTGACTCCGGCACCGCTTCGGGGCGACTGCGGTGGCTGACCGCCCGCTGCAGGCGGACCCGGATCCGCCGGAACAATTCTGCCGGCCGGACGGTTCCACCAGGGTCGCAAACAGGAGGAAGAGCCTTGTCCGCACCGCAAACCGACATCGAAAAGCAGACCCGGCGCCATCGCTGGCCCCTGATCGGGATGGCCCTCGTCGTGATTTTCGGGACATTTCTGATTGTCTTCTGGCTGTTCGAGGAAGCCGCCCAGACCGAACAGCCGTCCGGAGATGTCCCTACCGGTTCGGCCGATGTCGAGCAGGCGCCGAGAACGACGTCACCGCCGTCGGAGACGCCTGTGCAGCCGCAGACGCCGCCTGCAGCTGCGCCGCAATGATCCGCAACTGAAACTGGCCGACAGGCAGGATCCGTCTGCCTGTCGGCATATGCGGCTGATGGCGCATGGCCGTGGTTTACCCCCGTCTTACGGCAGCTTCGAGCCAAAGCCGCGGCCCCGACCGGCCCGCGGGTCTCAGCGGCACGACATGACGCTGTTTGCGGCGGTGGGAACGGGCGCCACGCTTGTCCAGTTCCGCGGGGCAAAATCCGACTCCGGGCTGGACCTGTCGCGGGTGCGTCCGGCGGAAACCAGCAAGAATAGACCACAGCTGAGGGAGAAACGTGATGTCGAACCGGCCCCTGCCAACGCTTCATTCCAGGCCGTCGCCGCAGACCTGCCGGGATCGGCCAGCCGCCAGAGGCCCCGGCCCGAACGCGCGCCTCTCGCAAGCTTCGCGCTTGGGGATCTCGACGCTGCTCTTGCTGCTGACGGCCTGTTCCGTGTCGGGGGATGACGGCTTCGATCCTGCCTCGCAGATCGGTCCCGACCCGGTGTTGCCCGCGCCGCGACAGCAGTTGCTGCCTTCGGTCAAGGTCGCCGAGGTGATCGGCTGGCGGCCGGGCGAAACGCCCGCCGTCCCAGCCGGGCTGAGCGTCGCGGTCTATGCGGGGGACCTTGCCAATCCGCGGGTGATCCGCACCCTGCCCAACGGCGATGTACTGGTTGTGCAGGGCAAGGCCCCCGAGGGTAAGCCGGTCCGGGGCCTGAAGGACGCCTTCAGCCGCGTCATCATGGCGAAGGCCCATGGCGATACGGGCGAACCGCAGAGGCCAAGCAATCTGGTCACGCTGCTGTCCGACCGTAACCGCGACGGGGTCGTTGACCATCGCAGCGATCTGCTGACCGGCCTGAACTCGCCCTTCGGGATCGTCTGGGCCGACGACACGCTCTATGTCGCGGCCACCGATGGCATCCTTGTCTATCCCTATCGGCTTGGGGACACGCAGATCACGGCGGCGCCGCGCATCCTGACCGCGTTGCCGGCCGGACCGATCAATCATCACTGGACCAAGGACCTGACCCTGAGCCCCGATGGCCGGGATCTGTATGTCTCGGTCGGCTCGAACTCGAATGCCGGCGAGAACGGGCTCAAGGCCGAGGAGGGCCGGGCCGCGATCTGGAAGGTCGACCGCGCCAGCGGCGCCGCCGAGATCTTTGCGACTGGACTGCGCAATCCCAACGGTCTGGCCTTCCATCCCGCCACCGGCGCGCTCTGGACCGTGGTGAATGAACGCGACGAACTGGGACCGGATCTGGTGCCGGACTATCTGACCTCGGTCCAGCCCGGCGGCTTCTATGGCTGGCCGTGGCTCTATTACGGCAACCACGCCGATCCCCGGCTGAAGCTGCCGCGCGCCGATCTGGTCGCGCAGACCCTGCGGCCCGACTACGCGCTGTCCAGCCATGTTGCGCCGCTTGGCCTCGCGTTCAGCAACGGCTCGGCGCTTCCGTCCGCCTATGCAAACGGGGCCTTCGTGGGCGAGCACGGGAGTTGGAACCGGAACAGCTTCGCCGGCTACAAGGTGGTCTTCGTCCCGTTCCGGGATGGCCGTCCCGCGGGCAAGGCCCGGGACGTGGTCACCGGCTTTCTGGCCGGCGACGAGGCCCGGGGCCGCCCGGTCGGGGTTGCCATCGACGGGACCGGCGCGCTTCTGGTGGCCGATGATGTCGGCAATACGGTCTGGCGCGTGGCACGAGCCGACCAGTGACCGGAACGACCTTCTCCACCCCGGACGGTCAGTTCCGGGGTGGAGCGGCGGGATGGCAGCAACTCAGCTTTCGCGGGCCGGCATCTTCTCGAGGCTTTCGCGCGTGGCGTCCACCTCGACCCGGAAGTCGTCGTCGCCGGGGCGCTGGAGGATTTTCAGTTCCTGATAGGGGAACAGCACCCGGCGCTCGCCGACGCCCAGGAAGCCGCCGATGTCGATCAGAACCTCGGCAACGCGGCCGTCCTGGACCAGGACCTCGGCGATCTCGCCGATGCTGGTGCCGGAGCCGTCATAGACCGCAAGGTTCTGCAATTGCTCCGCGGTGACGGTTTCCGCCGGGACCGGCACATAGGCCGCATCCATCCCGGCCTGGCCATTGGCCATCGGGGCGGCGGGGGCGACGCCGGTGGTGGCATCCGGCGTTGCCGGCAGCGTACCCGCCCGGGGCGCGGTCATGTCGCCGGCGCCGTCACCGGTCCGGTTCATGGTCTCGGCGGTGAACGGCGGCGCGGCTTCAAGGTCGGGACGGGTCGCGGCCACGGTGATGAAGCGCGACCCCGTCTCGTCGGACAGCAGGGACAGCGTCGTCATGTCCACCGCGACGGTCCGCTCTCCGATCCCGAGGAAGCCGCCGACATCGACCAGCACGGCGCGGATCTTGCCGGTTCCGTCCAGCAGCAGGTCGTTGACCTCGCCGATCGAGTCCCAGTCGCCGCGATTGGCCATGTCCGGGGTGACGGCCGTGCCGCCGGCGGCGCCGTCCGTGTCGACCGTATAAACCGGCATGCCGATGAAATCGGTCGCGAGAATGTCCTGCGGGCCGGACATGTCGATGAACTGGGCGCCCGCGGGCAGGGCGATCGAACTCGCCAGGACCGGGAGGAGCGCCCGGCGAAGGACGACCTGGATTCGGTTCTGAAACATGCGTCTTCTCCGTTGTCTGTGCGTGCGGCCGATCTGCCGCCCGCATCACAACCGTCTTCCGGCCGATTTGTTCGGCGTCCCCCGGTGACACGGGCCGGCGGCATTTGGCCGGATGCTGCCGCGAGCGAGGGAACAACTCCCGTCGGCGCCGGTTTCCCGCCTGTCGGATCCGCAGGCCGGGACACCGCAGGGGTCCGGCACCGGACCGCCCGTTTCAGGAGGACAACACGATGCCTGCCAAATCGAAGGCCCAGCAGAAGGCGGCGGGGGCCGCCCTGGCGTCGAAGCGCGGCGAGATGCCGAAGTCGGCGCTGAAGGGCGCCTCAAAAGAGATGGAAGGGTCGATGACCGAGACGGAGCTCGAAGCGCTGGCCTCGACCAAGCGCAAGGGAAAGCCGGAGCACGCCAAGCGAAAAGGCTGAGGGATACGCCGACGCGCCGGCTGCGGCGCATGCCACGGAACATTCAGGGGACGTTCATGGATAAAGACCGATCGACCTTCCGGGTCGGAGAGACCGAACTCGAGCGCGGCCGCGGGGGCGAGACCCATCAGACGGCGGACCGGGGCAAGGGCGGGCTCACTACCCAGCAGGGAATGCCCGTCTCGGACGACCAGAATTCGTTGAAGGCCGGGCTGCGCGGCCCGACTCTGCTGGAGGACTTCCATTTCCGCGAGAAGATCTTCCATTTCGACCACGAGCGCATCCCCGAGCGGGTCGTCCATGCCCGGGGTTTCGGCGCCCACGGCGTGTTCGAGACCACCGAGTCGCTGGCCGACCTGACCGCGGCCGACATCTTCCAGCGCGAGGGTGAACAGACCGAGGCCTTCGTGCGGTTCTCGACCGTGGCGGGCAACAAGGGCTCGGCCGACCTCGCCCGCGACGTCCGCGGCTTCGCCGTGAAGCTCTATACCAACGAGGGCAACTGGGACATCGTCGGCAACAACATCCCGGTGTTCTTCATCCAGGACGCCATCAAGTTCCCCGACCTGATCCACGCCGCGAAGCAGGAGCCGGACCGGGGCTTTCCCCAGGCCCAGACCGCGCATGACAACTTCTGGGACTTTGTGTCCCTGATGCCCGAAAGCGTCCACATGACGCTGTGGATCATGTCCGACCGGGCGATCCCGCGCAGCTTCCGCTTCATGGAAGGCTTCGGGGTCCACACCTTCCGGATGGTGACCGCCGAGGGCCGGTCGAGCTTCGTCAAGTTCCACTGGAAGCCCGTGCTGGGTCTGCAATCGGTGGTCTGGAACGAGGCGGTCAAGATCAACGGCGCCGACCCGGACTTCCACCGCCGCGACCTCTGGGATGCGATCCAGTCCGGCGACTATCCCCAGTGGGACCTCTGCCTGCAGGTGTTCGATGATGCCTTCGCCGAAAGCTTCGCCTTCGACGTGCTCGATTCCACCAAGCTGATCCCCGAGGAGGAGGTGCCGCTGCGCAAGGTCGGGCGGCTGACGCTGAACCGCTGCGTCGACAACTTCTTCGCCGAGACCGAGCAGGTCGCCTTCCACACCGCGAACATCGTGCCGGGGATCGACTTCAGCGACGACCCGCTGCTGCAGGGGCGCAACTTCTCGTATCTCGACACCCAGCTGAAGCGGCTGGGCGGCCCCAACTTCAGCCACCTGCCGGTGAATGCGCCGCGCTGCCCGTTCCACCATTTCCAGCAGGACGGGCACATGGCCGTCCACAACCCGAAGGGACGGGTGAACTACGAACCGAACTCGTGGAGCGATGCCCCCCGCGAGGACCCGGTGCGCGGCTTCCGCAGCTTTCCCGCCCCGGTCGAGGGGCCGCGTCTTCGGACCCGCAGCGAGACCTTTGCCGATCACTACAGCCAGGCCCGGCAGTTCTATCTCAGCCAGACGGCGGTCGAGCAGGCGCATATCCGTGACGCCTATGTCTTCGAACTGTCCAAGGTCGAACTCCCGGCGATCCGGGTGCGGATGGTGTCCCACCTGATGCTGGTGGACGCCGATCTGGCGCGCGAGGTGGCCGCGGGGCTTGGCCTGCAGGAGATGCCCCGGCCGCCGGAACCCGCGGCGCCGGTGATTGACCTGCCGCGCTCGCCGGCGCTTAGCATCCTGCGCAACGGGTCGGGCAGCTTCCGCGGCCGCAAGCTGGGCGTGGTCGTCGGCGACGGTGCCGATGCCGGGCTGCTGGACGCGCTGGAAGACGCGGTGCTGGAAGCCGGGGCGGTCATGGAACTGGTCGCGCTGAAGATCGGCGGCGTGCTCGACAGCGCCGGGGTGCAACGTCCGGCGGACAAGACCGTGGACGGCGGGCCCTCGGTGCTGTTCGACGCGGTGGCGCTGGTGATCGCGGAAGGTGGCGCCGCGACGTTCCTGCGCGAGCCGGCGGCCCGCGACTTCGTGGCCGACGCCTTCGCTCACGCGAAGCTCATCGCCTTCAGTGCCGGCGCCGAACCGCTGTTCGCCCGGGCCGGGGTCGTGCCCGATGCCGGTTGCATCCCGCTCGACACCCCCGGGGCGGCCGGCGCGTTCCTCGAGGCCTGCGCCGCGCTGCGCCACTGGGACCGGGAGGCCGTCCAGCCAATGCCCTGACCGGCCCCGCACCGTGAAGACCGAGCCAAGAAGGAGCAAGCGAATGACCGACACTTCCACCCGCGACCCGGGCACCGTGGTCGAGGCCCAGCGGCGGATCCAGGACGAGATCGCCGAGGCCGACGCGCGGGGTCCCGCGCAGGAAAACGGCGGCGCCATGCAGGCCGGCGCCCGGGATTATCCCGAGCCGCCGTTTCCCGCCCAACATCAGCCCAAGCCGGGCGACGAACGGGCACTGGACCCGGCACCGATGTACGACGCCCCGTTCTGGCAGGGATCGGGCAAGCTCGAGGGCAAGGTCGCCCTGATCACCGGCGGCGATTCCGGCATCGGACGGGCGGTGGCGGTCCTGTTCGCACGTGAAGGCGCCGACGTGGCCATCGCCCATCTGGCCGAGGACGGCGACGCCGAAGAAACCCGCGCCGCAGTCGAGGCCGAGGGCCAGCGCGCCATCGTGCTGCGCGGCGACGTCACCTCGCGGGAGTTCTGCCGCGAAGCCGTCGCCCGTACCGTGGCGGAGCTGGGCGCGCTGGACGTGCTGGTGAACAATGCGGCGTTCCAGGTGCATGCGGCGGACTTCCTCGACATCTCGCCCGAACATTTCGAGGAAACGGTCCGCACCAACCTGTTCGGCTACTTCCACATGGCGCAGGCGGCGGTCGCGGCGATGATGCCCGGCGCGGCGATCATCAATACCGGCTCGATCACCGGCATCGACGGCTCGAAGGAGCTGGTCGACTATTCGATGACCAAGGGCGGCATCCATGCCTTCACCCGGGCGCTGGCCGGCAACCTCATCCCGCGTGGGATCCGGGTCAACGCGGTGGCGCCGGGGCCGGTCTGGACGCCGCTGAACCCGTCGGACCGCGAAGCCGACGAGGTGAGCCGGTTCGGGTCGAAGACACCGATGAAACGCCCGGCGCAGCCCGAGGAGATCGCGCCGGCCTATGTCTTTCTGGCGTCGCCGCAGTGCTCGAGCTACATCACCGGCGAGATCCTGCCGGTCATCGGCGGCTACTGATCGTTTCCGCCGACAGGGCGTTGCCGGCTGCGCCGGCCACGGCAGTTCCTGTCCTTCCACATCAGGAGTCCACTTTGGCAGACACGACCGGCACGGACTTGCCCGGGAAAAGTGGAGAGCACCAATTGAGGGAGCAGGAGGTGTCCCATGTCACGAGGTCGGAAGGTGACGCCGGAGTTTCGGCGGGAGGCGGTTCGTCTGGCGCTGACGAGCGGGCGGACGCGGCGGGAGGTTGCGGATGATCTGGGTGTCGGGCTGTCGTCCCTGACGCGCTGGATCGGCACTGGCCGCGCCGAAGGAGGTGGTGAAGTGGCCGACAGCGATCTTCGCGCCGAACTGAAGCGCCTGCGCCGAGAGAACGCCGTGCGCAAGCAGGAGCGCGACTTCCTAAGAAAAGCTGCGTCCTTCTTCGCGAGAGACACAAGTCGATGAGTTTCGCCTTCATCGACGCGGAGAAGGCGCGTTTTCCGATCAGCCGCCTGTGCCGAACCCTGGGCGTCAGCCAGAGCGGCTACTTTGCCTGGCGGGACCTGCCCCCGGGGCCGCCACCGACACCAACCGCAACCCGACCTCGACCATCGCCACAGCGGCGACCCGGTTCCCGGGTTCGCCAGTGACGGTCAGGGCGCGGGCTGCCGGAGTCCCGAACGCGGCGCTTCGGCTCTCTTAAAAACAGTTGTTTTACAACTACTTGCATGTTCTACGCTACTAACAGTAGCCATTTGCCCAGCAGGCACCGCTACCAGACCGCCCTGCCCCACAACTGGCCGCAGCGCGGCCCAAGGCCGACCCAAACCCGCTCCTGCCGGATTTTTTCCGCGCCTTTTACGAGCCTTGCGCGGCTACCCGCATATCGCTCCGCTGCCGATACGGATCAACAACCGACCGTTTACTTCTCTCTCTGGTCCGGTAATCTTGCCCCGGCCAGCATCCCCCCGTCCCCGAGGTCGTCGCAGATGTCCAGCCTGCTTGCCCGCCGCCCTTCCCGCCGATGTCCCTGATCCATGGCTACGCCCGGGTCTCGACCGAGGACCAGTCGGTCGCAGCACAGGTGACCGCGCTCCGCGCCGCCGGCTGCCAGAAGCTGCACGAGGAACAGGCCTCGGGCGGCAACCGGCGCCGCCCGGTGCTGGCCGCATTGCTGGCCGGCCTCGGCCCCGGCGACGAGGTGGTGGTGACGCGGCTGGACCGGATCGCCCGCTCCCTGCCCCACCTGCTCGAGGTCGTCGCCACCATCCACGCCCGCGGCACCCGGTTCCGGGCGCTTGGCGACCCGGTCGACACCGGCTCGGCCCAGGGCACGTTCCTTCTGCAGATCCTCGGCGCCGTGGCCGAGTTCGAGCGCGCCCTGATCCGCGAACGCACCCTCGCTGGCCTCGCCGAGGCGCGCCGGGCGGGCCGGGTCGGCGGCAATCCGAAGCTGAAGGCGATGGACGAGGCGACCCGCCTCGGCCTGTCGCTGGCGCGCCAGAAGGCGCATTTCGAGTCGGTGAATGCCACCGCCCCGGTCTGGCTGCCGATCGTGCGGCGCTATCGCCCGACCTGGCCCTGGGCCGATGTGGCGCGGCTGATCTCGGCCCGGCTGCCCGCAGGCACCCCGCCCTGGACCGCGGACCGGGCCAAGGGCGCGGCGAAGCGCTTCGTCGCCGAGGGGATGCTGTCGCCCGACGTCATGGCCCGCGCCCGCCCCACGGGGTCGGACCGGATCGCCCGGATCGCCGCCGGCCTGCGCGAGACGCGGCCCGAGGCGACGCTGCAGGACCTCTGCGACGCGCTCACCGCCATGGGCGAGACCCCGCCCCGCGGCGCCGTCCGCTGGTGGCCCAGCACGGTGCGCCACCTGCTGCAGAAAGCCGCCAGGGACCAGGGCTGAGCGGCAGGGACCCGGCCGGCATACAGCGCTGCCCTGCCCCGGTTTCGCCGCGAAACCCGCGCCTACTTGGCCTCGAGCGCCCGGCGGATGCTGTCCATCACGTCCCGCATCACGTCGCCCGAGATGGCCCGGCCCTCGATCCGGATCAGCGGGCCACGGGCGTCGATCTCGCGGGTCAGGACCCAGCCGGTTGACAGCTTCACCGGGCGCCCCTCCTCCCATTCCGGCACCGGCAGCGGCGCCGGCCGCGCCTTCGGTCGCCCGCCCCGGCGCGGGTCGGACCCGGCCGGTGCCAGGTCCTCCATCGCCGCTTCGAGCAGCGCCCATTCCTCGTCGAAGCCGGTCGGGTCGGCCAGTTCCAGCACCCGGCGGAGCTTGCGTTCGGCCCCGGCCCGCAGCGCCGCCGACAGGCGCAGGCCCTGCTTCTCGCTCAGGAATTCGGGGAAGCGCAGCAGGTCGCCCAGCTCCTCGAAGACCTGGGCGAAGGAGCGGATCTTCGACCGCTTCGCCTTCGAGGCCGCCGCGAACAGGGCGTCGACCGCGGCTTCGGTGTTGACGAAGGCGCCGTTCTGGGCGGCGATGACGGCGATCCGTCCGCGCTCGTAGGGGCTGAGGCTGGCGCGGATCTCGTTCTCCTCGACCATGGCGACGAAGCTGCCGCCCAGGGCGGCGGGCTCGCGGATCAGGGCGCGGATGGTGGTGAACTTCTCGCCGCCCATCATGGCGCAAAGCCGCTGGACCGCCAGATAGCGCCGGTAGCCGGACAAGAGGCCATAGCGCGCGCCGCCCGGGACCGGCCGGGTCAGGTCGTAGATTTCGACCGGCAGGCGCAAGCCGTGGGCGGCGATGGAATTGGCCAGCTCCTGCAGCTCGTCCTCGTCCATCACGGTGCGGTCGCGGACCAAGCTGTCCGGGTCGATCTGGTCGAGCGGCACCTCGAGGATCAGGCGGCCGTCCTGGGACGCGGCGCGGAGCCGTTCGGCGTCGGCCTGGTCCCGGGCGGCGGCGGTGCGGTCGTCCTCGCCCCTCAGGTCGAGGGCGCCGGCGGCCTCGGCCGCGACCTGGGCGATCGGCGGCACCGAAGGCGCCGGCCGGAGCGAGGTTTCGCGGCGAAACTCGGCCTCGAACCGGTCGAGATCGTCTGCGCTGGGGGTCTCGAGCTTGCGCCGCTTAGCCATTCGCCGCTGCCTCCGCCTGCTGCATCTGCTGGTCGCGCCACCAGGTGCCCAGCAGCAGCTCCTTCACCTCGGCCCAGGTCCGGTCGAAGGTCTCGCGGCCGCGGACATAGGTGTCGCGGTTGAATTCGCGGTAGTCGGCCTCGTAGATGCCGTTCACCTGCTCGCCGGCCTGGCCGACCATGGCGGTGAATTCCTGCCGGTAGGTGGTCATGAAATCGCCGAAATAGGCCTGCACCACATTGGCAAGGTCGGTCTGCTGGCCGGGGTCGAAGCGGGTGATGATGGCCCGGACCGCGTCCCATTCGAACTTCACCTCCGGGATCCCGGTCTTGCGGCGGGCGGCGTTCTCGCCGTCCTCGATCGAGGCGAAGGTCGAGTAGAGCATGTCGAAGAAGCGCCCCGTCGAGTCGAATTCCAGGAACGAGGCGCCGAGGGGGACGAGCAGGATGTCGGCGGCGGCCAGCGCGTTGATGGTCAGGTAGCCGAGCGCCGGGGGGGTGTCGAGGAAGACGATGTCGTATTCGTCGAGCAGACCCTCGCCCTGAAGGCAGCGAGTGAGGGCATCCCAGAGCTGCCAGGACCTGAGCTGCATGCGCCAGACCGGGACCTGGAATTCGGACCAGTAGAGGTTCAGCTGTGCCCCGATCAGGTCGATGTTGGGCCAGTGGGTGTTCTGGATCAGGTCATGGGCGCCGATCTTCAACGCCTCGGTCAGGGTCTCGTCAAGGGGCAGGGGGGGGCGGCCGGCGGCTTTTCGCACCCGGTTCTCGGCCAGCACCGCGCGGGCATAGTCCTTGGCCAGGAGCGGGAAGGCGGTCTGCCATTCATCGGCGACCCGCCCCCCCATGATCGAGGTCATCGACCCCTGGCTGTCCAGATCGATCACCAGCACCCGGTAGCCGTCGAGCGCCGCGGACATCGCCAGATGCGCCGCGGTCGAGGTCTTGCCGACCCCGCCCTTGAAGTTGGCCACCGCCACCACCTTGGCCGGCAGGCCTTCGGGCCGCCACGGCCGGTACTCGCGCGAGGTGGCGCCTTCCGAGGCGAAGTGGTCGCGCAGGCGCAGCACCTCGTCGAGGGTGAACCATTTCGAGTTGCCCTCGCCGACGCCCTGGGGCAGGTCGGGGTTCTGCTTCAGCACCCGGCGAAAATGGGCGGTGGCGACGGGAATCAGGTAGCGGCAGATCTCCCAGGTCGAGAACTTCCTGAGCCGCTTGCGCCCGTCCGGGGCATAGCCGCGCCGGGCCAGATCGTCCCGGCCCTTGGCCGCGAAGGCGGCGGCCTTGGCGAAGCGGGCGGTGTCGATGGGACCGGAGAGTTTCGCCGCGGCCTGAGCCGGGTCGATCCCCAGATAGGGGGGAAGGTCGGGTTTGCCTGCCGATGTCATGCCGCCTCGATGATGTAAGCGTTTGCGCCTGATTTGCGCTGAACTATCGCACATCCTGGACGGGTTGGGAATCGGCGCAAGGCCGCGGTCGGCGGGATCCGCCTGATCTTCAATGGAATCGGGTCCCTGGGGCCGGCAAAGATTTGGGAGTCTTTGAAGGACTTTAGACTCTTTGTGCCAGTAAAGCGACCTGAAATCAGAGTCTTGCGAGCCAACGGGTGCCCGCGGACGGTGCCGGGGGTGCCCGGATACGGGGGCAGGGGTGCCCGGATACGGGAAGGCCGGTGCCGATTCGCGGGGGGAGGGGTGTCCATCCCCGGGATCGGCCCGGAAAGGGGCCGGGAAAGGCCGGTTTCGGGCCGTTGCGGGGGGCTTGCGGACTCCGCCCTGACCGGCCGGCGCGGGCCCGTCCCGCAAACGGGTGCCTGTGTCCGGCGCGGAGCAGCGGCCGAGATGCCTGAGGTGCCCGTTTGCGGGACAGACAGCCGCCCCGGGCCGCAGAGCGGGCGGGCGCCGGGACGGGCGCCGGGACGGGCAGGGCGGCAGGGGAGGGGCGGGGGAAGGCCGCGAACAGTGCCTTGCGCGGATAAGGAACCCGGGGGAGGATTGCGGAAGGGTGCCTGAAATGGCATTCTCGGGCATCCCGCGCCAGACGGGGACCGAGGCAAGACAGACTCACTTCAGCAAGGCCGGGGCAAGGCCGGGACAAGGACGGGCAGGGCGATGGCGGTGCAGGACCGGGGCGAGATCCACGAGGACATACCGCGCGACCAGCTGACCGGGCCGCTCCGGCGCAGTTCGGTGAAGAAGAACGTGGCCGCGATCCATGTCTCGGGCAAGCTGACGCTGCTGCAGCGCAAGCTGTCGAACGTGCTGCTGCTGAACGCCTATGACACCCTGACCCAGAAGCCGACCCACCAGATCGACGCCCGCACCCTGTGCCTGATGATCGGCTACAACTCGAACGACATGGCGACGCTGAAGCACTCGCTCAGGGGGCTGGCCGAGACGGTGGCGGAATGGGACATGCTGGACGAGGCCGGGCGGCAGGAATGGGGGGTGTCGTCGCTGATCTCCTATGCCAAGCTGAAGGGGGGGATCTGCGAATACGCCTATTCCCCGGCGCTGGCCGAGAAGCTGCACGACCCGAAGGTCTTCGCGCTGATCAACCTGAACATCCAGCGCCGCTTCACCTCCGGCCACGCGCTGGCGCTGTACGAGAACTGCTACCGCTTCGTGCGGACGGGATCGACCGGCTGGTGGCCGCTGGACCTGTTCCGCCGCCTGATGGGGGTGGATGGCAGCGCCTATTACGAGGTGTTCAAGCAGCTCAATGCCAAGGTCATCAAGCCGGCGGTGGACGAGGTCAACCGGACCTCGAACATCCTGGTGACGCCGGAGACCCGCAAGCGCGGCCGGGCGGTGACCGAGATCCGCTTCCGGATCCGCGAGAACCCGCAGCTGGCGATCCTGGACATGGACGACGGCGAGGCGGTGCGCCATGGCGCGGTCTATGACCGGCTCAGGGGGCTGGGGGTCAGCGACCGGCTGGCGCGGCAGTGGATCGCCGAGCATGGCGAGACCCATGTGGCGGCCAAGCTCGACTATGTGGAAGGGCAGGGCAATGTGCGCAGCCCGGTGCGCTATCTGACGGCGGCGCTGCGGGATGCGGTGCCCGCCGTCCCGGCGCTGCCCGAGGCGGCGGAGCCGGCCAACCCGCGGGCGGCGCGGCTGGGCCGGTTGCAGGCGCTGGTCTCGGCGCGCAGCCCGACCCAGCGCGACGCCGACCGGCGGATGTTCCTGCGCCGGATCGAGGCGCCGGCGCTCAGGGCGGATTTCGAGCGCTTCGGCTGGATGTCGCCGCTGAACGCCGCGGCGATCTTCGCCTTCTGGGAGGATCTGCAGCCCGGCGCCTTCGACGGGCTGTGAGCGGCCGGCGTTAGCGGCCGAGGATCAGCGCGTTCGGGTTGCGCTGGAGGAAGTCGGCGAGGTTCTGCACCGAGCGCGCGGCCAGTTCGACCTGACGCAGCGCGGCGTCGACCCGGGTGACCGAGGGGGCGCCGGGCCGGACCACGGTGCTGATCCCGGTCAGGGCGAGGCGCGCCTCGGCCACCGCGGCGCCGGCATCGTCGACGATGCTCACCGCCTTGGCCATGATCGGTCGCACCCCGTCGTCCACCGTGCCGATCAGCGACCTGAGCTGGTCGATCGCCAGCCCGGCATCGTCCACCGCGGCGCGGGCCGAGACCAGCGTCGTGCGTGCCTCGGCGGCGAGGGGGGCGACCTCGGCATCCAGCGTGGCGGCGAGGTGGCCGGCGTCCTGGATCGGCTGGCGGGCCAGGACCAGGGTCTCGCGGGCCACGGTGAGGCTCGACTGGATCTCGGCGATCAGCGGCGTCGCCTGGGCCTCGAGGGTGCGCAGCAGGGTCTGCGCCTGGTCGAAGGCGGCCGTGGCGGCGGCGAGGGCGCGCTGGAGGTCGTCGGTGAGCGGGTCGATCCGGGTATTGGCGGTGCCCATCAGCGAGCTCGCATCCCCTGCCGCGGCGCGGAGCGCGTCGAGCGTCGCCTGGGCCGATGCCGACAGCGGCGCGAGGCGGCTGTCCAGATCGACCAGCAGGGTGTCGAGCTTGGCCATGCTTTCGTTGGCGGACCAGAGCACCTCGCCCTGCTGCATGGCGATCCGGTTGCGGGCATCCTGCACCAGGGCGCGGACGTCGGTCACGGTGGCCGAGACGTCCTCGACCAGCGGCACGGCCAGGTCGGAAACCTTCGAGATCGTCTGCCCCATCACCGTGATGCCGTTCGACGCGGCGGTGACGGCGGTCTTGATGTCGCGGGTGATGTCCTCGAGCGGCAGGTCCTGAAGGACGTCGGCCAGACGGGTGGCGCTGGCCTTCAGTTTTTCCGCGTCCGAGGGCACGGTGGGGATTTCCACATAGCGATGGTCGAGCCCGGTGGTCTGTGCCGCCTGGCCCGGGACGAAGTCCAGCTCGACGCTGAGCTGGCCGGTGACGAAGGACTGCATCCCGAGCTGGGCGCGCAGGCCGAGGTCGATGAGTTCCTCGATCGCGGGCCGTGCGGCTTCCGAGTCGCGCTGGATGCGGCCCGGTTCGACCTGGACATAGACCGGGATCACGAAGCGCGGCGTGCCGGACTGGGGCAGGTAGCGGATCACGATGTTGGTGACCTGTCCGAGACGGACGCCGCGGAAGTTGACCGGCGCGCCGACCTGAAGCCCGCCGATCGAGCCGTCGAAGTACATCACGTAGGTGACCCGGCTGGAGAACAGCCGGCCGCCGCCGAACAGGGCGATGCCGGTCACGGCCAGCGCGAAGGCGCCGACGACGAACAGGCCGACGAGCGTCGGATTGGCCTTTGCGCTCATGTCCGGGTCTCGCTCTGGGGTGTGGGGGCGGCGCCGCGGTTCAGGAATTCGCGGACCTCGGGGTTCGGGCTCTGGTCGCGCAGGACGCGCGGGTCGCCCGAGGCGATCATGGTCCGGGTGGTGGCGTCGAGGAAGATCGAATTGGTGGCGACGGCGAAGATGCTGGCCAGTTCGTGGCTGACGATGACGATGGTGGTGCCGAGGCTGTCGCGGAGTTCGAGGATCAGGTCGTCGAGCCGGCGCGAGCTGATCGGGTCGAGCCCGGCGGAGGGTTCGTCGAAGAACAGGATCTTCGGGTCGAGCGCCATGGCGCGGGCGATGCCGGCGCGCTTCTGCATGCCGCCGCTGATCTCGGCCGGGTAGAAGTCCTCGAAGCCGGCGAGGCCGACGAGGGCGAGCTTCATCGCCGCCAGTTCGCGGATGTCGGCGGCGGGAAGACCGGTGAATTCGGTCATCGGCAGGGCGACGTTCTCGGCCAGGGTCATCGAGCTCCACAGCGCGCCGCTTTGATAGAGGACGCCGAAGCCGCGCATCATCGCCTCGCGGTCGGTCTCCTCTGCGGCCCAGAAGTCGGCGCCGTCGAGGATCACCTGGCCCTGCTTCGGGGGTTTCAGACCGATCAGGCATTTCAGCACGGTGCTCTTGCCGCAGCCGCTGCCGCCCATGATGAAGAAGATGTCGCCCTGCTGCACCTCGAAGCTGAGGTCGCGCTGGATCAGGAAGTCGCCATAGGCGAGCGTCAGGCCGCGCACCGAGATCTGCGGCTGCGGCTGCGGTTTCGGTTTCGGGGCGGGAGAGGGGGACGGGTCCGGGGCGGGCATCGGCGTCAGATCCCGAGGATGGTGGTGACGACGGCGAACATGCCGTCGAAGACGATGATCAGGACGATCGCCTGCACCACCGCCGAGGTCGCCGCGTCGCCCACCGCCGAGGCGCTGCGCCCGGACTGGATGCCCTTCAGGCAGCCGGTGACGGCGACGATGATGCCGAAGATCACGCTCTTGCCGACGCCGATGGCGAAATCGGTCAGCCCGACGCTGGCGATCGTCTCGGTGTAGTAGGCGGTGGGGGTCAGGCCCAGCATCAGGACGCCCACAAGGCCGCCGCCGAGGATGCCGAGGGTGGCGGAATAGATGCACAGGAGCGGCATCATCGCGATCAGCGCCAGCATCCGCGGCAGTACGAGGAATTCCACCGGCTGGAAGCCGAGGGTGCGGAAGGCGTCGACCTCCTCGTTCACCTGCATGGTGCCGAGCTGGGCGGCGAAGGCCGCGCCGGTGCGGCCGGCCATGATGATGCCGGTCATGATCCCCGCCATTTCGCGGGCCATGGCGATCGCCACCATGTCGGCGACATAGATGTCGGCGCCGAAGGCCGACAGCTGCACCGCGCCGACGAAGGCGAGGATCATGCCGATCAGGACCGAGATCAGCGAGATGATCGGCAGCGCCTTCGGGCCGCAGGCGTCGAGCGCCAGAAGCAGGTCGACCCGGCGGAACTTGGCCCGGCCGACGGTGAAGCGGCCGAGGGCGATGGTCGCCTCGCCCAGGAAGGTGGCGAAGCCGAGGGTCTCGCGCCAGGAGTGGAGCGTTGCGGTGCCGATCCGGGCCAGGAAGCCCTCGGGCGTGTCGGTGCGGCGGGCGCCCGGCCGTTCCGGGACCGAGGTCGCCATCGTCACCAGCCGCTGCACCCCGTTCGGCAGGCCGTTCTGGTCGACCGTGACCGAAAGACCTTCGGAGGCGGTCAGCAGTTCGAGCACCGCGGCCACGAAGGTGCTGTCCCAGCCGGTCAGCCCGGTGGTGTCGAAGCCGATGGCGCCCGCCCCGCCGGCGCCCTTCGCCGCCTCGACCAGCGATGTCACGCCGGGCGTGGCGCTGCGCAGGGTCCAGTTGCCCGAGACCACCAGCGTTCCGGCGCCAGCGCCGCCGGCCTCCCAGCGGACTGCGGCGCCCGGCGCGCCAGGGTCCTTCGCGTCGCCCGCCGCATTCGGTTGCTCGAGAGCCGTTGGCACGTGGTCCGCGTCCGATCCTGTTGTTTGGCCTCACCTTGATCGCCCGACGCGGGCGGCACAAGGCCTGTGGCAATCTGCGGGGAAGCGGCCAGGAGGTGCGGGACCATGAACCCGGGCACTGCGCGCGGAGTTCAGGAACAGGCTCGAGGACGGAATGGTGCAGCGGCTGGAGTCGGTGCCCCAGCGGATCAGGAACCCGCAGGCGCATATGGAGAGGTTGCGGGACTGAGCCCGAGCGGGGGACGCGCCGCGCCAGCGGGGCCTCAGATCCGCGGCGGGTCGGCGGCCCAGTCCTGTCCGGCGCGGCACAGGTCCTCGTCGGCGGCGAGGATCGCGGTCATCGCCGCCACCGCCGGGTCCGGGCGGCGGGCTTCGACCGCCTGCAGCAGCGTCAGGTAATCGGCCTGCTTTGCCGCGGCGAGATCGAGACCGGGGCTGCCGCCAAGGTCGGCGAGACGCGGCGCGAGCCAGCGCACCACGGCGAATTCGCTGAGCGGGCTGGCGGCACGCAGGAACGGGTTGGCGCTGGCATCGGCGAGGATGCGGTGCAGCTCGAACTCGGCCTGGGCGAAGGGTTCGACCAGCGCCGCCGCGGTCTGGCGCTGGGTCAACCAGTAATAGAGCTGGCGGAGCTGGTCCGCGGTGCGGTGGCGGGCGGCGAGATCGGCGGCCTGCAGCTCGAGCCCGCGGCGGACGGCGAAGAAGGCGTCGAGAAAGGCCGGGTCGGGGCCGGCCTCGTGGATCCAGCCCAGCACCTGCCGGTCGAACAGGTTCCAGCGGCTGCGCGGCAGGACGCGGGTGCCGACCCGGGGGCGCGCCTCGACCAGGCCCTTGGCCTCGAGCGTCTTCAGCGCCTCGCGCAGGACCGTGCGCGACACCCCGTAAGCCTCGATCATCTCGGCGTCGTTGGGCAGGATCGAGCCGACCTTGAAGCGGCCCGAGACCACGCCGAGGCCGACCTCGCCGATCACGAAGGAATGGTAGTTGCGCGCAGCCTGCCGCCCCGAGAGGGTCCGGATCAGGCTGCCGGGTTCGCTCATCTCATGCCTTCCAGGATGCCTTCCGCGTCGGCGCCGAGGCCGAGAACACCAGCCGCTGCAGCAGGATGAACATAAACAGCAGCGCCCCGATGACAATCTTCGTCCACCAGGACGACAGCGATCCGTCGAAGACGATGTAGGTCTGCACCAGCCCCTGCAGCATCACCCCGATGAAGGTGCCGGCGACGAAGCCGTAGCCCCCGGTCAGCAGGGTGCCGCCGATCACCACCGCGGCGATGGCGTCGAGTTCCACCCCGACCGCCGAGAGCGAATAGCCCGCCTTGGTGTAGAGCGAGAACACGATCCCGGCGAGCCCGGCAAGGCTGGAGGACAGCATGTAGATCAGGATCGTGGTCCGCGCCACCGGCACCCCCATCAGCGCGGCCGAAGTGGCGTTGCCCCCCAGGGCATAGACCGCGGCGCCGAAGCGGGTGCGGTGGGCGAGGATCGAGCCCAGCACGAAGACCAGGATCATCAGCCCGCCGATGACGCTGATCCGCCCGCCGCCGGGCAGCATCAGGTAGGTCTTCGACACCGCGCTGTAGAAGTCGTGCCGAATCCCGATCGAATCCGGCGACAGGACCGAGGCGGCGCCGCGGGCGAGGAACATCCCCGCCAGGGTGACGATGAAGGCCGGCACCTGGAGCCAGGCGATGGCGGCGCCCATCACCGCGCCGAAGCCGGCGGCGACCAGAAGGGCGATGGCGAAGGCCAGCAGCGGGTGCAAGCCGGCCCAGCTGACCAGCGCCGCGATCAGCACCGTGGTGAAGCCGATCACCGCGCCCACCGACAGGTCGATCCCGCCCGAGATGATCACGAAGGTCATCCCCACCGCGGCGATGCCCAGGAAGGCGTTGTCGGTCAGGAAGTTGCCCAGCACCCGGGTGGAGAACAGGCCGGGATACTGGGATACCGCAAGGGCATAGGCGAGCAGGAAGATGATCAGGGTCGCCAGCAGCGGGCGGAGCGAACGGGTCACGGCAGGGTCCTTTCCGCGCGCCGGCGCCCCTCGGCCGGCGGGCGCCTTGTGAACTGGCGGGTCGCGAAGGGCGATTGCAGCACAAGGATCAGGATGATGATGCCGGCCTTGACCATCAGGTTGAATTCCGGCGGGAAGCCCGAGATCAGGATGCCGGTGTTCATCGCCTGGATGATGAGCGCACCCAGCACCGACATCGGGATCGAGAAGCGCCCGCCCAGAAGCGAGGTGCCGCCGATCACCACGGCGAGGATCGCGTCCAGTTCCAGCCAGAGGCCCGCGTTGTTGGCGTCGGCGCCGCGGATATCGCCGGCGACGAGGATCCCGGCGATGGCGGCGCAGATTCCGGCGAAGGCGTAGATGCCGGTGAGCAGCAGCCGCGCCGGGATCCCCACCAGCCGCGCCGCGTCGCGGTTGATGCCGACCGCCTCGATCATCAGGCCAAGGGCGCTGCGCCGAACCGCGAGGGTCGCGGCCAGCATCAGCACCGCGGCGATCACCACCGGCATCGGCAGGCCGAGGAACGACCCGGTGCCGAGGAAGATCAGCCAGGGATCCGAGAAGGTGACGATCGAGCCTTCGGTGATCAGCTGCGCCAGACCGCGCCCGGCCACCATCAGGACCAGGGTCGCCACGATCGGCTGCATGTCGAGAAGCGTCACCAGCATGCCGTTCCACAGCCCGCAGAGGAGCCCGGCCAGCAGAGCGCCGGCGATGGCCACGGCGGCCGGCTGTCCCGCCACCACAAGGGTCGCCGCCGTCGCGCCGGCGATCGCCATGACCGCGCCGACCGACAGGTCGACGCCGCGGGTGGCGATGACCGCGGTCATGCCGATCGCCAGGATCGCGACCGGCGCGCCGCGGTTCAGGACGTCGATCAGGCTGCCGAACAGCCGGCCGTCGCGCCAGGTCAGGTCGAAGAAGTCGGGAAACAGGATCCAGTTCAGCGCCAGCACCGCCAGAAGCGCCAGGATCTGCGGCCTGAGCAGCGCTTCGGCCAGACGGGTCATGCGCCCGCCTCCTGCCCGGCGATGGTGCGCACGATGGTCTGCATCTCGATCGCGTCGCCGCGCAGTTCGGCCACCATGCGGCGTTCGCGCATCACCACCACCCGGTTGGAATAGGCGATTACCTCGTCCAGTTCCGACGAGATCACCAGAAGCGCCAGCCCGTCCTCGCGCAGGCGGTTGATCATGCGCACGATCTCGGCATGGGCGCCGACATCGATGCCGCGGGTCGGCTCGTCAAGGATCAGCACCTTCGGGTTGGTGGCCAGCCAGCGGGCGAGGATCGCCTTCTGCTGGTTGCCGCCCGACAGGAACTTGATCGGGCGCTCCGGATCCGGGGGCCGGATGTCGAGCGCCTGGATGTAGCGTTCGGCGATCGCCGCCTGTTCGCGCCGGGGGATCGGGCTGGCCCAGCCCCGCCGGGCCTGGAGCGCCAGAATGATGTTCTCGCGCACCGTCAGGTCGCCGACGATGCCCTCGGCCTTGCGCTCCTCGGGGCAGAAGCCGATCCCGGCGGCGATGGCCGCCTCGGGCGAGGTGAGCGCGAGGGGCCGGCCGTCCACCTCCGCCGCGCCGCTGTCCGCCCGGTCCACCCCGAAGAGCAGGTAGGCCGTCTCCGTCCGCCCCGATCCGAGCAGCCCCGCGACGCCCACCACCT
>JBGAOK010000118.1:0-9312 GCA_044221805.1 Meridianimarinicoccus sp.
CGGTCACCGCCACGGCCCGGGCGCCGTCGAGGGCGCGCCAGTCGATCTCGGCCGCGCGCTGGACCAGCTGGGCATAGGCGCAGCCGGCCTTGCGGGCGACGTCCACCAGACGCTTCGAGTTCGAGGAGTTCGGCGCCCCGACCACGAGGAGGGCGTCGGATTTCGGCGCCACCGCCTTCACCGCCGCCTGCCGGTTGGTGGTGGCATAGCAGATGTCTTCCTTCGCCGGGCCGAGGATCGCGGGGAAGCGGGCGCGCAGCGCCGCGACGATCCCGGCGGTGTCGTCGACCGAGAGCGTGGTCTGGGTCACGAAGGCCAGCCGCGAAGGGTCGCGGGGCGCGAGGCGGTCGATGTCGGCGAGGGTTTCCACCAGCAGCACCTCGCCGTCGGGAAGCTGGCCCATGGTGCCGATGGTCTCGGGGTGGCCGGCATGGCCGATCATCACGATCTGGCGGCCGGCCTCGCCATGGCGGGCGGCCTCGATATGGACCTTGGTCACCAGGGGGCAGGTGGCGTCGACCTGCAGCATGCCGCGGGCGGCGGCGGCGGCGGGGACCGATTTCGGCACCCCATGGGCCGAGAAGATCACCGGCCGGTCGGGCGGGCAGTCGTCCAGATCCTCGACGAAGACGGCGCCCTTGGCCCGGAGCCCGTCGACCACATAGCGGTTGTGGACGATCTCGTGCCGGACATAGACCGGGGCGCCCCATTTCTCGAGCGCCATCTCGACGATTCTGATGGCGCGGTCCACGCCGGCGCAGAAGCCGCGGGGGGCGGCGAGGTAGAGCGTCAGGGGTCGGGTCATCGCGGTCTCCGTATCCGGCCCAAGACCTAGGCCGCAGAGGGGCGCGGGTCCAGACCGAAGCGGCAGGCGGGGCGGCGGCAGGCTGCCCGTGACCCCGCCGGGACACACGGGGCGCGCGGGCGCGGGCTGGCCCGGCATCGGCCGGACACGACTTTTTGGTTCGCCCGGGCCGGAGGGTTCCGGCAAGTTGCGGGACGCAGGATCGATATGTGGTGGCCGGTGCTGCGGACGACGGAACTCCGCAAGTCCGGACCGGGCCGGGGCCTAGCGGCGGTCGTCTCCGACGGAGACGGTGGGATCGTCGTTCACCCGTTCGCGCGGGGGCCGGCCGATCACATCCTTCAATTCGTCAAGCTCGATGAAATTGTCGGCCTGGCGGCGCAGGTCGTCGGAAATCATCGGCGGCTGGCTGCGGATGGTCGAAACCACCGACACCCGGACGCCCTTGCGTTGCAGGGCCTCGATCAGCGGGCGGAAATCGCCGTCGCCCGAGAACAGGACGATGTGGTCCACATGCGGAGCGATCTCGAGGGCATCGACGGTGAGTTCGATGTCCATGTTGCCCTTCACTTTGCGCCGGCCTTGCGCGTCGGTGTATTCCTTGGCCGGTTTGGTCACCATGCTGAATCCATTGTAGTGGAGCCAGTCAACCAGCGGGCGAATCGGCGAGTATTCGTCGTTCTCCAGCAGGGCGGTGTAGTAGAACGCGCGCAGAAGCTTGCCACGACGCATGAATTCCTGTCGCAGAAGCTTGTAATCGATGTCGAAGCCAAGCGCCTTGGCGGCCGCATATAGATTCGATCCATCGATGAAGAGCGCGAGCTTTTCATCGCGGTAGAACATAATTTCTCCTTCACAAGCCTTCGATGCGCCCCCCACGCTGGTGGGCCGGCGCACGTGGACTCTACGTATGCCGATTGTGGCAGCGGGCAACAGCAAAACTTGGTGACCGGCGTCCGGATAAGACTAACATCGCAGGCGGAAATCCGCCTGCAGGCACCTGAGCGGCCCGCTGCGGCCCGTTGCGTGCTGGGCGCTTGCGTTTTCCCGGACCATGCCTTACGGCTGCGCCTTCCCAATTCCCCGCGGAGGATAGCGAATCATGGCGCGCGTCACCGTCGAAGATTGCGTCGACAAGGTCCCCAACCGGTTCGATCTGGTGCTGCTCTCGGCGCACCGGTCCCGGGAGATCGCCCGCGGCATGCCGCTGAGCATCGACCGCGACAACGACAAGAACCCGGTGGTCGCGCTCCGCGAGATCGCCGAGGAAACCCAGAGCGCCGACGACCTGCGCGAGCGGATGATCGAGAGCCACCAGACCCAGATCGAGATCGACGAGCCCGAGGACGACCAGATGTCGCTTCTGATGGGGGTCGAGGCCGACCGGCCGGTGGACGACGACATGTCCGAGGAGAAGCTCCTGCGGGCGCTGATGCAGGCCCAGGAGCAGGGCTGAACGACGGCCCGGACGAGGCGCGGCGATGGAACAGCTGATCCCCATCAAGGACCTCGTCGCCCGCGTCCAGAGCTACAACCCGCGCAGCAACGTCCGCAAGCTGCGCGCGGCCTATGACTATGCCAAGCGCGTCCATGCCGGCCAGCGGCGGCGCTCGGGCGAGCCCTATTTCACCCATCCCGTGGCAGTCGCCGCGCTGCTGGCCGAGCAGCGGCTGGACGACGCCACGCTGATCACCGCGCTGCTCCACGACACGGTCGAGGACACCGAAGCGACCTATGCCGACATCACCAAGCGCTTCGGCAAGGAGATCGCCGAGCTGGTGGACGGCGTCACCAAGCTGACCAACCTGCAGCTTGGATCGGTCGAGACCAAGCAGGCCGAGAACTTCCGCAAGCTGTTCGTCGCGATGTCGAAGGATCTGCGGGTGATCCTGGTTAAGCTGTTCGACCGGCTGCACAACATGCGCACGATCAAGTCGCTGCCGCCCGAGAAGCAGCAGCGCAAGGCGCGCGAGACGATGGACATCTATGCCCCGCTGGCCGGCCGGATGGGCATGCAGTGGATGCGCGACGAGCTGGAGGATCTGGCCTTCCAGGTGCTGAACCCGGATGCGCGCACCTCGATCATGCGCCGTTTCGTCAAGCTGGAAGGCGAGGCCGGCAACGTCATCGACCGGATCAACGACGACATCCAGAAGGAACTGCTGGCCGAGGGCATCGCCGCCGAGGTGAGCGGGCGGGCCAAGAAGCCCTATTCGATCTGGCGCAAGATGGAGCAGAAGGAATCGAGCTTCTCGCGCCTGTCGGACATCTATGGCTTCCGGGTGATCACCGCGAACCCGATGGACTGCTACCGCGCGCTGGGGGTAATCCACCGGCGCTGGCGGGCGGTGCCAAACCGGTTCAAGGACTATATCAGCCAGCCCAAGCAGAACGGCTATCGCAGCCTGCACACCGCCGTGCTGGGCCGCGACGGCAAGCGGGTCGAGGTGCAGATCCGCACCCGCGAGATGAACGACGTGGCCGAATCGGGGGTCGCGGCGCACTGGGCCTACAAGGACGGCGAACGCGCCGAGAACCCGTTCGCGGTGGACCCGCAGGCCTGGATCGCCAGCCTGACCGAGCATTTCGAGGCCTCGGCCGACGACGACGAGTTCTTCGAGGCGGTGAAGCTGGAGATGTACACCGACAAGGTGTTCTGCTTCACCCCCAAGGGCGAGGTGGTCAAGCTGCCCAAGGGCGCGACGCCCCTGGACTTCGCCTTCGCCATCCACACCCGGATCGGGTCGGCCTGCGTCGGCGCCAAGGTCGACGGCCAGCGCGTGCCGCTGTGGACCCAGCTTCGGAACGGCCAGTCGGTCGAGATCATCACCGCCGAGGGCCAGAGCCCGCAGGCGACCTGGATCGACATCGCGGTCACCGGCAAGGCCAAGTCGGCGATCCGGCGCAGCCTGCGGGCCGAGAAGCGGTCGCGCTTCGTCAAGCTGGGTCGCGAACTGGCCCGGGTGGCCTTCGAGCATATCGACCGGCGGGTAACCGAGAAGGCGCTGAGGACCGCCGCCCGGCGCTTCGGCCTTGGCGAGAACTCCGAGGAGCTTCTGGCGCGGCTGGGCTCGGGCGAGATCACCGCACGCGAGGTGGTCAGCACGCTCTATCCCGAACTGGGCGACCGCCGCGGCGGCGAGATCGACGCCGGCCTCGCCGTGCTGGGGCTGGAGGCTGACCAGAGCTGGGACCGCGGCGCCTGCTGCCAGCCCGTCCCGGGCGAGCGCATCGTCGGCATCGCCCAGCCGGGGCATGGCGTCGTGGTCCATGCCATCGACTGTCCCTGCCTGGTGGCGTTCGAGGACCAGCTCGACCGCTGGATCGACCTGCACTGGCATTCCGGGCCGCATATGCCGGTCCACACGGTCACCTTCGACATCACCATCTCGAACGATGCCGGCGTCCTGGGGCGGATCTGCACCCTGATCGGCGAGCAGAAGGCGAACATCTCGAACCTGGTCTTCGTCGACCGCAAGCCCGACTACTACCGGCTGCGGATGGAGGTCGACCTGAGCGACACCGAGCACCTGAACCGCGTCACCACCGCGCTGGAGGCCGAGAGCAACGTCGCCGCGATCTCGCGGCTGAGGGCCGGCAGCAGCGAGGACTTCGAGGGCGAGGTGGGGGGCGCCGAGCCCGGTGTTCAAGCGTCGCGATAAGCGCAGCCCGCTGCGGATCCTGCAGCACTGGCTGTATCCGGCCGGCGGCTGGCGCCGGGGCATCAGCTATCTCAGCCACCGGGTGCGCCGGCTGCCCGACCCGCCGCACCGGATCGCCCGCGGCCTGGCGGCGGGGGTCTTCGTGTCGTTCTCGCCGTTCTTCGGGCTGCACCTGCCGCTGGGCGCACTGCTGGGCTGGGCGGTGCGCGGCAACGTCGTCGCCAGCCTGCTGGCGACGCTGGTCGGCAACCCGGTGACCTTCCCCTTCATCGCGGCGATCGCGCTGTGGACCGGCGAACACCTGTTCGCGCTCGAGGCCGCCGTGCCGCTGCCGAAGGTACTGAAGGCCTTCGCGGACGCGGCGGGCGAGATGGCCGACAATCTGGTCAGCCTGATCACCGGCGGCGAGGCCAGCTGGAGCCACCTGTCGTCGTTCTTCGAGGGTGTCTTCTTGCCCTATCTGATCGGCGGCACCGTGTCGGGTATGGTCGCGGCGGCGATCGTCCATTATCTCAGCCTGCCGCTGCTTGAAGCCTATCAGCGGCGCCGCGCCCAGGCCCTGGACAAGGCGAAGCGCGGGCCGGAGCGGGACGACGGCGCCTGAGCGCCGCCGCCAGGGGCGCGGACGGATCGGCAGGCACGGGGCACGGCGCGGGCGAGGGACCCGGAGAGAGGAGACGGCGATGAGCGGCAATCCTGCCGGGGCGGCGCACCTGCGGCTCGGCGTGAACATCGATCATGTGGCGACGGTCCGGAACGCCCGGGGCTCGGCCTATCCGGATCCGGTCCGGGCGGCGATGCTGGCCGAGGCGGCTGGCGCCGACGGCATCACCGCCCATCTGCGCGAGGACCGGCGGCACATCTCGGATGCCGACATCGAGGGGCTGATGGCGGCGCTGTCGACGCCGCTGAACTTCGAGATGGCGGCGACCGGCGAGATGCAGGCGATCGCGCTGCGCCACCGGCCGCACGCGGTCTGTCTGGTGCCCGAGCGGCGCGAGGAGCGCACCACCGAGGGCGGGCTGGACGTGGTCCGGGACGAGGACCGGCTGGCGCGGTTCATCGACCCCCTGTGCGCGGCGGGCTGCCGGGTGTCGATCTTCATCGCCGCCGACGCGGCGCAGATCGACGCCGCCCGGCGGATCGGCGCCCAGGTGGTGGAACTGCACACCGGCGCCTATTGCGACCTGCATGCCGAGGGGCATCTGGTGGCGCGGGACGCCGAGCTGGCCCGGCTGACCGAGATGGCGCGCCATGCCCACGGGCTGGGGCTCGAGGTCCATGCCGGGCATGGGCTGACCTATGACACGGTCGCGCCGGTGGCGGCGATCCCCGAGCTCAGGGAGCTGAACATCGGCCATTTCCTGATCGGCGAGGCGATCTATGTGGGCCTCGACCCGGCGATCCGCGAGATGCGCCGGCGGATGGATGCGGCCCGGGGCTGAGCCGGGACGGCTGCGGATCGGGCGGACCCGGGGCAGAGGGGAGACGAGGACCATGGGGGAAGACCGCTACGCGACGCCGGCCTATGTGTTCGGCACGGAACCGGCCGACTTCCTGGTGACGCACCGGGCGTACCTGACGCCGGGGCGGACCGCGCTGTCGGTCGCGGACGGCGAGGGGCGGAATTCGGTCTACATGGCCGGGCAGGGCATGGCGGTGACCGCGCTGGAACTGGTGGAGCGGGCGATCGAGAAGGCGCGCGCCCTGGCTGCGGCCCGGGGCGTGAGCGTCGATTTCTGCCAGGCCGACCTTCTGGACCACGACTGGGGGGCCGAGACCTATGACCTGGTGGCGGGGATCTTCTTCCAGTTCGTCGGCCCGACCGAGCGCGCCCGGCTGTTTTCCGGGATGGCGGCGGCGGTGGCGCCGGGCGGGCTGATCCTGCTGCACGGCTACCGGCCCGAGCAGATCGCCTATGGCACCGGCGGGCCGCCCTTCGTCGAGAACATGTACACCGAAACGATCCTGCGCGACGCCTTCCCGGGCTGGGAGGTGCTGGTGGCCGAGAGCTACGATCGCGAGATCGCCGAAGGTGCAGCACATGTCGGCCTTTCGGCGCTGATCGACTTCATCGCCCGGAAACCCTGAGCCACGCGGCTTGCGCAACGGCACGGGACGGGAGACGGAACGGGGGCTCCGCCCCCACGCGCCTTCGGCGCGTTCCCCCGGAGTATTTGTACCAAGAAGAAGGGGTTCGAGGCGCGGGAAACGGTCCAGTGGACCGTTTTCAGCGCCGAACGGGCGGAGCCTGAAAGCGCGCGCCCGGAAATCGGTGAGGCGGGACCGTGCCCCGGTGGGGCCGCGCAAGCCCGCCGAACGTGGATCCTGCGCGGGCGTTGCCGTCCACCGGACGCCTTCGTGGCCCGACTCAGAGCGCCGATCCCCTTCTTCTTGGTCCAAGTGCACCTGCTGGAGGCGCGCCGTGCGGCACGCACGGCGCCCGGCCCAACGGGATGATCCGCCGCGCCAGCGGCGGCGAAGACGGGCGGGAGACCTTGCGGCCCGCCCTGGCGGCCCGCCCTGCCGAAGAGCTGTGCGCCGCTGCACAGGAACCCACTCGCCGCCCCGGCGGCTTTCCTGTAGGGACCGGCCATGCAGTTGCCCACGCTTCCCATTGCGCTGGCCTCCTCGCTGCCGCGCTGGCGTCGGCCCGAGGCCTTCCTGATCCTCACCGCGGCTGCCATGCCCATGGCCTTCGCGACCTGGAACGCGCTGTTGAACAACTTCGTGGTCGAGGTGGCGCAGTTCGACGGCTCGGACATCGGCTGGCTCCACACCGTGCGCGAAATCCCCGGCTTCCTCGCCGTCGGCGTGATCCTGTTGCTGTTCGTCATCCGCGAACAGGTGCTGGCGGTGATGGCGCTGGTCCTGCTGGGCGCGTCGACCGCGGTCACGGCCTGGTTCCCGAGCTTTGGCGGCATCCTGATGGTAACGCTGCTGAGCTCGATCGGCTTCCACTATTACGAGACGGTGAACCAGTCGCTGCAGCTGCAATGGCTGCCGAAGGACCGGGCGCCGCAGGTCCTGGGGATGCTGGTCTCGGTCGGCTCGGGGGTGTCGCTGGCGGCCTATGGCCTCCTGGCCCTGACCTGGGAGCGCCTGGGGCTGAGCTACAACCTGGTCTTCCTGGTCTCGGGCGGGATCTGCGTGGCGCTGGCGCTGGCGGCGCTGGCGGTCTTCCCGCAGTTCGAGGCGCCCGAGCGGCAGCACCGCCGGATGATCCTGCGCCGGCGCTACTGGCTGTACTATGTGCTGCAGTTCCTTGCCGGCGCGCGGCGGCAGATCTTCGTGGTCTTTGCGGCCTTCATGATGGTCGAGCGCTTCGGCTTCCAGGTCGACGACGTCACTGCCCTGTTCCTGATCAACTATCTGGCGAACATGGCACTGGGTCCGGTGTTCGGCCGCTTCGTCGGCCATTTCGGCGAGCGCAACGCGCTGGTCTTCGAATATGCCGGGCTGACCCTGGTGTTCCTGGCCTATGGCGGGATCTACTGGTTCGGCTGGGGGGTCTGGGTGGCGGCGGCGCTCTATGTGATCGACCACCTGTTCTTCAGTCTGGCCTTTGCGCTGAAGACCTATCTGCAGAAGATCGCCGATCCGGCCGACATCGCGCCGACCTCGGCGGTGGCCTTCACCATCAACCATATCGCGGCGGTCTTCCTGCCGGCGGCGCTGGGCTATCTGTGGCTGATCTCGCCGGCCTCGGTCTACGGGCTGGCGGCCGCCTTCGCGCTGGTCTCGATGGGGCTGGCGGCACTGATTCCGCGCCATCCCGGCCCCGGGGCCGAGACAATTCTCGGTCGCGGTCGGGCGGCGGCGCGCCCGGCGGAATAGGTCCGGCGCTGGCAGGATGGATGGCGCGCCCCTATATCCCGTCGAGGCCGGCGCGACCGCCGGACCATCCCAAGGCGCCGGCGGGCTGGCCGGCGCGGTGAAGGAGGCCCCCGCATGTTCCTGACCACCAAGAAGACCCGGATGGTAACGCCGGCCGAGGCGCTGCCGGGCCGGGACGAGCCGATCCCGACCGCGACGACCCATTTCGTCTCGGGCCGCCCGCTGCAGGGCCCGGTGCCCGAAGGCATGGGGGTGGCGATGTTCGGCATGGGTTGCTTCTGGGGCGTGGAGCGGAAGTTCTGGCAGATCCCCGGGGTTTGGTCGACCATGGTCGGCTATGCCGGCGGCTTCACCCCGAATCCGACCTACCAGGAGGTCTGCTCGGGGCAGACCGGCCACAACGAGGCGGTCCGGGTTGTGTTCGACCCAGCAGAGGTGAGCTATGCCGCATTGCTGAAGGCGTTCTGGGAGGGCCACGACCCGACCCAGGGCATGCGCCAGGGCAACGACCGCGGCACCCAGTACCGCTCGGGGATCTACGTCTTCGACGCGGCGCAGCGGGCGGCGGCGGAGGCCTCGCGCGAGGTCTTCGGCGCGCGGCTGAAGGCGGCGGGGCTCGGGGCGATCACCACCGAGATCCTGGACGCGCCCGCGTTCTACTATGCCGAGGACTACCACCAGCAGTACCTGGCCAAGAACCCGGGCGGGTATTGCGGCCTCGGGGGGACCGGGGTGAGCTGTCCGATCGGCCTCGCGGTCTGAAGGCGCGCCGGGAGGCCTCGCGTATCACGCGTGATATTGGGGTTATCCCGTTGAATCGGAAGGAATTTCCGGAACCCGTTCAGGGAATCGCAACCAAGGTTGACGGTTTCCGACGGCGGGGGGCAGGCGTTTTCGCTGATCCGGGCAATCCGCCTGCTTTCGTTCGGGTCCGGCCCTCACCGGCCGGACCCTCCTGTTTCCGGGCCTGTTTCCGGGCATGAGCGCGCATCCGCGAATGCGCGAGGG
>JBGAOK010000009.1:0-55864 GCA_044221805.1 Meridianimarinicoccus sp.
GACCGGGGCCGCTCCCGCCCGTCTTCGCCCGTGCCTCCGCACGGGCTCATCCCGTTGGGCCGGGCCGCGCGCGTTCCGCGCGCGGCGGCCGGACGTGCCGGCCTGCGTCGCCCCCTGTTCCTTCTCTTTGGTTCAAATACTCCGGGGGGAGGTCGGCCCGCAGGGCCGGCCGGGGGGCAGCGCCCCCCACGCCATGGTCCGGCTGGGGGACACCGCCCGATGAACGCCGCCGCGCCGGGGATCCGGCTGTCCGGGACCGCCCGCTTCGGCGAGGCAACCCTGTTCGCGGACGCGGTGCTCGACCTCGTCCCCGGCGGCTGGACTTGCCTGCTCGGCCCTTCCGGGGCGGGCAAGTCGACCGCACTGCGGCTGATCGCCGGGCTCGAAACCGGGGCGGCGTTCGACGGCCGGATCGAGGCCAGCGACGGGCGGCCGCTGGCGGGCCGGGTTGCCTACATGGCGCAGGACGACCTGCTGCTGCCCTGGCTAGACCTGCGCGGCAATGTGGGGCTGGGCGCACGGCTCAGGGGCGAGACACCGGACTGGGCGCGGATCGACGCGCTGATCGACCGGCTGGGCCTTGGCCCCCATGCCGGCAAGCGGCCGCGCAGCCTGTCGGGCGGCCAGCGCCAGCGCGCGGCGCTGGCCCGCACCCTGATGGAGGATCGCGCCGTGGTGCTGCTGGACGAGCCGTTCTCGGCGCTGGACGCCCGCACCCGGGCCGAGATGCAGGATCTCGCCGCCGAGACCCTGCGCGGCCGCACCGTGCTGATCGTCACCCATGACCCGGCCGAGGCGGCCCGGCTCGGCGATCGGGTCCATGTGATGGAGCACGCTGCCCTGGTCGAGGTGCCGCCGCCCCCGGGCACGCCGATCCGCGCCGTCGATGATGCCGCGATGCTGGCCTGGGCGGCGCGGCTGCTGCAACGGCTGAGGGCCGAGACATGATCGCCCGGGCGCTGAACCCGCTGATCGCCGCCGCAGTGCTGCTGGCGGCCTGGCAGGCGCTGGTCACGCTGGCCGACCTGCCGCCCTTCATCCTGCCGGGACCGTGGCGGGTGGCAAAGGCGCTGGTGGCCAATGCCGGCCTGATCGCCGGCCATGCCGCGACGACCCTGACCGAGGTGCTGATCGGGCTGCTGCTGGGTGCCATACTTGGCACGCTGACCGCGCTGGGTCTGGTCGGCTCTCCCCTGGCGCGGCGGATCGTGCGCCCGGCGCTGGTGCTGACCCAGGCGCTGCCGGTCTTCGCCCTCGCACCGATCCTGACCCTGTGGCTGGGCTACGGGATGGAATCCAAGATCGTGATCGCGGTGCTGATCATCTATTTCCCGGTCGCCTCGGCCTTCTTCGACGGGCTGATGGCGACGCCGCCCGGCTGGCTCGACCTCGCGCGGACCATGCAGGCGCGGCCCGCCGCAACCCTGTGGCGGATCCGCGTGCCGGCCGCGCTGCCGTCGCTGGCCTCGGGGCTGCGGCTGGCGGCGGTCTATGCCCCGATCGGGGCGGTGATCGGCGAATGGGTGGGGGCGAGCCGGGGCCTTGGCTATCTGATGCTGCTGGCGAACGGCCGGGCCAAGACCGACCTGATGTTCGCCGCGCTGGTGGTACTGGCGCTGATGACGCTGGCGCTCTACCGCATCATCGGTGCGGCCTGCGACCGCTTGGCGGCGCGCTTCGGCTGATCCCGTGCCCGACAACAAAAAACCCCCCGCGACGGATCGCGGGGGGCTGAAATCGTCGCGCTGTGCTGCGGATCAGACCATGTTCTCGAGCAGCCGGGCGAGGTCATCCATGAATTTCGCATGGCTGTCCTTGTTCTCGACCGCGAGGGTCGGCGCCACCTTCCGGGCTTCCTCGAGATGCGCCTCGATCGACGCGCGGTGCTCGGAGGATTTCGGATAGGCGCGCTCGGCCAGGACGGTGGTGCCGCCGGCGCCGATTTCGGCGAAGCCGCCGGTCACCGCGTAGTGCGACACCCCGTCGGCGCCGGTGACCGTCAGGATGCCGGGCCGAAGCGTCGTGATGAGCGGCGCGTGGCCGGGCATCGCCGTGAGGTCACCCTCGGCACCCGGGATCTGGACCGCACTCGCCAGAACGGAGACGAGGCTCCGCTCGGGCGAGACGAGGTCGAACTGCATCATGTCGGCCATTCAGCTTTCCTCTCAGGCCGCTTCGGCGGCCATGCGCTCGGCCTTGGCGATCGCTTCCTCGATGTCGCCCACCATGTAGAAGGCCGATTCCGGCAGGTGGTCGTATTCGCCCGCAACCACGGCCTTGAACGAGGCGATGGTCTTTTCCAGCGGAACCTGCACGCCGTCCGACCCGGTGAAGACCTTTGCCACGTCGAAGGGCTGGCTCAGGAAGCGCTGGATCTTGCGGGCGCGCGACACGGTGAGCTTGTCCTCTTCGGAAAGCTCGTCCATGCCGAGGATCGCGATGATGTCCTGCAGCGACTTGTAGCGCTGGAGGATCCCCTGCACCTCACGGGCGACGTTGTAGTGTTCGTCGCCGATGACCGCCGGGTCGAGCAGACGCGAAGTCGAGTCGAGCGGGTCCACCGCCGGGTAGATGCCCAGCTCCGAGATCGCGCGCGACAGCACCGTGGTGGCGTCGAGGTGCGCGAACGAGGTCGCCGGCGCCGGGTCGGTCAGGTCGTCCGCGGGCACGTAGATCGCCTGCACCGAGGTGATCGAGCCGGCCTTGGTCGAGGTGATCCGCTCCTGCAGCGCGCCCATGTCGGTGGCGAGCGTCGGCTGATAGCCCACCGCCGAGGGGATCCGGCCCAGCAGCGCCGACACTTCCGAACCCGCCTGGGTGAAGCGGAAGATGTTGTCGACGAAGAACAGCACGTCGGTCCCCGACTGGTCGCGGAACTGTTCGGCCAGCGTCAGGCCGGTCAGCGCGACGCGGGCACGGGCGCCCGGCGGTTCGTTCATCTGGCCGTAGACCAGCGCCACCTGCGACTTCGACAGGTCATCGGGCTTGATGACGCCCGACTCGATCATCTCGTGATAGAGGTCGTTGCCTTCCCGGGTCCGTTCGCCGACGCCGGCGAAGACCGAGAAGCCCGAGTGCACCTTGGCGATGTTGTTGATCAGTTCCATGATCAGAACCGTCTTGCCCACGCCGGCGCCGCCGAACAGGCCGATCTTGCCGCCCTTGGCATAGGGCGCCAGCAGGTCGATCACCTTGATGCCGGTGACCAGCACTTCCGAGGTGGTCGCCTGTTCCTCGAAGGTCGGAGCCAGCTGGTGGATCGACCGGGTCTCGGTCGCGATGACCGGGCCCTTCTCGTCTACCGGCTCGCCGATCACGTTGAGGATCCGGCCCAGCGTCGCGTCGCCCACCGGAACCGAGATCGGCGCCCCGGTGTCGCTGACCGGCGCACCGCGCACCAGACCTTCGGTGGCGTCCATCGCGATCGCGCGGACGGTGTTCTCGCCAAGGTGCTGGGCGACTTCCAGAACCAGTTTCTTGCCGTTGTTCTCGGTGATCAGCGCGTTCAGGATCGCCGGCAGCGCGCCGTCGAACTGGACGTCGACGACGGCGCCGATGACCTGAGACACTTTGCCGCTTGGAATAGCCATGTGGTATCTCCGGTTCGGTTAGAGCGCCTCGGCGCCCGAGATGATTTCGATGAGTTCCTTGGTGATCGATGCCTGCCGCGACCGGTTGTAGACGATCGTCAGCTTGTCGATCATGTCGCCGGCGTTGCGGGTCGCGTTGTCCATGGCGCTCATGCGGGCGCCCTGTTCCGAGGCAGCGTTCTCAAGGAGGGCCGCGAAGACCTGCGTGGCAACTCCGCGCGGCAGCAGGTCGGCAAGGATGCCTTCCTCGCTGGGTTCATAGTCATAGACGGTGCTGACCGACTGACCGGCGTCGAAACTCGCCGGGATGATCTGCTGCACGGTCGGCTCCTGCGAGATCACGCTGCGGAACCGCGAGAAGAAGATCGTCGCCACGTCGAACTCGCCGGCGTCGAAGCGGGCAAGCACGTCCCTCGCGACATCGAGGGCGTTGTCATAGCCGATCCGCCGGACTTCGCTCAGATCGATATGCCCGATCAGGTACTGCGAATAGTCGCGGCGGAGCTGCTCGCGCCCCTTCTTGCCGACGGTCAGGATCTTTACCGTCTTTCCCTTCGCCAGCAGCTCGGCGATCTTCGCTCGGGCAATCCGCACGATGGACGAGTTGAAGCCACCGCAGAGCCCGCGCTCGGCCGTCATCACCACCAGAAGGTGAACCTGGTCCGACCCGGTGCCGCGCAGCAGGCGGGGGGCGCTGTCGCTCCCACCCACCGATGCCGCGAGGCTGCCCAGAACCGTGTTGAATCGTTCGGTATAGGGCCGTGCCGCTTCGGCAGATTCCTGGGCGCGGCGGAGCTTTGCCGCCGCGACCATCTGCATTGCTTTCGTGATCTTGCGCGTCGACTTGACGCTCGCGATCCGGTTCTTGAGGTCCTTGAGACTGGGCATCGATTATGTCTCCCGAGGCCCGCGCTTACGCGAAGCTTCCGGAGAACTCTTCGATGGCGGCCTTGAGCTTGTCGGCCGCTTCGCCCTTGATCTTCGGATCCTCGTCGGTGAGCCAGTCAAGGATGTCCTTGCGCTGGTTGCGCAGGTAGGACAGCAGGCCCTTCTCGAACCGGCCGACGTCCGAGACCTTCAGCTTGTCCAGATAGCCGTTGGTGCCGGCGAAGATCACCGTGACGATCTCGGCGTTGGTCAGCGGCGAATACTGGTGCTGCTTCATCAGCTCGGTCAGGCGCGCGCCGCGGTTCAGCAGGCGCTGGGTCGAGGCGTCGAGGTCGGAACCGAACTGGGCGAAGGCGGCCATCTCGCGGTACTGGGCGAGTTCGAGCTTCACCGGGCCGGCGACCGACTTCATCGAGTTGGTCTGCGCCGACGAGCCCACCCGCGACACCGACAGACCGGTGTTCACGGCCGGACGGATGCCCTGATAGAACAGTTCGCTTTCCAGGAAGATCTGGCCGTCGGTGATCGAGATCACGTTGGTCGGGATATAGGCCGACACGTCGCCGGCCTGGGTCTCGATCACCGGAAGCGCGGTCAGCGAGCCCGAGCCGTGGTCGGCGTTCAGCTTGGCCGAACGCTCGAGCAGCCGGGAATGGAGGTAGAACACGTCGCCGGGGTAGGCTTCGCGGCCCGGCGGACGGCGCAGCAGCAGCGACATCTGGCGATAGGCCACGGCCTGCTTCGACAGGTCATCATACACGATCAGCGCGTGGCGGCCGTTGTCGCGGAAGAATTCCGCCATGGCCGAGGCCGAATAGGGCGCGAGGTACTGCATCGGCGCCGGGTCCGACGCGGTCGCGGCGACCACGATCGAATAGGCCATCGCGCCGCTTTCTTCCAGCTTCTTCACCAGCTGGGCCACGGTCGACCGCTTCTGGCCGATCGCGACGTAGACGCAGTAGAGCTTCTTCGACTCGTCCGAACCGGCGGCCTCGTTGTAGGACTTCTGGTTCAGGATGGTGTCGAGCGCCACAGCGGTCTTGCCGGTCTGGCGGTCGCCGATGATCAGTTCGCGCTGGCCGCGACCGATCGGGATCATGGCGTCGATCGACTTCAGGCCAGTCGCCATCGGCTCGTGCACCGACTTGCGCGGAATGATGCCCGGCGCCTTGGAATCCGCGATGCGGCGTTCGGTGTAGTGGATCGGGCCCTTGCCGTCGATCGGGTTGCCGAGCGCATCGACGACCCGGCCGAGCAGGCCGTCACCGGCCGGCACGTCCACGATCGAGTTGGTGCGCTTGACGGTGTCGCCTTCCTTGATGTCCCGGTCCGAGCCGAAGATCACGATACCGACGTTGTCGGTCTCAAGGTTCAGCGCCATGCCGCGGATACCGCCGGGGAATTCCACCATCTCGCCGGCCTGCACGTTGTCGAGGCCATAGACGCGGGCAATCCCGTCGCCGACGCTGAGCACGCGGCCGATCTCGGCAACTTCTGCTTCCTGTCCGAAGTTCTTGATCTGCTCCTTGAGGATCGCAGAGATTTCGGCTGCCTGGATTCCCATTATCCGACCTCTTTCATGGCTTGCTGCAGGTTGGCGAGCTTGGCGGCGACCGAGGTGTCGATCATCCGCGAGCCCACCTTCACGACGAGACCGCCGATGAGACTTTCATCGACGGTGGTAAGGATCTTCACGTCGCGGCCGATCTTGGCCTTGAGCGTGTCGGCAAGGCGTGCAGCCTGCGCATCGGTGAGCGGCGTGGCGGCGGTGATCTCGGCGGTGATCTCGCCCTTCTCGTTGGCGATCAGGTCGTGCAGCGCCTTGATCAGCTGCGGCAGCACGAACAGGCGCCGCTTCGAGGCCATCAGCGCCAGTGTGTTGCCAGTCAGCGGCGACAACCCCATCCGGCCGGCCAGCGCCGTGATCGCACCTTGTTGGTCCTGTCGCGAATAGAGCGGCGAGCGCACCATCGCGGCGAAGTCGGCACTTTCCCCCAGCGCCGCCGACAGCGCGTCGATGTCGGACTCCAGCGTGCCTATCGCCCCGGCCTCCCTGGCAAGGTCGAACACGGCGGTGGCATAACGTTTGGCAATACCGAGGGAGATCGAAGCTGGTTCGGACACGTCCACCCTTTCGATGTCTTGGTCCAGGGCTGGCCAGGGCCGCCCAGGACGGGTCACCGGCCCGCACGCTCACGAAGCCGTTAAAATCAGCGTGGGTGTAGCAAAGGCCCTTCCGGCAGGCAACAGCGCAACAGGTGCAGGCGGCCGCGCTTTCCACCTGTGAAATCGGTGTTTTTTGCGGGGTGCGACCCTATGCGCAGCGCCGGGTTGGGAAATCGTCCACGAAATGATCCTGCTCGCAGGGCGCCGCGAACGATTCCTTAGTTTCGGATGCCTCTATTCGCCGCAGCCGCCGCCACCGCGATATCCCGTGCCGGCTGCGAGATCCCGTCCAGCACCCGCAACGGCTCGGGCTTGGCCTCGCGCACGGCGGTACCCGAAGGACGAAAGGCATCCTTCACCGCCTCGATGATCAGCACGCCGCCGGCATAGCGGCGCCAGACCCTTTGGCCCACGCGCTCGCAGAACGGGCCCGCCCGCAGCCAGAAGCGCCGGTGCGACGGGGGCTGGAACAATGCGACATCGCGCCGGGCGGCGGCGAAGCCGTGGCGGCGCAACTGGGACTCGAGCTGGCTCAGGCTGTAGGGATGGCCGAAGCCGAACGGTGTCTGGTCGCTGCGTGCCCAGAGACCGGCCCGGTTCGGCACCACGATCAGCACGCGCCCGGCGGGACCGAGCACCCGCGACGCCTCCTCAAGCAGCGCCGAGGGGTTTTCCGAGGTTTCCAGCCCGTGCAGCATCACCAGCCGGTCGACCGAGCCGGCGGGGAGCGGCCATTGCCTGTCGTCGCACAGCACCGAGACATTGGCCATTCCGGCCGGCCAGGGCATCACCCCCTGCGGCGCCGGCATCAGCCCGACCACCCGGCACCCGCGTTCCAGGAACGGCCGCAGCAGCGGCACCGCGAAGCCGAAGCCCACCACCATCGTTCCGGCCCTTGTCTCGGGCCAGATCGCGACCACCTTGTCCCGTATGGCGCGCTGCGCGGCGCGGCCCAGACCGGTCCGGTAGTAGAAGGTTTTCAGGTCCTGCACGTCGAGATGCATTGGATGGCTTTCGCGGTGGCGCCTGTCTTCAGTGCAGACCATAGCCCAAGAGGACCCGAACGCCATGCCCCTTGACCTCGTCACCGTGCCCTGCCTCAAGGACAATTACGCCTTCCTTCTGCATGATCCTTCGAGCGACCAGACCGCTCTGGTCGATGCCCCGGAAGCCGCACCGATCCTTGCCGCGCTGGACCGGCGCGGCTGGCGCCTGAGCGACATCCTGCTGACGCATCACCACGGTGACCACATCGACGCGGTCGGCCCCTTGCGCGCGGCGACCGGGGCCAGGGTCTGGGGCGCCGCCGCCGATGCGCACCGGCTGCCGCCGCTCGACGTTGCAGTCACCCCGGGGGCGGACCTGTCCTTTGGTGGCGAGCCGGTCGAGGTGATCGACGTGCCCGGCCACACCATCGGCCACATCGCCTTTCACTGTCCCGACTCGCGTCTGCTGTTCTCGGGCGACAGCCTGATGGCGCTCGGCTGCGGCCGGCTGTTCGAAGGCACACCGGCGCAGATGTGGGCCAGCCTGAGCGCCATGGCTGCCCTTCCCGACGACACTGTGGTATGCTCGGGACACGAATACACCAAGGGCAATGCCCGGTTCGCCCTGAGCGTGGATCCGGACAACCCTGACCTGCAGGCCCGCGCCGCCGCCATCGACGCCGCCCGCTCGGAAGGCCGGGCCACCGTGCCGTCGTTGCTGGGTGACGAGAAGGCGACCAATCCCTTCCTGCGTGCGCGCGATGCTGCAATTCGCGGCGCCCTTCACATGCCAGATGCCCAAGACGTGGACGTTTTTGCCCGACTAAGAAAGCTGAAAGATGCATTCTGACGCTATTGTGGGCAAATTGAAAGCGACGTATCCCAATGTTTGGGCAATGTCACACAGCCTCTCACCACCCGCGAGCCGGATCAAAAAACACTTGAAGCGCGGGTCGGAAAACCAAACCTTAAACATACGAGCCCACGGTTGCGAAGGGCCTTCCCCCGACGCCGCCTCGACCGAAAGGAGCACGCCTCGTGCCGTCATTCTCGAACACGCTTGAACAGGCGATTCACGCGGCGCTGGCGCTGGCCAACTCCCGCCGTCACGAACTGGCCACGCTCGAGCATCTCCTTCTCGCCCTCATCGACGAACCGAATGCCGCCAAGGTGATGCAGGCCTGCGGCGTGAACCTCGAAAAGCTGAAGACCACCCTGGTGGAGTTCATCGACGAGGAACTCTCGACCCTCGAGACCGATGTCGAGGGCTCGGAAGCCGTGCCCACCGCCGCCTTCCAGCGCGTCATCCAGCGCGCTGCGATCCATGTGCAGTCCTCCGGCCGGACAGAAGTGACCGGCGCGAACGTGCTGGTCGCGATCTTCGCCGAACGCGAAAGCAACGCCGCCTTCTTCCTGCAGGAACAGGACATGACGCGCTACGACGCGGTGAATTTCATCGCCCACGGCGTCGCCAAGGATCCGAATTTCGGCGAACCCCGTCCGGTCCAGGGCGCCACCGAGTACGAGGAAGAGACGTCGCAGGCCCAGGAACCCGATAACAAGGACTCCGCCTTGGGTAAGTATTGTGTCGATTTGAACGCCAAGGCCACCAAGGGCGACGTCGATCCCCTGATCGGCCGGGAGTCCGAGGTGGAACGCTGCATCCAGGTGCTGTGCCGGCGGCGGAAGAACAACCCGCTGCTGGTCGGCGATCCGGGCGTCGGCAAGACCGCCATCGCCGAGGGGCTGGCGCTGAAGATCGTGCGCGGCGAGACCCCGGACGTGCTGTCGGGGGCGACGATCTATTCGCTCGACATGGGCGCGCTGCTGGCCGGCACCCGCTACCGCGGCGATTTCGAGGAGCGTCTCAAGGCCGTGGTGAACGAGCTTGAGGACCATCCCGACGCGATCCTGTTTATCGACGAGATCCACACAGTGATCGGGGCCGGTGCCACCTCGGGCGGGGCGATGGATGCCTCGAACCTGCTCAAGCCGGCGCTCCAGGGCGGCAAGCTGCGCTGCATGGGCTCGACCACCTACAAGGAGTTCCGCCAGCACTTCGAGAAGGACCGTGCGCTCAGCCGCCGGTTCCAGAAGATCGACGTGAACGAGCCGTCGGTCGATGACACGGTCAAGATCCTCCAGGGCCTCAAGCCCTATTTCGAGGAGCATCACGACATCCGCTACACCGCCGAGGCGATCAAGACCGCGGTGGAACTGTCGGCGCGCTACATCAACGACCGCAAGCTGCCGGACAAGGCGATCGACGTGATCGACGAGGTCGGCGCGGCGCAGATGCTGCTGCCGCCCTCCAAGCGCAAGAAGACGATCACGGTGAAGGACATCGAGGCCGTGGTCTCGGTCATCGCCCGCATCCCGGCCAAGAGCGTGTCGAACGACGACAAGGAAGTGCTGCGCACGCTGGAGCGCGACATCAAGGCGATGGTCTATGGCCAGGACCAGGCGATCGACGCGCTGGCCAGCGCCATCAAGCTCGCCCGCGCCGGCCTGCGCGAGCCGGAAAAGCCGATCGGCTCCTACCTGTTCGCGGGCCCGACCGGCGTCGGCAAGACCGAGGTCGCGCGCCAGCTCGCCAAGACTTTGGCGATCGAGCTGATCCGCTTCGACATGTCGGAATACATGGAGCGCCACAGCGTCAGCCGCCTGATCGGCGCCCCGCCGGGCTATGTCGGCTTCGACCAGGGCGGCATGCTGACCGACCAGGTCGACCAGCATCCGCACTGCGTCCTGCTGCTCGACGAGATCGAGAAGGCGCACCCGGACCTGTTCAACATCCTGTTGCAGGTGATGGACCACGGCAAGCTGACCGACCACAACGGCAAGACGGTCGATTTCCGCAATGTCATCCTGATCATGACGACGAACGCGGGCGCGGCCGACATGGCCAAGACCCCGATCGGCTTCGGCCGCGACCGGGCGCACCGGCGAGGATACCGCGGCGATCGAACGGCTGTTCGCCCGAGTTCCGCAACCGCCTGGACGCCGTGATCAGCTTCCAGCCGCTGCCGCAGGAGGTCATCCTGCAGGTGGTCGAGAAGTTCGTGCTCCAGCTCGAGGCCCAGCTGTGGATCGCAACGTGACCATCCGAGCTGAACGACGACGCCGCCAAGTGGCTGGCCGACAAGGGCTACGACGACAAGATGGGGGCACGGCCGCTCGCCCGGGTGATCGGAGTACATCAAGAAGCCGCTGGCCGAGGAACTGCTGTTCGGCAAGCTGTCGAAGGGCGGCAACGTCCGCGTGGTGGTGCGCGACGACACGATCCACCTGGAAACCTCGCCCCCGGACCGGGCGCGGATCGCCAGCAAGAAGCCGCCGCTGCTGACCGCGGAGTGACGCTCGGAGCGTGGGGGCCCACGCAGGCACCTAACGCGCAGCCCGACCCAATCGACGCCCCGCCCCTTCCGGCGGGGGCGTTCCGACGAACGAACGCGCACAGGCCGAGCACGGTCTCGCCGCTGCAGGCCAGCGCCCGTGCTCAGCGTTCAGTCAGCTTCAACTCGATGCGACGGTTCTTCGCGCGGGCCTCTGGCGTGCCGGTCGGATCGATCGGCTGGAACTCGCCGAACCCCGCGGCGGCCAGCCGTCCGGGCGGGAAGCCAAAATTGTCGATCATGTAGCGCACCACCGACAGGGCCCGGGCCTGGCTCAGCTCCCAGTTATCGCGGTAGGGGCTGGTGAAGGACACCGGGACGTCGTCGGTATGCCCGTCGACCCGGATGATCCAGTTGATCTCCGGCGGGATCACTGCCGAGACCTCCTGCAGGATGCGCGCGACGTTGGCGATGCTGGCCTGCCCCGCCGGCGACAGGTCGGCCGAGCCCGAGGCGAACAGCACCTCGGATGACAGCACGAAGCGGTCGCCTTCGATCCGCACGCCCTCGCGATCGCCCAGCACCGCGCGCAGCCGGCCGAAGAATTCGGACTGGTAGGCCTCCAGCCGCTTCGCCTCGGCCTCGAGCGCGCGGGCGCGCTCCGCCTCGATCTCGGCGCGCTGGCGCTCCTCGCTGGCCGCGCGGGCCAGCGCCACGTTCAGCCGCTGGCCCAGATTCTCGATCTGCACCTGTGCCGCAACATCCTTGGCTGCCGAATCGTCCAGCAGGCCCTGAAGCCGCCCGAGCTGGGATTCGAGTCCCGCCACCTGCTGGTTCAGCAGGGCCAGCCGGCGCTGGTCCTCGGCGCTGGCGGCCTCGACATCGGCCAGTTCCTGCTGCGCGGTGGCCAGCAGCCGGGCTTGCACCTCGGCCTCGCTCAGCTTCGCGCCGGTCTCGGCGGAAACCTTGGCCGCGACCGCATCGGCCAGCCGCCGGCGCAGTTCGGCGTCGCTGGCGCCTTCGGCCGCGAGCCGGGCGCGCGCCTCGTCCAGCGCAGTCCGGGCTGCCGCCATGGCTTCGGGCGTCGCCTCGCCGTCGAGCAGCGCCGCCATCAGCCGTTCGTCGATCTCGTCCGCCCTGGCCCGGGCCGCGGCGAGCAGGGTCAGGGTCTGTTCCGCCTCGCGCCGCCGTTCCTCCAGCGTCAGGGTCATGGCGGTCAGTTCGGCATCGGCACTTTCGAGCTTCTCGCGCAGCATCCGCGCGGCCTCGGCCTCGGCGAGCCGGGCGGCTTCCTGCGCGGACAGGGCGTTGCGCGTGGTGTCAAGCTCGGCCGCGGAGGCTTCGGCCTTCGCCCGCAGGTCGGCGGTCAGCGCCTCCAGCGCCTCGCGCCGCGCCGCGTCCAGCCGGGCCGCTTCGGCCTGGGCGTCGATCTCGGAACGCGCCGCCGCCAGCGCGGTGTCGAGCGCATTGCGCGCCGCGTCCAACTCGCCCACCTTGCCGGTCAGCTCGGTCACCTGCCCGCGCGCCGCATCGCGGTCGGCCAGCAGCGCCGCCACCTGTTCCTCATAGCTGGCGATCTCGCCGCGGGCGATCTCGATCGCCCCGTCCCGCTGCACCAGATCCTGCTGCAGCCGGTCGATCACCTGCGCCTGGGCATCCGCCGCCCGCCGCGCCGCGGCCAGGTCGCTGTCCAGCCCCTCGACCCTTGTTTCCAGACCGTCCTTCGCCTGCTGTTCCACCCCCAGCGCCACGGCCAGCTTGTCGACCTCGCCCGACAGGCGGTCGAGCTGGTCCTCCTGCTGGCCGATGGTCTGGATCTGCGCGCCCTCGACGATCATGAAGATCGTCAGCACGAAGATCAGCACCAGAAGCAGGGTCGACAGCGCGTCCACGAAACCCGGCCAGACCGTGGCATGGAAGCGCTGGCCGCTGCGCCGGATCAGCGCCATGGCTCAGTGCCCCTGCCCGTCCGGCGGCGCCGCCGCGGCGACCTCGATCACCCGGGTCAGCCGGGCGATGTCACGGCGCAGGTCGGTGACGCTTTCCTGCCGGCCGGCGGTCATCTCCTCGAGGATGCGCAGAAGCTGGACATCGATGCTGCGCATCCGGGCGCGGGTTTCTGCCTCGATGCTTTCCAGTTCCCGGGCCGGCTTGGCGGTGATCGTGGTGATCGCGGCGATCAGGTTTTCCTGCCCCTCGCCGATCCGGGCCAGCGCGGCGTTGGTATTGGCGTCCTCGGCCACCTTCCGGGTCAGGGTGTCGAGCGACTCGGCGATCTGCCCCAGCCGCGCTTCCAGCGCCTGCCGGCTGCGGTCGCCTTCGATCAGGGCGGTGTTCAGGGCGTCGAACTGTTCGGTCATCTGCTCCAGCAGCGTGCCGAACATGGCGGCTTCCGCGCTGGCCTCGCTTTCGGTTCCGGCGAAGCCGACCCGGGTGATCGAGGACAGCCATTCCTCGAGCTCGCGGTAGAACCGGTTCTGGCCGTGGCCCGCAAACAGTTCCAAAAGCCCCACCACCAGCGACCCCGACAGGCCCAGCAGCGACGAGGCGAAGGCGGTGCCCATGCCACCAAGCTGGGTCTGCAAGCCGCCGATCAGCTTGGTGAAGACCTCGTTCACGCTTTCGCCCTCGCCGGGCGTCAGGGCGCGGATGGTCTGCACCACCGCGGGGATGGTGGTGGCAAGGCCGTAGAAGGTGCCGAGCAGGCCGAGGAAGATCAGCAGGTTGGTCAGGTACCGGGTGATGTCGCGGGCCTCGTCCAGCCGCGTCGCCACCGAATCGAGGATCGAGCGCGCCGAGGCGGTGCCGATCTGGGTCCGCGGCCCGCGCGACCGCAGCAGCGCCGCCAGGGGCGCCAGCAGCCCGGGCGGGCGGCGAATGTCGAAGCCCGGGCGGCCGCGGGCGAAATCCTCGATCCAGTGGACCGCGCTGACCATCTGGAACACCTGCAGGAAGCAGGCCACCACCCCGATCACGAAGACCACCCCGATGGTGGCGTTGATCCAGGGCGACGCGGCGAAAACCTCGGCGATGCGCGGATAGATCAGATAGAGCCCGGCGCCGCAGGCGATGATGACGATCAGCATCATCACGACCTGGCGCACGGGCTGCGAGAACTGCCCCCTGTAATCGCCGCCTCGGACCGCCATCTCGCCGCCTTTCACTCCGCCACCGCCCCCGGGTCGCGGCAGCATAGGAAGGCCAGACCCTTGTGCCAACAGGCTTTGTCCGCGCCGGGGGTGTCGCCGGGCCGGCTCATCCGCGGGTGATCTCGATCACCCGGGCCACCAGCCAGTCCAGCTCGAAATCCGGCAGGCCGAGGGCGTGCAGGTGTTCGGCCGTGTTGATCAGGTAGTCGCGGTTCGGCCCCCTGCCCCCCACCGCCCGGGCGATCACCTGCGCCTGGCGTTCCAGCGGCAGGCCGCCGCAATATTGCGGGTGGTCGGGATCGACCACATAGGCGATGGCGGGGACGAAGCGGCCATCTTCGAGCGCGACCTCGACGCTGGCCTCGAAATAGGCCGACGAGATCAGTTCGCGCGCCCGGAGCCCGGAGAGGGTGTCCGCCGCATGGGCGTCCTCGACCCGGAAGGCGACCCCGGCGCAGGCGCCCCCCGGCGCGGCGTCCAGCGCCAGCACCAGCCCCGGGTCGGCCTCGGTGCCGCGGTGGTGGATCGACCACATGCAGAACGACCGGTGATAGTCGGGCAGCACGGCGATCTGCCGTTCGGCGAAGGGGAAACCCGGGTCCCAGATCAGCGAGGCATAGCCGAAGACCCAGAGCGCGCCGTCGCGCTGCCCGGTCCCGTCGCTTACATCCGCTGCGGTCATTGGTCTGGCCCTTGCTGTCCCGGCTCTGGTAACACGGGCGCAGGGGCAGAAAAGGGCGGACCATGCGATTTCTTCTTGCCGTGGTAATTTTGGCCGCGCTGGGGTGGAGCGGCTTCTGGTGGGTCACGTCGTCCACGGTGGAACGCAACCTGAGGGGCTGGATCGACGCCCGCGCGGCCGATGGCTGGGTGGCGGGATACGACGCGATCGAGGCCACCGGCTTCCCGAACCGGGTCGACACCACGGTCACGGGGCTGGAACTGGCCGATCCGGAAACCGGCCTGTCCTGGTCGGCGCCGAAGTTCCAGATCCTCGCGCTCAGCTACAAGCCGAACCATGTCATCGTCGCCTGGCCGCCGGAACAGACGCTTTCCACCCCGTTCGAGACGGTGACGGTCACCAGCCAGACCCTGCGCGGATCGGCCGTCTTCGTGCCCGGACCGGCGCTGACCCTTGACCATGCCACGATCGAATTCGCCAGCATCGGTCTGGTCTCGACCGCCGGCTGGTCCGCCAGCCTGGCCGAGGGGCTGCTGTCGACCCGGCGCACCCCGGCGATCGCGAACAGCTATGACCTCGCCTTCTCGGCGCGCGACTTCCGGCTGCCCGAAGGTTTCGTGCGCCGCTTGTCCGGCCGCAGCCTGGTCGGTGACACGCTGGGCACGCTGAAGCTGGATGCGACGGTGCTGTTCGATGCGCCCTGGGACCGCCGCGCCATCGAGGAGCGCCGCCCGCAACCGGTGGCGATCGATCTTGCCTTGGCGCAGGCGACCTGGGGCGAACTGGACCTGAAGCTTGCCGGCAAGCTCGACGTGGATGCCGAGGGCCTGCCCAGCGGCGAGATCACCGTGAAGGCCACCAACTGGCGCGAGATCCTGCAGCTGGCCGTGGCCACCGGCGCGGTTCCCGAAGGCATCGCGCCCCTGGTGGAAAGCGGTCTGGAAAGCCTCGCGCGGCTGTCGGGCGGCGGTGACGCGCTGGACGTGCCGCTGACCTTCGCGCGCGGCCGGGTGATGCTGGCGGGGCTGGTGCCGCTGGGCCCGGCGCCCCGCCTGGTGCTGCGCTAGCCGCCGGCGACCGGCTCGGGCTGCGTGGCGGCCGGGGCCGGCAGTGTGGCGCGGCCGAAATCCGGTGCGGCGGTGTCCTGACCGGCCTCGATGATGCCGCGGCGGATCGCCCGCGTGCGGGTGAAATAGGCGTGCAGCATCTCGCCGTCGCCGGTGCGGATCGCCCGTTGCAGCGCGAACAGCTCCTCGGTGAAGCGGCCGAGGATCTCCAGCGTGGCCTCGCGGTTGTTCAAGAACACGTCGCGCCACATGGTCGGATCCGAGGCCGCGATCCGGGTGAAGTCGCGGAAGCCGGCGGCCGAATACTTGATCACCTCGCTGTCGGTCACCCGGCCCAGATCGTCGGCCACCCCCACCATGGTATAGGCGATCAGGTGCGGCGTGTGGCTGGTCACCGCCAGCACGAGGTCATGGTGGTCGGCGTCCATCTCGTCCACGTTCGATCCCATCCCTTCCCAGAGCCGGCGCAGCCGTGCCACGGCGGCGGCATCGCTGCCCGGCGTCGGCACGATCAGGCACCAGCGGTTCCGGAACAGCTCGGCAAAGCCCGAGCGGGGGCCGGAATGCTCGGTCCCCGCCAGCGGGTGCGCCGGCACGAAGGCCACATGCTCGGGCAGATGCGGCGCCACCGCGTCGATCACCGCGCGCTTGACCGAGCCCACGTCGCTGACCGTGGCTCCGGGCGCCAGATGCGGGCCGATCTCGGCCGCGACCGCGCCCATCGCGCCGACCGGGACGCAGAGCACCACCAGATCGGCACCGGCGACCGCCTCGGCGGCGGTTTCGGTGACCCGGTCGCACAGCCCGATCTCGCGCGCGATGGCCCGGGTCTCGGGGCTTTTGGCATAGCCGACGATCTCGCCCGCCAGACCCCCGCGGCGCATGGCATGGGCCATCGACGACGCGATCAGGCCCAGCCCGATCAGCGCCACCCGGTCATAGACCCGGCTCATGCGGTCACCCGGAAGGCGGCCACCGCGGCGGCGACCTTCTCGCACGACGCCTGGTCGCCGATGGTGATGCGCAGGCAATGGGGCAACCCGTAGCCCGCCACCCGCCGCACGATCAGCCCGCGCGACTGCAGGAACAGGTCGCAGGCCTCGGCCTCGGCCCGGTCGCGGAAGCGCGCCAACACGAAATTGGCCAGCGGCGGGTCGCAATCGACCCCGCTTTCCGCCAGCGCCGCCGCCACCCAGTCGCGCAGGCGGGCATTCTCGGCCAGGCAGAACTCGGCATGGGCGCGGTCCTGCACCGCCGCCTCGGCCGCCTCGAGCTGGGTCCAGGACAGGTTGAACGGCGCCCTGAGCCGGTTCAGCACGTCGATGATCGGCTTCGGCCCGAAGCCCCAGCCGATCCGCAGCCCGCCGAGGCCATAGAGCTTCGAGAAGGTCCGCGTCATCACCACATTGTCCCGGCTGTCGGCCAGCGCGGCGCCGCCGTCATAGCCACCGACAAATTCCGCATAGGCGCCGTCGATCACCAGCATCGCCCGGGGCGGCAGGCTGTCGGCCAGCCGCGCCATCTCGGCATCGTCCAGCATGGTGCCGGTCGGGTTGTTCGGGTTGGCGATGAAGACCAGCCGGGTCCGGTCGGTGCAGGCGGCCAGGATCGCGTCCACATCGGCGGTGCGGTTCCGTTCCGGCGCCACCACCGGCGTCGCCCCGGCCGCCAGGGCCGAGATCCGGTACATCGAGAAACCGTGTTCGGTATAGATCACCTCGTCGCCCGGGCCGGCATAGGCCTGGCAGAGCCAGTTGATCACCTCGTCGCTGCCGACGCCGCAGATGATCTTCTCGGGGTCAAGCCCGTGCACCGCGCCGATCGCGGCGCGCAGGGGAGCGTGGTCGATCGGCGGATAGCGATGCAGGTAGGTCATCGTCGCCTGTGCCGCCGCCACCGCGCGGGGCGAGGGCCCGAACGGGTTCTCGTTCGAGGACAGCTTGATCGGGTCGGCCACGCCCTCGATCTTCGCCTTGCCCCCTTCATAGAGCGCGATGTCGAGGATGCCGGGTTGCGGGATGATGGCGGACGTCATGGCGGTCTCCTGTTCCGCGCGGGTGTAGCGGCGCGGTCGCGACGTTTCCAGATCCGGGCCGCAGACAGCAAAAAGGCCGCACCGGTTGCCCGGGGCGGCCCTTTCCGACCGATCCGGACGGGATCAGTTCTGAGCGTAGTATTCGATGACCAGATGCGGTTCCATGTGGACCGGATAGGGCACGTCGGCCAGCCCGGGCATCCGCACGAAGGTCGCGGTCATCTTGGAATGGTCGACTTCCAGGTAATCGGGCACGTCGCGCTCGGCCAGTTGCGAGGCTTCCATGACGCTGGCCAGCTGACGCGACCGCTCGCGGACGGCGATCACGTCGCCTTCCTTGACCCGGTAGGACGGGATGTTGACCCGCTGGCCGTTCACCGTGACATGGCCATGGTTCACGAACTGGCGCGCGGCGAAGACGGTCGGCACGAACTTGGCGCGGTAGACCACGGCGTCCAGGCGGCGCTCCAGCAGGCCGATCAGCAGCTCGCCGGTATCGCCCCGGACGCGCTCGGCCTCGGCGAAGATCTTGCGGAACTGCTTCTCGGTCAGGTCGCCGTAATAGCCCTTCAGCTTCTGCTTGGCGCGGAGCTGGGTGCCGTAATCCGACATCTTGCCCTTGCGGCGCTGGCCATGCTGGCCGGGGCCGTAATCGCGGCGGTTCACCGGGCTCTTGTCGCGGCCCCAGATGTTCTCGCCCATGCGGCGATCGAGCTTGTACTTGGCAGCGGTGCGTTTGGTCACCCCTGTTCTCCTTCTTGTGGCCCGGGTTCAATCCCGGGGCCGGTTGCGAAGGGCGTTGTCCTTTGCCGTGCCGGAAACCCGGCTAGCCGACAGGCATCCCCTTGCGGGGGCCGCCAACACCAATGTGAGCCCGCGCCTTTAGCAGGCGGGGGCCCGGAGTCAATCGCAAAAGTGCGCCGGCGCGCCGCCTGCCGGGTTACTGGTCGTCGCGCAGGACGGTGATCTCGACCCGGCTGTTGCGCAGGCTCATCGGGTCGCGGACCACCGGCTCGCGGTCCGCCGAACCGGTGATGCGCCGCAGCCGCTGCGGGTCGAGCCCGGCCATTTCGAGGCTTTCGCGCACCACCTGCGCCCGTTCCGTGGTCAGTTCCCAGACCGGGTTGTCGGCCACCACGATCGGGCGCGCCGGCACATGGGCGCTGACCGAGATGTCGTTGGTCACCACCCTGAGCACATCGGCGACCACCGCAAGGGTCTCGAGCAGCAGCGGCGTCGGCCGGGCCGTGCCGGGCTCGTAAAGCGTCGCGCCCTCGCGTTCGAAAACGTCGATCACCAGACCGGCGTCGGACACCCGGGTGACCACATGGCGCTGCTCCAGCAGCTTCGCCATGCTGTCGCCGCCGCGGGCCTTCAGATCTTCCAGAAGCTGTTCGGACCCGGTCCTGTTGCCCTCGCCCGCCCCGCCGACACCGCTGACCGATTTGGTGAAGCCGGTTTCGCCGCGGGCCGCGTTGGCCTCGGACGGATAGTCGCGCGAGGCGCCCTTGCCGTTATGCGCCAGCGAATCCTCGGCAAAGACGTTGTCGCCCCAGAACGAACCGTCGCCCCCGCCCGAGACCTTCGAGATCGGGACCGAGGGCGAGAAATAGTCCGCCAACCCCTTGCGCTGCTTCTCGGTCGTGGCATTGAGCAGCCACATGAGCAGGAAGAACGCCATCATGGCGGTCACGAAATCGGCATAGGCCACCTTCCAGGCCCCGCCGTGGTGGCCGTCGCCCGCGACGACCTTCTTGCGCTTGATGATGACTGGCGCCAGACTTCCGTCCGCCATGACGACCCCACAGAATTTACCCCGCCTTCAGGGGTATCAGCGGGCCGTGAAGGCGGGCTTAACCCGCAGGAAAGCTTCGGACCAAGGTTAAGGGATGCACAGACAGTACTTCTTCGGCTACGGCTCGCTGGTGAACCTGCGCACGCACAGCTATCCCGACACCCGCCGGGCCGAACTGCACGGCTGGCGGCGGACCTGGTGCCACACAAGGCTACAGGACGAGGCCTTCCTGTCGGTCCACGCCGCGCCGGGGGCGGTCATCCGCGGGGTCACCGCCGAGGTTCCGGGCCGCGACTGGGCCGCGCTCGACCTGCGCGAGGCGGGCTATGACCGCCACGCCGTCACCGACCGGGTTCTCCATGACCTGGCCGACCCGGCCGAGGTGCAGGTCTATGCGGTGCCCGACCGCCACCGCCGGGGCGAGCCGGGCGCGCATGTGCTGCTGAGCTATCTGGACGTGGTGGTGCAGGGCTTCCTGCACCAGTACGGCGCCGATGGCGCGGCGCATTTCTTCGACACCACCGATGGCTGGGACATCCGGGTGATCGACGACCGCGCCACGCCGCGCTATCCCCGCCACCAGATCCTGACCGCCACCGAACGGGCCGAGGTGGACAGCCACCTGTCCCGGCTCGGCGTCACGGTCGCGCCGGCCCGCACCGCGTTCTGACGCGGGCCGGCCCGGAAAGGGGCGGTCCGGGATCAGGCGGCGGGCGGCTTCGGCAGCGCCTGCATCAGGGGCATGAAATCCGCCATCTCGGGCCCGCGCTCGCGCCCGGTCAGCGCCTTGCGCAGCGGCATGAACAGGGCCTTGCCCTTGCGCCCGGTCGCGGCCTTTACCGCCCCGGTCCAGTCCGACCATGTGGTCGGGCCAAAGGGCAGCGGCGGCAGCAGCGCAAGCGCCTCGGCGACGAAGGCTTCGTCCTCGGGCGCGACGAGCGGCACGGCGCCGGCCGAGACGATCTCCCACCAGCCGGCGATGTCGGCGCGGGTGGCGATGTTCTCGCGCACCACCGCCCAGAAGGCCGGCGCCACGTCCGCCGGCACGCCCGCCGCCGCCAGATCCGCCGCCACCGCCTCCAGCGGCAGCGCGGCCAGATGCCGGGCGGTCAGGGGCATCAGGTCGGCCTCGTCGAACTTGGTGGGCGCGGCACCGAAATGGCCGATCTCGAAACCCTCGACCAGTTCGTCGATCGAGCTGCGCAGCTCGACCGGGTCCGAGGACCCCAGCCGCGCCATCAGCGACAGCAGGGCCATCGGCTCGACCCCCATGCCGCGCAGCTGGCGGATGCTGAGCGCGCCCAGCCGCTTCGACAGGGCTTCGCCTCCGGCGCTGGTCAGCAGCGAATGATGCGCAAAGCGCGGCGGCGTCCCGCCCAGCGCCTTGATGATCTGGATCTGGGTCGCGGTGTTGGTGACATGGTCGGCGCCGCGGACGATGTCGGTCACCCCCATGTCGATGTCGTCGACCACCGAAGCGAAGGTGTAAAGCACCTGCCCGTCGCCGCGGATCAGCACCGGGTCCGACACGCTGGCCGCGTCGATCGAGGTCGGGCCGTTGATCCCGTCGACCCAGTCGATCCGCTCGCGATCCAGCAGGAAGCGCCAGTGCCCCGGCCCGCGCTCGGCGCGCAACCGGTCCTTCTCGGCCTCGGTCAGATCCAGCGCGGCGCGGTCATAGACCGGCGGACGGCCCATGTTCAGCTGCTTCTTGCGCTTCAGGTCCAGTTCGGTCGGCGTCTCGAAACATTCATAGAGCCGCCCCATCGCGCGCAGTCGGTCGGCGGCCTCGCCATAGCGGTCCAGGCGCAGCGACTGGCGCTCGAACCGGTCCCAGGTCAGCCCCAGCCATTCCAGATCCTGCCGTATGCCATCGACATATTCTTCCTTGGACCGGTCCGCGTCGGTGTCGTCGATCCTGAGGATGAAGGTGCCGCCGGCCTTCCGGGTGATCAGGAAGTTGAACAGCGCCGTGCGCAGGTTGCCGACATGGATATGGCCCGTGGGCGAAGGGGCGAAGCGGGTGGTGGTCATGGCTGTCTCCTGTCCGCCGCCCCAATTCCATATGTCCGGGGTCTTGTCGAGGGAATCGGGGGGAACAGGCGGACCGGATCAGGTCGGCTCGACGCCCCAGCGGCGGTCCAGGTCGCCGAGGCAGGCCCGGATCAGCCCGGACAAGGCCGCCTCGTCCACCATGTCGAGCGCCGACAGGTAGAGGCAGGACTTGCCACGCTTGTGCCGGCCCAGCCGGTCCAGAAGGTCGCCATAGCCGAAGAAGCCCGGCAGGATGTAGAGGACAAGGTTGGCCTTCCGGGGCGCGAAGCCGGTCGCGAGCGACTCTCCCGTCCGGCCGCTGTCGTACTGGTAGCGATAGCGCCCGTAGCCGACGATGCCGCCGCCCCAGATCAGGGGCCCGAAGCCGGTGGCCTTGCGGAAGATCGCGTCGAGCCGCCGGGCTTCGTCACGGCGCCGGTGCGGCTCGACCGTGTCGAGGAAGGCCGCCATGTCCAGATCGCCGGGAAGGGTCTTCAGATCCGCCATGACTCAATCCTAGCGCATTTTGCGCCGCAAGGGCAGCCGACGGATCCGCTTTCGCTGCGGCCCGGCCCGGGGCATACCGGGGCCATGGACACCGCCGCCTTCGCCGGCCTCACGGCCCCCGACCTCGCCCTGTTCGAAAGCCTCGCCCGAGCGGCGATCGACGCGCTGCCCGACGCCTACCGCGACGCCGCGCGGGCGGTTGCGCTCAGGGTCGAGGACCTGGCCGATGACGAGATCCTCGACGCCATGGAGATCGACGATCCCTTCGGGCTGACCGGTCTCTACGAGGGCGTTCCGCTGACCGAGAAGTCGGTAATGGACCAGCCGTCGGCGCCCGACGTGATCTGGCTGTTCCGCCGGGCGATCCTCGACGAATGGGCGGAACGGGGCAATGTCACGCTGGGCGATCTGGTCGCCCACGTCATGGTGCACGAACTGGCACATCATTTCGGCTGGTCCGACGATGACATCGCCCGGATCGACCGCTGGTGGGAATGACACGGCCGCGGCGGCATAGGTCGCATGGCCAGGGCCCCGCTGGCGGATAGACTGGCCGAGGTTGTGTTCCCTTCGGCAGGTGTCCGGCTGATGCCCCCCTTCCCTCGCGGCGTTCTCGCTGGTCTGCTGCTGCCCGTTGCGGCAGGCCTGCCACTGGCCGCCGTCGGGCTGCAATTCGTTCCCGACAGCACCCTGCCCGGCACGCTGGCGCGCATTCTGGAAAGTGGGGCGCCGCAGCTTCTGGCGGCGTCGCTGCTGCCGATCCTGGCACTGGCGTTGATCGGGGCGCGGCGTCTGGCGGGACTATGCCTTGTGCTGGCGCTCGGTGCTGCGGCGGCGCTGGCGGTGCAACGGGCGGTTACCGCGTCGCCTCTGGCCACGGCGGCGCCGGTCGACCTGAAGCTGCTGTGGTTCAACGCCGATTTCCGCAACCCGACCCCGCCCGCCGAACTGGCCGCTGCGATCCGCGCGTCGGGCGCCGATCTGGTGATGCTGGCCGAGACGCTGCGGCTTGGCCCGGCGCTGGAAGGGCTCGCCGATCTCTATCCCTATCGGGCCGGCTGCGCGGCGACCTGCGAGGTCTCGGTCCTGTCGCGCCATCCGCTGGAGCGGTTGCAGTTGCTGACCCCCGGCATCGCCTGGGACGAACGCATGGCGGTGTTCGACCTGACCCTGCCCGGCCGCGCGCCGGTGACCTTCGTGGCGCTGCACATGAGCAAGCCCTGGTTCTATGGCATCATCGATCGCGAGATCGACATCGTGGAAGGGGCATTGCGGCAGCGGCCCGGGCCGCTGGTTCTGGCCGGCGACCTGAACTCGGCGCCCTGGAGCCTCAGGCTCGGCTGGCTTCGGCGGATTGCGGCGCTGCGCGAACCCTTGCTGCCTGTCGCCACCTGGCCGGCTTCGGCCGGATGGCTCGGCCTGCCGATCGACCATGTGCTGGTGCGCGGCGGGCCGCGGATCGTCGCGATCGAACCCTGGGGCGCGGCGTTGAACTCGGACCACCGCGGCCTGCTGGCCAGCCTGTCGCTGCCCGCCACTCCCTGAGGTGTCGGGCGGCCAGGGTCAGGGCCACTTCGCCAGCGGCGGCAGGCTCATCAGCACGGCATTGGCATCGTGGCCGGTTTCCAGCCCGAACTTCGTGCCGCGGTCATAGACGAGGTTGTATTCGGCATAAAGCCCGCGATGCACCAGCTGGGTGTCGCGGTCGGCCTCGGTCCAGGGCGTGTCGCGGCGCGCCTCGACCGCCGGCACGAAGGCCGGCAGGAAGGCGGCGCCCACGTCCAGGGTAAAGGCAAAGTCCGCCTCCCACCGGCCGGTGTTCAGGTCGTCGAAGAAGATGCCGCCCACGCCCCGGGCGCGGCCGCGATGGGGCACGAAGAAATACTCGTCGGCCCAGGCCTTGAAGCGGTCGTAATAGCCGCGGTCGTGGGGATCGCAGGCCGCCTTCAGCACGGCATGGAAGGCGGCGGTATCCTCGGGATACTCGATGCAGGGGTTCAGGTCGGACCCGCCGCCGAACCACCAGGCCGCGGGGGTCCAGAACATCCTTGTGTTCATGTGGACCGCCGGGGTGTGCGGATTCTGCATGTGGGCGACCAGGCTGATCCCCGAGGCCCAGAAGCGCGGGTCGCTGTCCATCCCCGGCACGCCGCGCGCCGCCATCGCCTTCTGCGCCCGCTCGCCAAGGGTGCCGTAGACCGTCGAAACATTGACCCCGACCTTTTCGAACACCCGCCCGCCGCGCAACACGCTCATCAGCCCGCCGCCTGCATCGACCCCGGCGCCCCCATCGCGGCGGGTCTCGGAGACCTCAAACCGCCCGGCAGGACGGTCGGCACAGGGCCCGGTCGCCTGGGCATCCTCAAGCGCCTCGAAGGCGGCGACGATCCGGTCGCGCAAGTCGCGGAACCAGGTCCTGGCGCGGGCCTTGCGGTCGTCGAAATCCTCGGTCATCGGCGGTCTCCTTCCCCTGTCCCGCGGGACCTAGCAAAAGCGCCTGACGACCGCCACCGGCATGGCGGCAATTGCCCCGGCGCGGGGGCTGGCGTAGCCTTCCCTTGCGGGAGGCACCGATGCGACAGATCCTGATCCTGGGGACCTTGGCCCTACTGGCCGGCTGCGCCAGCAACCAGGACCGCTGCGTCCGTTCGGCAACGAAGGACCTGCGCACCGTCGACGCCCTGATCGACGAGACCGAGGCCAACATCGCCCGCGGCTATGCCTACGAGACCGTCCCCAGCAGCGTCAGCGTCGGCATCTCGTACTGCGGCTATTCCTGGGGCAACGTGGGGATCGGCGTCTGTGCCGGCAACAACACCGGCACCACCCGGCAGGCGGTGGCGATCGACCAGGGCGCGGAGCAGGCCAAGCTGGCCGAACTGCGGCGCATGCGGGCAGACCTCGCCGCCCGGGCCGCTCCCGCCGTCGCGGCCTGCGGCGCGCCCGCCTAGAGATGCGGCAACGGCCAACGAATCCCGAGACGCAACGAAAATTCCGTTGTTAACCCTTTGCAGGCCTGTGCCAACGTCGGCCCAGACGCACCGTACCCGACTCCCGGCAGGCCACTGGACGAAAAAGGGAAGACCCAGCATGAGATTTGTCGAAGGCTTTTTCAACGCGATTGGCGACTTCACCTGGGGATGGGCGCTGGTCCCGTTCCTGGTGGTGCTGGGCATCACCTTCACGCTGATTTCGCGGCTGGTCCAGTTCCGCTATTTCGGGCGGATGTGGGCGGTCCTGAAGGGCAACCAGGCCGGCGCCGAGGGCCATATCAGCTCGCGCGCGGCGCTCTTGGTCTCGATCGGCGGCCGGGTCGGCGGCGGCAACATCGCCGGGGTCGCGGTGGCGATCAGCGTGGGTGGACCGGGCGCAGTATTCTGGATGTGGGCGATCGCCCTGGTCGGCATGTGCACCAGCTTCTTCGAAACCTCGCTGGCGCAGCTCTACAAGCGGGCCGAGCCGGACGGCACCTACCGGGGCGGCCCGGCGTTCTGCATCATCCACGGGCTCGGACCGCAGTTCCGCTGGCTCGCCGTCGTCTACGCGGTGTGCCTGATCGCGGCCTTCGCGCTTGGCTTCAACGCCTTCCAGGGCAACACCGTCGCCGGCGCGGCAGCCGACAGCCTCGGCATAGACCGGCTGTGGAGCGGTATCGTCCTTGCCATCCTCACTGGCATCGTCATCTATGGCGGGATCAAGCGGATCGCCAAGGTGGCCGACGTGATCATCCCGATCATGGCCTTCGGCTATATCGGTATGGCGCTGCTCATCATCCTGCTGAACCTGTTCTCGCTGCCGGCGACGCTCTGGGACATCGTCACCAGCGCCTTCGGCTTCAATCAGGCGATCGCCGGCGGCATGGGCGCCGCCATTGCCCAGGGATTGCGGCGCGGCCTGTTCTCGAACGAGGCCGGGCTCGGCTCGGCGCCGAACGTGGCGGCGGTGGCCTATGTCAAGCATCCCTGCGGCCAAGGCATGGTGCAGGCGCTGTCGGTCTTCATCGACACGATCCTGATCTGCTCGTGCACCGCCTTCATCATCCTGCTGGGCGATGTCTATGTGCCCGGAGCCGAGGGCGTCGACGGGGTCGCGCTGACCCAGCGCTCACTGGTCAGCCATGTGGGAGTGTGGTCACAGTACTTCCTGACCGTCGCGATCTTCCTGTTCGCGTTCTCGTCGATCATCTACAACTACTACCTTGGCGAGAACGCCCTGACGGTGCTGACCAAGGCCCCGGTGTCGATCCACATCCTGCGCGCCGCCATCGTCGCGCTGGTCTTCATCGGCGCCACCGCGCCCGGCGCGACGGCGGTGTTCTTCTTCTCGGACCCGATGATGGGGGTGCTCGCCATGGTCAACCTCGTGGCCCTGACCATGCTGTTCCCGATCGGGATGCGGCTTCTGAACGACTACCAGCGCCAGATCGACGCCGGCGTCACCGAACCGGTGTTCGATGTCGACCGCTTCGCCGACCTCGATCTCGACCGCGCGGCCTGGGAAGGCGTGAAATCCGGCCGGTGACCGGACGCATGGGGGCGCGCCTGCCGCGCCCCCGATCCCGGCCTAGCCGATGTGGATGGTGCCGGCCGGATACTGCACCCGGGGTGTGCGCCGGGTCGCCAGCAGGAAGCCCAGCGTCAACGGGCCGACCCGCCCGATGAACATCACCGCCATGATGATCGCCCGCCCGAACCCGTCGAGTTCGCCGGTGGTGCCGCGGGTCAGGCCCACCGTGCCGAAGGCCGAGGCCACCTCGAAGGCAAGGTCGAGGAATTCGCCGTCATGGGCGATCACCAGCAGGAACAGGGCGACGGTGACCACCAGCATGCTGATGGTGGTCAGAGCCATCGCCTTCATCACCTCTTCCATGCCCAGGGCGCGGCCGAAGATGTGCAGGCTGGTGCGCTGCTTGAAGAAGGCGATGGTGGCCAGCAGCGCGACGAGGATCGTCGTCACCTTGATCCCCCCGGCGGTCGAGGTGCTGCCGCCGCCGATCAGCATCATCACGATCATCATCAGCGACGTGCTGTCGTGTAGCCCGGCGATGTCGATGCTGTTGAACCCGGCCGTGCGCGGCGTCACCGCCTGGAACCACGCGGCCCAGATCCGCTCGGACGGCGCCGCGAACTGGCCCAGGGTGCGCGGGTTGCTCCATTCGAAGGCCAGCATCACCGCGAACATCAGCAGGATCAGCCCGGCGCTGCCCGACAGCATCAGCTTGCTGTGCAATGTCAGCGTGCGCCACTGCCGCTTCTGGGCCACGTCAACGATGACGACGAAGCCGATGCCCCCCAGCATGAACAGCGCCGGGACAGTCAGGTTCACCAGCGGGTTCTCGACCCAGCGGGCAAGACCGTCGGCGCTGAGCTGGAAGCCGGCATTGTTGAAGGCCGAGATGGAATGGAACACCGCCTGCCACAGCCCTTCGGACAGGCCGAAGACCGGGACGAAGGCGAAGGCCAGCAGGATCGCCCCCACCAGCTCGCAGGTCAGCGCGATGGTGATGACCATCCGCGACAACTGGCCCAGATGCCCCAGCGAGGACTGGCCGAGGTCGTCGCGCAGCACCATCTGCTGGGACAGCGAGACCCGCATCCCCAGCGCCGACAGCAGCAGCACCGCAAAGGTCATCAGGCCCAGCCCGCCGAGCTGCATGAGGACCAGCAGGACCGCCTCGCCGAAGGTGCTGAACGTGCTGCCGGGGTCGACCACCGACAGGCCGGTCACCGTGACCGCTGAAACCGCGGTGAACAGCGCGTCGGACCAGGTCAGGGCCAGGTCATGGGCGACGGGCAGCTTCAGCAGCAGTGTGCCCAGCCCGATCAGGCCGGCGTAGATCAGCGCCAGCAGAACCGGCGGCGACAGGCGCCGAACCAGGCGGCGACGCCACGAGGCGGCCTTGATGGCCATCTCAGATCATCTCGGCGAAGTCGCGCAGGCACGCCCGCGTACCGAGAAGCAGCATCTTGTCGTCGACGGCAAGGCTGACATCCTCGGCCTCGGCGCCCAGATAGTCGCTGCCGCGCATCACCCCGATGCAGCGGACCCCTGCCCGGCGCATCACCGCCAGTTCGGACAGCCGGTGGCCGGCCAGGCCCGGCGGGGCGATCATGTTCACCACATGGAAGCCGTTGCCCAGGCTCACATAGTCCCGGACGGCCGGGTTGTTCAGCATCTGGGCAATATGCTGGCCGAATTCCTGCTCGGGGCGGATCACGCGTTCGACGCCGAGTTTCGCCAGGATCCGGTGCTGGGCCTTGCTGGCGGCCTTGGCCCAGACCAGCGGCACGCCCAGCATCTTCAGGTTCATCGCGCTCAGCACGCTGGCTTCCAGATCCTCGCCCATGGCGATCAGGGCCACGTCACATTCGCCGACACCAGCCTCGCGCAGGGCGGCCTCGTCCCGGCTGTCAAGGATCACCGCCTGCGCCAGCTTGTCGGCATAGTCGGCCACCAACCGCGGATTGCGGTCGACGCCGATCACATGGTTGCCAAATCGCGCCAGTTCCAGCGCGACCGCGCCGCCGAAATTTCCCAGGCCGAGCACGGCAAAGTCACGGGTCTTCTTGGGCATCGTGTCTTCCTTCGGATCGGGGCTTCAGCCGGCCGGTACCGGGACCGGATCAGGCAGCATCTGTCTGCCGTCCATGGCCGGCATCTGCCCGGTGAGCGCGCGGGACATAGGACGCCGGCCCTCAGGTTGGGCCGGATCTGCTGCTCGATCATTGCGTCCCACCCGTCGACCACCTTGCTGTCGGGACTTGCCCGATGTGCGGTGCCATCCACCAGAAAGACGACGCAGTCAAAGCGGTCGTTCGTCGCCGGCAACAGATCCGCCGAGGTCGGCCGGGCCTGCAGGTCGTCGAGAACCCGCCGCGACCGATTCTGCGGGATCCGCCGGCGCGACGTTCCGGCGGATCCAGGTCTTGTCGTCCAGCATTGCCCGGACGTCGTCCCGAGGCAGCCGGCGGGCAATCGCCAGCCCGAAAGCCGCGCCGCGCCCGTAACGATCGCGGTGTTGACCGGAAGGCAGACGCTACCGCGCCTGCCCCCTGCCGGCGCGGCGCGGGCGCGCGGCCTCGATCACCTTGAAGGCGGGGGTGCCGGCGATCTCGCGCCAGGTCTGGAACCGCGCCTCGAGTTCGGCCTCGTAGGGCAGGTGGCGGTTGGCCACCAGCCAGAGCTGGCCATGGGGCAGAAGGATCGCCGCCGCCCGGGCGATGAAGGCCCGACCGATCCCCGGATCGCCGGCGCGGCCAGCATGGAAGGGCGGGTTCATCACGATGCCGTCCAGTGGCCCGGGTGGTGCCCAGTCCAGGGCGTCGGCCCAATGGAAGCGCGCCCGGTCGTCGGGGACGTTGGCCTTCGCCGCCGCCAGCGCCGCATGGTCGGCCTCGACCAGATCCAGCGCGGTGACGCCGTCGCGGGCCAGCACCGCCCGGGACAGATAGCCCCAGCCGGCACCCAGATCGCTCCATGCGCGACGGCAGCCGGCCCGGCAGCACCGCCGCCAGCGCCACCGAACCCGGATCGGCATGGTCGGCCGAGAACACGCCCGGCGCGGTGACGAAGCCGCCCGCGTCCGCCACCCGGCCGGGGGCGGCCTGCCAGTCGGCGAAGCGGTCGTCGCCGACCCGACCCCAGATCATCCTGCCATGGGCCTTGGTCAGGGTCTCGGCGCCGCCGATCCGGTCGCGCACCGCTTTCCAGATGCTGTCGACCCCATCGGTGCGGGCGCCGTCGATCACCAGCCAGCCGCCCGGCGCCAGCCGGGCCGCCGTCGCCTCGATCCAGGCCTTCGCCCGCTCGCGCGCGCGCGGCAGGACGATGAAGGCCAGGCCGAAGCCGCCGGTTTCGGGAAAATCGGGATGCACCGCCAGCCCCGCCGTGGCCAGCCGGTCATGGTCGGGTTGCAAGGGCTGGACAACAGTGATCGCGGCACCGTCCAGCCCGGCGATCTGGGCCGGATCGGACACCCCCACGCACAGCGCGGTTCCCGCCGGCGCGGGGGCAAACAGCCCCTCGGACAGGGCCAGCGACAGCCGATCGCCGCGCATCACGCGGTCCGGTGCCCGGTCACTCCCGTTCCATGGTGCATTGCAGCGGATGCTGGTGGCGCCGCGCGAAATCCATCACCTGCCCGACCTTGGTCTCGGCGATCTCGAACGAGAACACGCCGACCACCGCCAACCCCTTCTTGTGCACCGTCAGCATCAGTTCGAAAGCCTGGGAATGGCTCATGCCGAAGAACCGCTCCAGAACGTGGACGACGAACTCCATCGGGGTGTAGTCGTCGTTCAGGATCAGAACCTTGTAGAGCGGCGGTCGCTGCGTCTTCGACCGGGTCTTGGTGGCGATCCCGGATTCGCCGTCGGTCCGGTTGCGACCTGGCCCAAGCGTCGGCGTAAGAACTTGCAAGTCGGCACTCCACGAATGTCTGTTCGGCGGCAGGAACCGACATTATAGAGGCCGGCGGGATCCTGAAAAGGGGGTCGTCCCAAGTTGACGGGGCCTGACCGCGAAATGACACAGCCGAGGCGAGGATTTTGACAACGCGCCGCATCACTCTGGTCGGTTTCGATGCTGATGACACGCTCTGGCACAATGAGCAGTTCTTCCGCCTGACCGAAGAACGATTCGCAGCACTTCTGGCCGACCATGCCGATCCCGACCACCTGATGGACCGCCTGCTTGCCGCCGAGCGCCGGAACCTTGGCCATTACGGCTTCGGCATCAAGGGCTTCGTGCTGTCGATGATCGAGACCGCGATCGAGGTGACCGAGGACCGCGTCCCCGCCCGGGTGATCCGCGAGATCATCGAGGCTGGACAGGAGATGCTGGCCCACCCGATCGAGCTTCTGCCCCATGCCCGCGAAGCCGTCGAGGCGGCGGCCGACTCCCATCGGGTGATCCTGGTGACCAAGGGCGACCTGCTGGACCAGGAACGCAAGCTGGCCCAGTCCGGTCTGGGCGACCTGTTCGCCGGGGTCGAGATCGTCAGCGACAAGACACCGGCGGTCTATGCCCGGATCTTCGCGCACCACGGCGATGGCGCCGAATCGGCCATGATGGTCGGCAACTCGCTGAAATCCGACGTTCGCCCCGCGATCGACGCCGGCGGTTGGGGGGTCTATGTCCCGCACGGGCTGACCTGGGCGCTGGAGGCGGCCGAACCGCCCACCGCGCACCCGCGTTACCGCGAATTGCCCGATCTTGGCGGGCTGGCGGGGCTGCTGGCGACCCTGTAAGCTCGACCGCCGGGGCCCTCGCTCCCGGCGATGGCCCGGGAAAGACTCGGAAAAACCCGCCCACGCGACTAGAAATCCCGTGTCCCATCAAGGTTTTCTGTGCTAGCGTTAAGGCGCAGGCAACGATGCTGACCGAAAAATCGGCAGTGGGCAGTACGAAGGCAGGAAACGATCATGACACGTCTGAGACTTAACGCCCGGATCTGGGCGGGGATTCTCGTGGTTGCCGTGGGATTCGGGGCCGCGCTCTCCCGCCCGGCAAGCGCGGTTCCCTACGCTGAAATCGTCATCGACGCCCGCAGCGGGCAGGTGATCCGCGAACAGAATGCGGATTCGCGGCTGCACCCGGCGTCGCTGACCAAGATGATGACCCTTTACGTGGCCTTCGACGCGATTAACCGCGGCGAGATCGGCCTTGACGACTACGTCACCGTCTCGGCCCATGCCGCGGGCGAGGCGCCGTCGAAGCTCTATCTCAAGCCGGGCCAGAAGATTCAGGTCCGCTACCTGATCCGCGGCGCCGCGATCAAGTCGGCCAACGACGCGGCCATGGCGATTGCCGAGGCGATCGCCGGCTCGCAGTCGGCCTTTGCGCAGCGCATGACCCTGACCGCCAAGGCGCTGGGGATGTCGCGGTCGACCTTCAAGAACCCGAACGGCCTGACCCAGGACGGCCACCTGTCCACCGCGCGGGACATGACCACGCTGGGCCGCGCGCTGTTCTATCACTTCCCCGAGTATTACAGCCTGTTCTCGCGCCAGTCGGTCGAGATCGGCGGCAAGACCGTCTACAACACCAACCGCAAGCTGCTGGATTCCTACGAGGGCGCGGACGGGATCAAGACCGGCTACACTGTCGCCGCCGGCTTCAACCTCACCGCTTCGGCCGAACGGGGCCGCGAACGGATCATCGCGACGGTGTTCGGCGGCACCTCGAGCACGTCGCGCAATGCCCGCGTCGCCGAACTGCTGGATCTGGGCTTCAAGAAGGCGGCGCGCCGGGTCGCGGTGAAGGCGCCGTCCCGGCCGAACCTGACCGCGATCGCCTCGGCCTACACGATCCACGGCAGCCAGACCAAAGGCGTCGCCGTGGCCGCCGCCGAACCTGACGCCGATGCCGCCCCGGCCAAGGTCGCCGCCGCCTCGACCGCGGCGACCGTCGCCAACAGCAACCGCCCGGCGGAACGCCCCGCCGGCGAGGAAAGCGTCGCCGCCCTGGCCAGCACCGTGCCGACCACCCGGGTCTCCTCGGACGCGGTCGAGGCGGCGCTCGCCGCCGCGATCCAGTCCGACGCGGCACCTGCCACGCCGGCCTCGCCGCCGCCCGCGCGGCGCCCTGGCATCACCTTTTCGACCCAGGAGGCCAGCGCACCGGCAGCGGCCAAGTCCAAGAACGGGGCGGTGACGGTGGCCCGCGCCTCGACTTCGGGTGCGGATCGCAGCTGGGGCATCTCGGTCGGCACCTATACCAGCCAGTACGAGGCCGAACGCGCCCTGTTGAAGACCGCGCTGAGCGAGGTCGAGACCCTGGATTCCGCCCTGCGCAAGGTGGTACGCGGCAAGAAGGGCTTCTCGGCGACCTTCGTCGGGATGGACCAGCAGACCGCGGCGCTGGCCTGCGAACGCCTCACCGCCCGCTCGCAGCGCTGCCAGACCTTCGGGCCCTGATCCGGGCCGACCGGCGTCACCACCCGGTCAACCGACCCCGACACGACCCCAGACCCCCGCCCTTCTCGGCGGGGGTTTCTGCTTTCGGGCTCAGAGCGGGGGTTCCTCGGCACATCATGATCACGCCCGGCCCCGGCGTCAGTCGTCGTCCGCGCGCGGGTGGTCGTCATACTCGTCGGTCAGGATCCGGCGGCTGTCGCCTTCGGGGTCGTCGTACTGGTCAGATTTCAGCGTCCAGAAGAACGCCACCAGCCCGAGTCCGCCGAGGAACAGCGAGGCCGGGATCAGGTAACCGAGAACGTCCACCTCACTCCGCCCCGACCGCAAGGGCCGCGCCGGGCGGCATCCGCTCCGCCCCGGACCGCCCCGGCGCGTCCGAACCGGACCGGTCGGCGGCCGGCGCCACCCGAAGCGCATTCAGCGACACCAGGATCGACGAAGACGACATCGCCAGCGCGGCGATCAGCGGCGTGACCAGACCGGCCACCGCCAGCGGGATCGCCACCCCGTTATAGGCGAAGGCCAGCGCGAAGTTCTCGCGAATGCGCCGGGTCGCCCGCACGGCGACCGCACGCGCCTCGGCCAGCGCGGACAGGTCCGTTCCCAGCAGCACCATGTCCGACGCCACCCGGGCCGCATCCAGCGCCGAGGCCGGCGCGACCGAGACATGCGCGGCGGCCAGCGCGGCGGTGTCGTTCAGCCCGTCGCCGACCATCAGCACCCGCCGCCCGGCCTGCCTCAGCCCGGCCACCGCCGCGGCCTTGTCCTGGGGTGTGGCCCGTGCCGTCCAGTCGGTGATGCCGAGCTGCCCCGCGATCGCCGCCACCGCGGCCTCGGAATCGCCCGAGATCAGCCGCACCGCCAGCCCCTCGCGCCGCAGGGCCGCGACGGTGGCGGCGGCGCCGGGACGCAGCCGGTCGGTGAAGCGGAACACCACCGGCGCCCCGTCGCCGACCCGAAGCCAGGTGGTCGCCAGCGTCTCGTCGCCGCCCCCTGCCCCGACCCAGTCGCCGCGGCCCAGCCGCACCGGCTGGCTGTCGATCTCGGCCTCGATGCCGTAGCCCGGCACCTCGCGGATCGCCGTCGCGGTGGCCGGGGCGACGCCCTCGGCCCGTGCCGCCGTCACCAGCGCCAGTGCCAGCGGATGCGACGATCCCCCCGCCAGGGCCGCGGCCGCCGCCAGCGCGGCCCGGTCGAGACCTGCGGGCTGCTCCAGTGTCGGGGTGCCGGTGGTCAGGGTGCCGGTCTTGTCGAAGACCACCACATCCGCCTCGGCCAGACGTTCCAGCGCCGTGGCCGACTTGATCAGAAGCCCGCGCCGGAACAGCCGGCCCGAAGCCGCCGTGGTCACCGCCGGCACCGCCAGCGCCAGCGCACAGGGGCAGGTGATGATCAGCGTCGCGGCGGCGATGTTCACCGCCAGCCGCGCGTCATGGGTGGTGAGATACCACCAGGCGAAAGCCATCGCCGCCAGCACATGCACACCCGGCGAATAAAGCCGCGCCGCCCGGTCGGCGAGCGGCTTGTAGTTCGCCCGCCCGCTTTCGGCCACCGCGACCAGATCGGTCAGGGCGTGCAGCGAGCTGTCGCGCCCGACCGCGGTGGCGCGCAGCACCAGCGGCCCGGTCAGGTTCACCTCGCCGGCACTGACCCGGACACCGGGGCCGACGCGCACGGGAAGCGTCTCGCCGGTCAGCAGCGAACGGTCGATCTCGCTTTCGCCCTCCAACACCACGCCATCCACCGGCATCCGCCCGCCGGGCCGCACCAGGATCGTGTCGCCGGCCGAAACGAGGCTCAGCGCCACCGTCTCCTCGCCGCCATCGTCGCTGCGCCGGGTCGCCCGCGGCAGCTCCAGCGCCGCCAGTTCCTGCGCCGCCGACCGGGCCACCGCCCGGGTGCGGTGGTCCAGGTAACGCCCCGCCAGCAGGAAGAAGGTCAGCATGATCGCCGCGTCGAAATAGGCATGCTCGCCGGCATGGGCGGTCTCGTAGAGCGACATGGACGAGGCCAGCACGATGGCCATCGAGATCGGCACGTCCATGTTCATCTGCCCGGACCGGATCCCCGCAATGGCGCTGCGGAAGAAGGGCTGTCCGCAGAACACGATCGCCGGCAGGGCGATGCCCGCGCTGATCCAGTGGAACAGGTCGCGGGTGGCGCCTTCGGCACCGGACCAGACCGCCACCGACAGGAGCATCACGTTCATCGCGGCGAAGCCGGCCACGCCCAGCCGCATCAGGAGCTCCCGCCCGGCCCGGTCGCTGCGAGTGACCGCTATGGTGTCGCGGTCCAATTCGCTGGCGGCAATGCCCACATCGGCCAGCGCCGCGATCAGCACCTCGGCAGTGACCTCGGGATGCGCGGTGACCGCCACATGGCGGAGCGTCAGGTTGACCCGGGCCCGGTGGACACCCGGCACCTGCTTCAGCCGCCGTTCCACCCGCGAGATCCCCGTGGTGCCGTCCAGCCCCGGCAGGGCCAGCAGCAGGGTGGCTTCGCGCTCGCGTTCGGCGTGACGGGCCAGCAGTTCGGCCGCCGGAGTGACCGCGCAGGCGGCACAGGCGGCGGCGGACGGGGGGGCGGCGGCGGTCATCGGACGCGTCTCATCGGTTGGGCCTCACCGATCGGGGGCCGGCGGCGGGGCCACGCCGCCCACATGCAGTGCAAGCCGCTGCTGAAACAGCGTGCCGTCCGGCGCCCAGGCCTTCAGGTAGACGTCCCAGTTGCCGGGGACCAGAGCCGCCGGCGCCTCGAACCGGCTGCCGTCCCGGATGAACTCGGGGCGGAAATCGTCCTGTCTCGAAGTGGCCCAGCCGACCAGCGCCTCGATCCGATCGACCTGTGCGGCCATGCCGCTGCCGTCGCGGATGTCCACAATCAGCCGCCCGTCGGCGTAATCGGCCTCGGCGGTCCAGCCAAGCGCCTTCTGGGCCCGCTGCGACGCGTTGAACTCCTGGCTTGCCACGAAGGAGTTCTCGACCTCGAGCCCGGGAAAGGTCCGGGCCGCCAGCACGGCCATCGTCACGTTCACCGCGATGATCAGCCCGAAGGCCGCCACGGTGAAGATGAGAACCTTGCGCCCGGTGATTTCTCCCATCACTTCGTCTTTCCGTTGAACACCGTCTTTTCGCCGGCGCGTTCGTTGCTGACCATGTCCTCGACCCAGATCCAGCCCCTGGTGACGGCGGCAGTGGCGGCTTCCGACTTCGGTTCGGCGGTGACATAGACCCGCGCCAGCCGGGTCGAGTTCGCCGGCACCACCAGCGTGCTGTCGCCCTGGGGTTCGCCCTCGACCGTCACCAGCAGCGGCGCGTCGCTGGTCAGCGACACCATGTACTCGCGGTCCTCGCCGTGCTTGTTGCGGATCCGCACGTCATAGGTGTTGCGGATCGATCCGTCGGACAGAAGCACATACATCGGGTTGCGCACCGGCGCGACCGTGATCGACAGGTCGGGCCGGAAGATCAGCGCCACCAGCAGGCCGATACCGATGCCGCCCCACAGCACAATGTAAAGCAGGGTGCGGACCCGGATGATGTGCTTCCAGACCGGGATCGGCGCCGCGCCGGCGCGCTCGCGCTGCTCGTCGGTCAGCGCCATATAGCCCACGAGACCCCGCGGCTTGCCGATCTTGTCCATGATCTCGTTGCAGGCATCGATGCAGAGCCCGCAGGTGATGCATTCAAGCTGCTGGCCGTCGCGGATGTCGATGCCCATCGGGCAGACGTTGACGCAGGCGTTGCAGTCGATGCAGTCGCCCAGCACCTGCCCCTCGGGCGCCGACTGCGAGCGCGAGGCGCTGGCGGTCCGCGTCGCGGCGATCGCCTCGTCATGCGCCTTGCGGTGCTTGCCGCGAGGTTCGCCCCGCCATTCCCGGTAGGCAATGGTGATCGTGTCCTCGTCCATCATCGCGGCCTGAATCCGCGGCCAGGGGCACATGTAGGTGCAGACCTGTTCCCGCATGAAGCCGCCGAACACGAAGGTGGTGGCAGTCAGCGCCGCAATAGTGATGTAGGCGGCCGCCCCGGCCTGGAAGGTGACCAGTTGATACAGGAGCGTCGGCGCGTCGGCGAAGTAGAACACCCAGGCGCCACCGGTCGCCACCGCGATCAGCAGCCAGATCGTCCACTTGGTGATCCTGAGCCGGGCCTTCTTGGCGTCCCATTTCTGTCGCAGCAGCCGGATCCGCGCGTTCCGATCGCCTTCGACCCAGCGCTCGACCAGGATGAAGAGATCGGTCCAGACCGTCTGCGGGCAGGCATAGCCGCACCAGACCCGCCCCAGCGCCGAGGTGAACAGGAACAGGCCGAGACCGGCCATGATCAGCAAGCCGGCGACGAAATAGAACTCGTGCGGCCAGATCTCGATCCAGAAGAAGAAGAACCGCCGCCCCGCCATGTCGACCAGCACGGCCTGGTTCGGAAGCTCGGGCCCCCGGTCCCAGCGGATCCACGGCGCGATGTAGTAGACCCCGAGCGCAAACACCAGAATCGCCCATTTGAGGTTGCGGAAATGGCCCGAAACCCGCTTGGGGAAGATTGGCTCCCGAGCCGTATAGAGGTTCGAGGAAGGCTGGTCCGTGGTGCTCATCTCGGTGTTCCGATTCTGTCAGCAGATTTTGCTGTATCTGGCACTCGCCTTTGTGGAGGTAATTGATCCGGATCAATTGTCAGCGCACCGCGACGTCGTGTCCATTCAGGCAGATGAATACGAGCGCGGAAAGACGCCGTGAACCCCCTTCACAGGTACCGGCCCGCTGCGGACAATCTCCGCGCGGGCCGGGACGTCAGGTCCGGGCTTTGCCGGATCGGGAGATCGATCGATCGCCCGATCGGCCCGGCCGGTGCTACTCGCCGCCGCCCAACTGGTGAACGTAGGTTGCGACGGCCGTGATCTCGGTCGGCGTCAGGCGCGGGGCCCAGGCCGGCATCACGCCGAAGCGGGCCACCGAGACCGACTCGACCAGTGTTTCGTAGTCGCCGCCGTAAAGCCAGACCGCATCGGTCAGGTTCGGAGCGCCGACCTCGCGCCCGCCCTTGCCGTCATCGCCATGGCACGCGGCGCAGTTATCGGCAAACAGCACCGATCCCGCCTCGACCCGGCTGGCATCGGCCGGCTCGCCCGACAGGCTCATGACGAAGTTCACCACGTCCGAGACCTCCTCGGGCGAGAGGATCTCGCCGAAGGACGGCATCTGGGAGTAGCGCGCGTCGGCGTCGGTCTCGTTGCGGATGCCGTGGGTGATCGTGGCGTGGATGTCCTCGATCGATCCGCCCCACAGCCAGTCGTCGTCCAGCAGGCTGGGGAAGCCGACCGCGCCCTGCGCGCCCGACCCGTGGCACTGGGCGCACCATGTGCGGAACACCGCAGCGCCCTTGCTGATGGCGTATTGCTGCAGTTCCGGCGTCTCGGCCACGTTGGCAAGGTCGACCGAGGCCAGTTCGGCGTCGATCACCGCATTCGCGGCTTCGGCATTGGCCAGTTGCTGCTGCAGGTCGCCCCGGGTCGAGAAGCCCAGCAAACCCGTCGTCGCCGACGTCACCATCGGCCAGGCGGGGAACGCGATGCTATAGCCGATCGCCCAGACGATGCAGGCATAGAAGGTGTAGAGCCACCACCGCGGCATCGGCTTGTCGTATTCCCGGATCCCGTCCCACTCGTGCCCGGTGGTGGGTACGCCTTCGAACTCGTCGTCGTGCTTGCTCATTTGCCGCTCTCCTTGCCGCGCATGGGACCGCCCTCTTCGGGGCTGTCCTCGTGGCGGAAGATCATGTTGGCGCTGTCACGATAGCTCTTGGACTTCCCGAAGATGACCCAGATGACGATGCCAGAAAAGAACAGGAACATCGCCAGCAGGAACCAACTGTCCGCAAAGTGCCGTAGCAGCGAGTAATGGTCCATTCCCTGCCCCTTACCGGCTGGCGTCCGGCGTGAAGGTCGAGAAGTCGACCAGCGTGCCGAGCATCTGCAGGTAGGCGATCAGGGCGTCCATCTCCGAGATCCCGGGCGCGCCGTCGAAGTTCCGCACCTGAGCGTTCGGATAGCGGGCAAGCAGGCCCTCGGTATCCGCTTCCGGGTCGACCTGCGCGGCGAAGTCGGCCGCGGCGTTCTGGATCATCTCGTCGGTATAGGGCACCCCGACCAGACGGTGGGTCTCCATCAGGTCGCCGATCCGCGCCGGATTCACCAGCCGCTCCTTCAGGAAGCGGTACTTCGGCATGATCGATTCGGGTACCACCGCCTGCGGGTAGGTCAGGTGCGCCACATGCCAGGCGTCCGAATAGCGGCCGCCGACCCGGGCCAGATCAGGCCCGGTGCGCTTCGAGCCCCACTGGAACGGGTGGTCGTACATCGACTCCGCCGCCAGGCTGTAATGGCCATAGCGCTCGATCTCGTCGCGCATCGGGCGGATCATCTGCGAATGACAGACATAGCAGCCCTCGCGGATGTAGATCTCGCGCCCCTGCAGCTCGAGCGGCGAATAGGGACGCATCCCCTCCACCTTCTCGATGGTGTTCTGCAGGAAGAACAGCGGCGCGATCTCGACGATGCCGCCGATGGTCACCACGATGAAGCTGAAGATCAGCAGCAGCGTGACGTTCTTCTCGAGGATCTTGTGCTTCTTGATGATCGACATGATCCCGGTTCCTTATTCGGCGGCCACGGCGGCGGCAGAGGTCTTCTTCTCCTCGACCCGAGTCGCGGTCATGAAGAGGTTGTAGGCCATGATCAGCGCGCCGGAGACATAGAGCAGGCCGCCCAGGGCACGCACCACGTACATCGGGAACTTCGCAGCCACGGTGTCGGCGAACGAGTTCACGAGGAAGCCGTTGGCGTCGACCTCGCGCCACATCAGGCCTTCCATGATCCCGGTGACCCACATCGCGGCGGCGTAGAGCACGATGCCGATGGTGGCGAGCCAGAAGTGCCAGCTGACCAGCGGCAGCGAGTACAGCCGCTCGCGATTCCACAGGCGCGGCGTCAGGTAGTAGAGCGCACCGAAGGTGATCATGCCGTTCCAGCCGAGCGCGCCGGAATGCACATGGCCGATGGTCCAGTCGGTGTAGTGGCTGAGCGAGTTGACGGCCCGGATCGACATCATCGGCCCCTCGAAGGTCGACATCCCGTAGAAGCCGACGGCGACCACCATCATCCGGATCACCGGATCGGTGCGCAGCTTGTCCCAGGCTCCCGACAGGGTCATCAGGCCGTTGATCATCCCGCCCCAGGACGGCATCCACAGCATGATCGAGAACACCATGCCCAGCGTCGAGGCCCAGTCAGGCAGCGCGGTGTAGTGCAGGTGGTGCGGACCGGCCCAGATGTACAGGAAGATCAGTGCCCAGAAGTGGATGATCGACAGCTTGTAGCTGTAGACCGGGCGTTCAGCCTGCTTCGGCACGAAATAGTACATCATGCCGAGGAAGCCTGCCGTCAGGAAGAAGCCGACCGCGTTGTGGCCGTACCACCACTGGGTCATGGCGTCCTGCACGCCGGCAAAGACATGCACCGAACGCGAGCCGAAGATCGACACCGGCACCGCCAGGTTGTTGACGATATGCAGCATCGCCACCGTGACGATGAAGGCCAGGAAGAACCAGTTCGCCACGTAGATATGCGGTTCCTTGCGCTTCACCAGCGTGCCAAGGAACACCGCCAGGTAGGCCACCCAGACGATCGTCAGCCACAGGTCGACGTACCATTCGGGCTCGGCGTATTCCTTCGACTGGGTCGCGCCCAGAACGTAGCCGGTGGCGGCGAGGATGATGAACAGGTTGTAACCCCAGAACACGAACCACGCCAGGTTGCCGCCCCAGAGCCGCGCCGCCGAGGTCCGCTGCACCACGTAGAACGAGGTGGCGATCAGGGCGTTTCCGCCGAAGGCGAAGATCACCGCCGAGGTGTGCAGCGGCCGGAGCCGGCCGAAGTTCAGATAGGGCTGGCCCCATTCGAAGTTCAGTTGCGGGAAGGCCAGTTGGGAGGCGATGAAGGTGCCGGCCGCGAAGCCGATAACGCCCCAGAACACGGTCGCGATCACGCCGTAGCGGATCACGCCGTCCATGTAGCCGACTTCAGGATGGTCGACGAGTTTCGGCTCGCCAGCGTGGCGCAGCGTGTAGATGAAGGCAACGCCCGCGATCAGCGTGATGAGCAGCGCATGGACGTTGTAGGCTAGGTCGCGCGCATAGTTCGCTGCGATCGCGGCGGCAAGGGTGATCAACCCCAGCACGATCAGCTTCAGGTAGTCGTTCATCCCAGTTCCCTCTCGTCCTTCTCGCGTCCCGCTCCGGTTCGAGCCGGAAACGGCATCCGGCCGCCACGACCAGCAGCCCCACGTTTACCCGGCATATCGGTCCTGAGCCATACAAGGGCCTTGATCCAAGTCAAATCCGACGATAGCGCGGGTTGTTACAAGCTGTATGAGGACGGAAAGTCGCGGCCCTTGCCGCCATAGCGCAGAAGGAAGGCATCCCAATGGCCTACAAGACTCTCCTCACTGTTGTCCGCAGTTCGTCCGAGGCCGCCGCGCAGATCGCCGCAGCCGCCGCGCTGGCCCGTACCCACGACGCCCATCTCGACATCCTGTGCCTGGGTATCGACGAGGTGCAGATGGGCTACTATTTCGCCGGCGCCGACGCGGTGTTGCAGCAGACCTCGATCGCCATGGCCCAGGAGAAGGCCGAGAAACTGGTGGCCGAGGCCGAGGCGCTCGCCGCCGTTGAGGGGGTCCGCTACGCCGTGCGGGGCATGGTCAGCCAGTACGGCGTCCTGAACGAGGTCGTCGGCCAGGCGGCGCGCTTTGCCGATCTGGTGGTGATGCCGAAACCCTATGGCCCCGACGCCTCGCTCGAGAAGGAAGCGATCCTCGAGGCCGCGCTGTTCGCCGGCGGCGCGCCGGTGCTGGTGCTGCCCGAGACCGGGCTGCCGACCGACTTCCCGAAGCAGGTGGTGATCGGCTGGAACGAAAGCACCCAGGCGCTGGTCGCGGTCCGCTGTGCCCTGCCCTTCTTGCAGCAGGCCGGCACCGCCAACGTGACCGTCATCGAGCCGCCGCGCCACAGCGCCGAGCGGGCCGATCCCGGCGAGCGCCTGTCAACGCTCCTGGACCGCCACGGCGTCAAGACCGAGGTGACGATCTTGGCGCGCACCCTGCCCAAAGTGTCCGATGTGCTGATCCAGCACCTCAGGGACAGCAGCGCGGATCTGCTGGTGGTCGGCGCCTATGGCCATTCCCGCTTCCGCGAGGCGATCCTGGGCGGCGCCACCCGCGACTTGCTGGAAGCCTGCCCCGTGCCGGTGCTGATGGCTCACTGACACGCACCGCCAAGCCGGCAGCAGGGGAGACGCAAAAGTCTTTCGAAAGACTTTTGCCAAGAGCCTTTGCAAGGCTCTTGGTCCCCAGCCGGCCGGTTCAGACCGGCAGGCCGCCGTCGGAGTCGTCGCCGGTTTCCTCGAGCAGCCGGTCGAGGTCCGGGATCGCGATGTGCCGCTTGCCCGACAGGGCGATCACCCCGTCGCGTTTCAGGGCCGAAATCTGCCGGCTCACCGTCTCCAGCGTCAGGCCCAGGTAGTCGGCCATCGCCTCGCGGGTCAGCGGCAGGTCGAATTCCAGCGCTCCTTGGCGTCCCCGCAGGTTCAGCGAGGCATCCCGGCGCACGATGATCGCCAAGAGCGTGGCGATCTTCTCGCGCGCGGTCTTGCGGCCCAGGAGCAGCATCCATTCCCGCGCCGCGTCCAGTTCGTCCAGCGTCATCTCCAGCAGACGCTGGGCCAGGTTCGGCGTCCGCTGCATCAGATCCTCGAACGGCTTCTTGCGGAAGCAGCACAGGACGACGTCGGTCGTGGCGGTCACGTCATAGGCGGCGCGGGGCCGCCCCGGCCGGCCGACGAAGTCCGACGGCAGAAGCAGCCCCACCATCTGGGTGCGGCCGTCCTCCATGGTGTGGGTCAGGGTGGCGATCCCCGCGACGATCGAAGCGACGAAGTCCATCGAGTCGCCGGCCCAGATGATCCCCTGCCCCGCCGGAATCGTCCGGTAGTATTTCAGCGCGTCGAGATCGCGCAGTTCGGCGCTGTCGCAGCGGGCGCAGACCGCCCGGTGCCGGATCGGGCATTCCGAGCACTGGACATGCGTCGAGAGATAGCTGGGGTGCGGGATCATAATCCGTCCTGATTGATCCGGATCAAGGAAACGCCGGAACACATTCTGGAACATAAAGGTCATGGACAGGCCAGATCAACTCTCCCGGCTGGGACTCTTTGACAGCAGGGTGCCCCGCTATACGAGTTACCCCACGGCGCCGCAGTTCGGCGCCCAAGTCGGCGCCGCCGAAATGGCGGCGTGGATCGCCGCCATCCCCGAGGGGAGCGAGGTCTCGCTCTACCTGCACATCCCGTTCTGCAAGCGGCTGTGCTGGTTTTGCGCCTGCCGAACCCAGGGCACCCGCAACCCCGATACCGTGCGCGCCTATCTCGAGACCGTCGTGTCCGAGATTGCGCTCCTGAAGGCGCAACTGCCGGCCGGCGTGCGGGTCTCGCGGCTGCACTGGGGCGGCGGGACGCCGACGCTGCTGTCGCCGCGGCAGATGACCGAGCTGGCCGCGGCGCTGGCCGATGCCGCGCCGCTGGCCGAGGGCGCGGAGTTCTCGGTCGAGATCGACCCGAACGAGATCGATACCGCACGGCTCGACGCCCTGATCGCGGCGGGGATGAACCGGGCCAGCATCGGCATCCAGGACTTCGACCCGCTGATCCAGGCAACGATCGGCCGGCTGCAGAGCTATGAAGTCACCCGCCGGGTGGTGGACGGCCTGCGCGAGCGCGGCATCTCCAGCCTGAACGCCGACATCCTCTATGGCCTGCCGCACCAGACCGGGGCGCGGATCGCCGACAGCGTCCAGCGGCTGCTGTCGCTCAGCCCCGACCGGGTGGCACTCTACGGCTATGCCCATGTGCCCTGGATGGCGCGGCGGCAGTCGATGATCCCGTCGGAAAGCCTGCCCACGCCCGAGGAGCGGCTGGACCTGTTCCGCATCGCCCGCGACCTGTTCGTCTGGGACGGCTACGACGAGATCGGCATCGACCATTTTGCCCGGCCCGACGACGGCCTGTCGAAAGCGGCCCGCAGCGGCGGGCTGCGGCGCAACTTCCAGGGCTATACCGATGATCCGGCACAGGTCCTGATCGGTCTCGGGGCCTCGGCGATCTCGCGCTTCCCGCAGGGCTATGCCCAGAACGCGGCCGCAACCGGCGACTACACCGCCCGCATCCGCGCCGGCCGCTTCGCCGCTGCGCGCGGCCATGCCTTCGCCGGCGAGGATCTGCTGCGCGCCCGGATGATCGAGGCGCTGATGTGCGACTTCCGCATCGACAGCGCCGAGATGGTCGCGCAGTACGGCATCAGCCACGCCCGGCTGTCGGACCTCTACCGCGAGGCGGTGGCAACCTTCGCGGACTATGTGGTCGTGACGCCCGAGGCCTTCGCCGTCCGTCCCGAAGGCCGGCCGCTGGCCCGGATGATCGCCCGCAGCTTCGACGCCTACGACATGGCCCGGTCGGGGCATTCCACCGCCGTCTGACCCTGACGCGACACCCCCTGTCGGCGCAGCCGGGTTAGCCGCCCTATCGGCGCAGCCGGGTCAACTGCCCTGTCGGCGCAGCGGCACCACCACGCCGCCGCCGGGGCCGGGGGCGGGTTCGATGTTCAGCGCGGCGCGCAGAAGCTCGCGGGTATACTCGGTCCGGGGCGCGTCGAACACCTCGGCGCCGCTGCCGGCCTCGACGATGTCGCCCGCCTTCATCACGATCACCTTGTGGCTGAGCGCGCGGACCACGCGCAGGTCGTGGCTGATGAACAGATAGGCCAGCCCGTATTTCCGCTGCAACGCCCTCAGCAGCTCGACGATCTGCACCTGCACCGTCATGTCCAGCGCCGAGGTCGGCTCGTCCAGCACCACCAGTTTCGGCCGCAGGATCATCGCGCGGGCGATGGCGATGCGCTGGCGCTGGCCGCCCGAGAACTCGTGCGGATAGCGATGCGCCATCCGCGGGTCGAGCCCGACCTCGGCCAGGATCTCGGCCACCATCTGGCCCTTCTCCTTGCCCGGCGGGGTGCCGTGGACGCCCAGCCCCTCGGCGATGATCTGGCCCACGTTCATCCGCGGGCTGAGCGAGCCATAGGGGTCCTGGAACACGATCTGCATGTCGCGCCGCACCGGGCGCAGCTCGCGCGACTTCAACCCCTGAAGGTTCCGGCCCTGAAACACGATCGGACCTTCCGAACCAACCAGCCGCATCAGCGCCAGCGCCAGCGTGGTCTTGCCCGACCCGGATTCGCCCACGATCCCCAGCGTCTCGCCCTGCCGCACCGACAGGGTGGCGGCATTCACCGCCTTCACATGGCCCACGGTCCGGCGCAACAGCCCCGCGGTGATCGGGAACCAGACCTTCAGGTTCTCGCAGGCGATCACCTCCTTGCCGCCTTCGGGGGCGGGGTCGGGCCGACCCTTCGGCTCGGCCGCCAGCAGGCGGCGGGTATACTCGTGCTTCGGCGCCGAAAAGACGGCCTCGGTCGGGCCCGACTCGACGATCTCGCCGTCCTTCATCACGCAGACCCGGTCGGCGAAGCGGCGCACGATGCCGAGGTCGTGGGTGATGAACAGCAGGCTCATCCCCTCGTCGTCCTTCAGCTTGCGCAGCAGATCGAGGATCTGCGCCTGGATCGTCACGTCGAGCGCGGTGGTCGGCTCGTCCGCGATCAAGAGCTTCGGCCCGTTCGCCAGCGCCATGGCGATCATCACCCGCTGGCGCTGGCCGCCCGACAGCTGGTGCGGATAGGCGCCCAGCCGCTTCTCGGCCTCGCGGATGCCGACCTTTTCCAGCAGGTCGATGATCCGCGCCCGCGCCTTGTCGCCCTTCAGCCCCTGGTGCAGGGCGAGGCTTTCGCCGATCTGCTTCTCGATGGTGTGGAGCGGGTTCAGCGAGGTCATCGGCTCCTGGAAGATGAAGCTGATCTCGTTGCCGCGGATGTCGCGGAGCCGCGCCTCGGGAGCGCCCACCATCTCGCGCTCGCCGAACTTCACCGACCCGCTGACCCGCGCGCTGTCCGGCAGCAGCGCCACCGTGGACAGCGCCGTCACCGACTTGCCCGACCCGGATTCGCCCACCAGCGCCACGGTCTCGCCCGCGCCAACCGAGAAGCTCACCCCCTTGACCGCGCGCACCTCGCGGCCGTCCTGGGCGAAGCTGACGGTCAGGTTCTCGACGTTCAGGACTTCCGAGGTCATGGGGCGGCCTTCATGCGAAAGTCTTCCGGGGGTCGAAGGCATCGCGCACGCCCTCGAAGATGAACACCAGCAGCGACAGCATGATCGCGAAGGTGAAGAAGGCGGTGAAGCCCAGCCACGGCGCCTGCAGGTTCTGCTTGGCCTGCAGCGTCAGCTCGCCCAGCGACGGCGCCGAAGACGGCAGCCCGAAGCCCAGGAAGTCCAGCGCGGCCAGACTGCCCAGCGTGCCGGTGATGACGAAGGGCAGCATGGTCAGTGTCGCAACCATCGCATTCGGCAGCACATGGCGCACCATGATGACGCCGTTCGACACCCCCAGCGCCCGGGCGGCGCGGACATATTCGAAGTTGCGCGCGCGCAGGAACTCGGCGCGGACCACGCCCACCAGCGCGGTCCAGCCGAACAGCACCATCAGGAACACCAGCAACCAGAAGTTCATCTGGAACACCGCCGCGACGATGATGATGATGTAGAGGCTGGGCGTCGCCCCCCACAGCTCGATCACCCGCTGGAAGGTCAGGTCGATCCAGCCGCCGAAATAGCCCTGCACCGCCCCCGCGGCGACCCCGATCACGCTGGTCAGTGCGGTCACCACCAGTGCAAACAGCACCGACAGGCGGAAGCCGTAGATCACCCGCGCCGCCACGTCGCGCGCAGTGTCGTCGGTGCCCAGCCAGTGCTGCCGGTCCGGCGCCGAGGGCGCGGTGCCGTCGATGTCGCTGACGGTGTTGAAGCTGTAGGGGATCGGCGGCCACAGGATCCAGCCGCGCTGGACCGGCGCGCCGGCGAAGGCGCCGGTGGCGCGCACCTCGGCGATGACGCCCTCGGGATCGTCGAAGCAGTCTTCCAGCCCGCCCGCCTCGATCAGGCAGCGCACCTCGGGGTCGCGGTAGACGGCTTCGGTCTTGAAGTCGCCGCCGAACTGGGTCTCGGGGTAGAAATGGAAGATCGGCGTGTAGAACGCGCCCTGGAAGCGGATCAGGATCGGCCGGTCATTGGCCAGGAACTCGGCGAACAGCGACAGGCCGAACAGCACGGCGAAAAGGACCAGCGACCAGAACGCGCGGGAGTTCGCCCGGAAGTTGCGCCAGCGCCGCTGGTTCAGGGGCGACAGCACCGAGGCCTTCGGCGCCAGCGCGATCTCGATGTCTTCGGCAACCGCCATGCCTCAGGTCTCCCGCGTGGCGAAGTCGATCCGGGGATCGATCCAGACATACATCAGGTCGGACACCAGCCCCATCATGAGCCCGATCAGGCCGAAGACATAGAGCGTGCCGAAGATCACCGGGTAATCCCGGCTGACCGCCGCCTCGAAGCCCAGCCTTCCCAGCCCGTCCAGCGAGAAGATCGTCTCGATGATCAGCGAGCCGCCGAAGAACACCGACACGAAGACCGCCGGGAAGCCCGCGATCACGATCAGCATCGCGTTGCGGAACACATGGCCGTAAAGCACGCTGGTCTCGGTCAGGCCCTTGGCCTTGGCGGTCATCACGTACTGCTTCTTGATCTCCTCGAGGAAGCTGTTCTTGGTCAGCAGCGTCAGCGTCGCGAAGGCGGCGATGGTCGAGGCCAGCACCGGCAGGGTGATGTGCCAGAAGTAATCCGCGATCCGCGCCGGCCACGACAGCTCGCTCCAGTTGTCCGACACCAGCCCCCTGAGCGGGAACCACTGGAAATACGACCCGCCCGCGAACAGCACCAGCAGCAGCACCGCGAACAGGAAGCCCGGGATCGCATAGCCGACGATGATCACCCCCGAGGTCCAGGTGTCGAAGCGGCTGCCGTCCCGGACCGCCTTGCGGATCCCCAGCGGGATCGACACCGCATAGGCGATCAGCGTCGACCACAGCCCCAGCGAGATCGACACGGGCATCTTCTCCTTCACCAGATCGACCACCGAGATCGAGCGGAAATAGCTGCGGCCGAAGTCGAAGCGGGCATAGTTCCACAGCATCTGCAGGAACCGTTCCACCGGCGGCTTGTCGAAGCCGAATTCCTTCTCCAGCTGGGCGATGAACTCGGGCGGCAGGCCGCGGGCGCCCAGGTACTTGTCGCTGGCCGAGCCGGCCGAGATCGTGCCCTGGGGCGCGCTCCTCGCCATCTCGTCGCCGCCGCCGGCGATGCCGCTGAACACGTCGCCCTGCCCTTCCATCCGGGCCAGCACCTGTTCCACCGGGCCGCCGGGCACGAACTGAACCAGGGTGAAGTTGATCAGCATGATGCCGATCAGCGTCGGGATGATCAGCGCCAGCCGGCGCAGGATATAGGCACCCATCGCCGGCCTACCTCAGCGCGCCCGCCGCCTTCAGCCTGTCGGCCGCGGCGGCGTCGTACCACCACCAGTCCAGCTCGCCCACCGCCAGCGGCGGCAGGGTCTCGGGGTGGCGGAAGATGTCGTAATAGGCGACCCAGGTCTTGTCGCTGTACCACAGCGGAATGTCGAAGCGCACCGACCGCAGCACCCGGTCCAGAGCGCGGACGCTGGGCTTCAGCTCGTCCAGGGTCTGGGCCGCGACCACGGTCTCGATGATCCGGTCCACCGCCGGATCGCGCAGCCGCATCAGATTCCGGGAACTGTCGTCGGCGGTCTTCGACCCGAACCACTGCTCCAGCCCGCCCGACGGCTCGAAGCCCATGTCGAAGGCCTGGTTGGCCAGATCGAACGCGCCCGAGCGGCGGCGTTCCACATATTGCGCGGTGTCCACCCGCTCCAGCCGGCCCTGGATGCCGAGGTTCGCCAGGTTCTCGATGAACGGGTTGATCGCCCGGTCATAGAGCGGGTCGCGCTGGATGATCACCAGATCCAGAACCTTGCCGTCCTTGCGTCGCAGCCCGTCCTCGCCGGTGGTCCAGCCGGCCTCGTCCAGCAGCGCGCCGGCGGCGCGCATGATCTGTCGCGACGGGCGGTTGGTCTCGGCCTCGTGGGCGGCCGGGACGGCGACCTCGTCGGTCAGGATCGACGCCGGCAGTAGCCCCTCGTCCACCAGCGGCTGCAGCAGCGCCTTCTCGGCCTCGTCCGGCACGCCGCTCGCGGCCAGGTCGGTGCCCGGCCAGAACGACGCCGGCTGCTGGTAGAGCCCGTAGAACAGCGTCTTGTTCGACCAGGCGAAGTTGAACATCATCTCGACCGCCTGACGGACCCGCGGATCCTGCCATTTCTCCTGGTCGAGGTTGAACACCCAGGACAGATGCGTGCCCACGTTGCCGTCGGGGATTTCCTCGCGCTTCACATGGCCCTGCTGGATGCCGGGGAAGTCATAGCCGGTCGCCCAGCTCTGCGACGAGGTCTCGGTGCGGAAGGTATAGGCGCCCGACTTGAAGCCCTCGAAGGCGGCGGAACTGTCGGCGAAATACTCGACCCGGATGCGGTCGAAGTTGTTGCGGCCGATGTTGAACGGGTTCTTCGCCCCCCAGAAGTCGGGGTCGCGGGCATAGACCACCCGGCGGTTGTAGTCGAAACTGTCCAGCACATAGGCGCCGGTCGACATGAACGGGGTCTTGGTGCTCTGGTCCAGCCGGGCGCCGGTGGCCTCGAACCAGGCCTTCGAGAACACCGGCGTGCCGCCGGCCAGCCCGACCCGGTCGCGCAGCGGCGCGGCCTCGGTGAAGCTGAACTTGATCCGGTGCGGGCCCAGCACCTCGACCCCGGCGTAATAGGCTTCCACCAGGCTGCGGTACTCGACGATGCCCTGTTCCAGGAACAGCTTGTGGGTGAAGGCCACATCCTCGGCGGTCATCGGCGTGCCGTCCTGGAAGGTCACGTCGTCGCGCAGGTTGAAGATCACCCAGGACAGGTCCTCGGGATATTCCAGCGTGGTGCAGAGATAGCAGTAGAGCCCGTAGGGATCGTCCGCGGTCGAGGTCAGGATGCTCTCGGTCCCGATTGTGTTCAACGCGGCGGGAACCCCGGCCCTTGCATACTGGTTGAAGCTGTCGAAGGTCCCCTGCGACCAGATCGAGATCTCGCCGCCCTTCGGCGCGTCCGGGTTGACATAGTCCAGATGGGCGAAGTCCGCCGGGTACTTCACCGCGTCGAAGCTGGAATAGGCATAGGTCACCGTGACGTCACCCGCCGCCGGGGCGTCCTCGGCCCAGGCCGCCGGACCCAGGGCCACCAGCACCGCCGCCGCGGCCAGCGCGCCGCGTCCGCGCGGTCTGCCGCGCAGGGCCGATGTCCGGAACGGGACGGCGGTCTTCAGTCTGGGCGGCATCGGGTTCTCCTCGATCGGTCGGCATCCGGCGCCCCGCGCGGCACGGCGCCGGGCTGCGCCACGCTACGGGTCCAGCCCCGCAGGCTCAAGCCGGGATTGCAGCCGTACAAGCGGGCGTGATCCATGGTGAGCGACCTTCCCCGGCTGCAAGCAAGAAGGCCGCCCCCGGGGGAGCGGCCTTGGCAATCGTCCCGCAACGCGGGCAAGGTCAGTTGCTGACGCTTTCGATATAGGCGATCACGTTCGCCCGGTCCTCGACCTTCTTCAGGCCGGCAAAGGCCATCTTGTTGCCCGGCGCGAAGGCCTTCGGGTTGGTCAGCCACTGGTCCAGGTTTTCCAGCGTCCAGGTGCCCTGCGGCAGCTTGCCCGAATAGGCGAAGCCTTCCACCGACCCGATCGGGCGGTTCAGGATCTTCATCAACTCGGGGCCGGTCTTGTTCTCCATCTTGTCGGCGACGTGGCAGGCGGCGCATTTCTTGAACACCTTGCCGCCGGCCTCCACATCCGCCGCGGCAAAGGCCGCCGCGATGTCCGAGCCGCCCGCAGGTGCCGCAGCCGGGGCTGCCGCCTCGGCGGCCGGTGCTGCCGGTTCGGCAGCGGGGGCTGCCGGCGCGGCCGCCTCGGCGGTCTCGATCGCCGCGGTCTCGCCGGCCGAAGCGCCTTCGGTCACCACCGCCGCACCGGCCGCAGCCGCGGCAGTCGCCGCTTCGGCGTCGATGTTCGCGGTGTCTGCGGCCGCCTCTGCCGGGGTGTCGGTCGGTGCGTCAGCGGCCGGCACCACGGCGGCGGACGGCTCCGGCATCTTGAACTCCGGCGACTTCGAGATCAGGTAGGCGATCACCGCCGCCCGGTCGCCATCCTTCGCGATGCCCTTGAACGACATCGAGGTGCCCGGCGCGAAGGCCTTCGGGTTGGTCAGCCAAGCGCTCAGGTTCTCGATCGTCCAGGTGCCCTCGGGCAGCGCGCCCGAGTACTTGAAATCCGCGATCGCATGGATCGGCCGCCCGGCGACGCCGTCCAGATGCGGACCGGCGCCGTTCACCGGCGCGTCGATCTTGTGGCAGGCGGCGCACTGCTTGAACGCCTTCTCGCCCTGCGCCGGATCAGCCTGGGCCACCAGCGCGACCATGTCCACCGGCGCCGCATCCTCGGGCGCCGACGAGGAATCATCCTCGCCCTCGATCATGTAGGCCTGTTCCTCGGAACCGTGGCCGCCGCCGGTATAGAAAAGCGCCTGCGCCGCCCATCCGCCCAGAAGGAAGACGAGAAGCGCGCCGCCGAGGCCCCCCACAACCTTGGTCGCCGTCATCGTATCAAGCATCTTGCCGCCCCTTGGTCCGAAATTGCCGTCATCTAGCGGCTTCCCCTTGCCAGCTTCAAGGTGTAGGTGCCGCGACGAAACGCGCGAAGGTCCGACTGACCGTGGCCGAAGCACCGCGCAGGCACAACACGAAACAGCACGCAAAAGGCGCCGATCACCCCATGACCCGCATCGCCTTCCAGGGAGAACCGGGCGCCTATTCCCATGAGGCCTGCCGCACCGCCCGCCCGGGTGCCACCGCGGTCCCCTGCCCCACCTTCGAGGATGTGATCGACGCCGTGCGCGAGGGCCGCGCCGACCTCGCCATGCTGCCGGTCGAGAACTCCACCTATGGCCGGGTCGCCGACATCCACCGCCTGTTGCCGGAAAGCGGCCTACAGCCACGAGGCCTGCCGCACCGCCCGGCCGGACGATGCCGTCGTGCCCTGCGAGACCTTCGAGGACGTCGTCGATGCCGTGCGCGACGGGCGCGCCGACCTCGCCATGCTGCCGGTCGAGAACTCGACCTATGGCCGGGTCGCCGACATCCACCGGCTGCTGCCGGAAAGCGGCCTGCACATCGTCGACGAAGCCTTCGTGCGCGTCCACATCAACCTGCTGGTGCTGCCCGGCACGAAGCTCGCCGACGTGCGCGAGGCGATGAGCCACACCGTGCTGCTGGGCCAGTGCCGCGGCTTCCTGCGCGAGCACGGCATCGCCTCGGTCGCCGCCGCCGACACCGCCGGCTCGGCCCGGATCGTCGCCCAGGAGGGCAATCCGGCCCGCGCCGCGCTCGCCTCGGAAATCGCCGGTGAGATCTACGGGCTCGACGTCCTCGCCCGGCACATCGAGGACCATTCCCGCAACACCACCCGCTTCCTCGTCATGTCGCCGGAACCCGATCCCACGCCCCGCGGCAGTTCGGGGATGATGACCTCGTTCGTGTTCCGGGTGCGCAACATCCCCGCCGCGCTCTACAAGGCGATGGGCGGCTTCGCCACCAACGGCGTGAACATGACCAAGCTGGAAAGCTACATGCTCGACGGCTCGTTCACCGCCACCCAGTTCTTCGCCGACATCGAGGGCCATCCCGGCGAGCCCGCCGTGGCCCGGGCGCTCGAGGAACTGGACTACTTCACCACGACGCTGTCGATCCTCGGCACCTATCCGGCCGATCCGCGCCGCCACGCCTGAACGGCGCCCCGGGCGCCGACGTTCCGGCAGGCAGGCCCGCTCAGACCGGGCCGACGGCGACCTCGGCCTCGATCTCGCGGGCGAAGCCGGCCAGCCGCGCCGCCAGCCGCTCGGTCATCCGGTGCTGCATCAGCCGAAGGGTATGGACCAGGATGCGCCCCTTCAGGCTGGCCGCGCGCGCCTCGATCGCCACGTCGACCCGGGACCGGAACGGCCCCTCGGCGGTCACCGCCACCGCCATCACCGCCTCGACCCCGTCCATGGCGCCCCTGACCCGGTAGGCCTCGGGCGGCGCCATGCCGATCAGGTAGAGGTGCCCGGTCCGCTCGACGCCGTGAAAGCGCACCTGCGCCACCCATTCGCCGCCCACCCGGTGCAACGCCACCGCATCCGAGCCGATCCGCGACGCCAGCCGGTCGAAATCCGACAGCCGGCGGAACACCTCGGCCTGGGGGGCGGCGACAGGCGTGGTGACATCGATCCTCATCCGCCCGGCACCCCGTCCAGCCGGCCGGCCAGCCAGCGTTCGATCACGAAGCGCGCCACCGCGCCGGGCCGCGCCGCCGTCATGGTGCGGTCCGCGCCCGAGATCACGTCCAGCATCGCCTCGCGCGAGATCCAGCGGGCATCCTCGATCTCGTCGGCATCGACGCGGATCTCGCGGCTTTCCGCCAGCCCGTGGCAGGCCAGCATCAGCGAGGCCGGGAAGGGCCAGGGCTGGCTGACCACATAACCGACCGGCCCGACCCGGACGCCGGCCTCCTCGAAGACCTCGCGGCGCACCGCCGCCTCGATGGTCTCGCCGGGCTCGATGAACCCGGCCAGCAGCGAATACATCCCCTCGGGCCAGCCCGGCGACCGGCCCACCAGCAGGTCGTTGCCATGGGTGATCGCCATGATCACCACCGGGTCGGTGCGCGGGAAATGCCCCGCGCCGCAGGCCGGGCAGTCGCGCTGCCAGCCGGCCTTGGCGGGCAGGCTCGGCGCGCCGCAATGGGCGCAGAACCGGTGCCGGGCATGCCACATCACCAGCGCCCGCGCGGTCGCCGCCAGTTCCGCATCCCGCGGGCTCAGCCGCGTCATCGACAGGCGCAGCTCGGCGAAGTGATGGCCCTCGGGAAACGCCGGGTGGACCTGCTCGGTGGCATCGGCGAAGCGGTCGGTCTCGGCCGCGTCGGCGCCCGTGGGCACCCAGGCCGACAGGTCCAGCGCGAAGCGCGGCCCGGCCTCGTCGAGACCCAGGAAGATCGGCGCCTCGGCCGCGTCCTCCAGCCCGGTCTGGCCGAGGGCCAGCCAGCCCAGCCGCCCCGCCCCGCCATGCAGCGGCTTGCCCCGCCACAGCGGCAGCACCCGCGCCGCCGGGTCGGCCAGCAGCGCCGCGATCCGCGCCGGATCGGCGCGCAGATGGCCGGCCCGGTCCAGCCCCGATCCCCCGAAGGTCACCAGGTCGGCAATCGGCGCGGCAAGGCTGGGATTTCCCATGGTCATGCCGCCGCATGGCACAGCCGCCTCCCGATTGCAATTCCGCCAAGCCTGCCGGGTGCACGCGCTGCGCCCGGCGTCGCACCCGCGTCGCACCCGTCTCGCGTCCGCCCCCGTGCCGCCCCCGTTGCGCCCCCGTGCCGCCCCCGTGCCCACCCGCGCTCGGGGTCGAGGCAGCCGCGCCGCTGGGCCTGCGCTTGCCGGGGAAGGGCGGATCTGCCCGGTTTCCCCGGCCGACAGCCTCGGCTGCCAGGCCTGTTGCGCCCGCCAGAGCGGGGCTGCCGCCCCGCCCCGGACGGGGCGGGGCCCGGCCCAACGGGATGAGCCGGCTGCGCCAGCGGCCGGCGAAGACGGGCGGGAGCCGCTCTTCTTCCCTCCTTCTTCCCGACGGCCCCTGTGCCTGTCCCGTCTGCCGACCCAGCGGGTTGCATCCCGCCGGCCCGAGGGGCAAGCTCGCCCAAGGATAGAAACGGGGCCCGCCATTACCGACGCACCAGACATCCCCCGACACATCCGGGACGGCCGCCTGCGGATTCTCGGCACCACCGACCTGCACGGTACGATCTGGCCGCATGCCTATGCGACCGGCCGCCCGACCGTCCAGCGCGGGCTGGCCGCCCTGGCGCCGATGATCCGGGACGCGCGCGCCGAGGCGCCGGCGTCGATCCTGGTCGATTCCGGCGATATGCTGCAGGGCACCGCCCTGGCCGACCTGGCCATGGAGGCGCAAGAAGCCGGCCCCCATCCGGTGATCGCGGCGATGACCGCGCTCGGCTACGATGCCGCCGCGCTTGGCAACCACGACTTCAACTTCGGCCTCGACAGGCTCGCGGCGGCGACCGCCGCGGCCGGCTTTCCGGTGCTCTGCGCCAACCTGGTGCGGGCGCTTGGCGCCGGGCCGGTCGACGACACGCCCTTCGCCCCACCGCGGACGATCCTCGAGCGCAGCGTCACCGATGGCGACGGGCGCACGCACCCCCTGCGCATCGGCCTTGTCGGTGCGACGCCGCCCCAGACTCTGGGCTGGGACGGCGACATCCTCGACGGCCGGCTCGCCGGCCGGGACATCGTCGCCGCCGTCGCCGCCCATGCCGCCGCCCTCCGGGCCGAGGGCGCGGATCTGGTGCTGGTGCTCTGCCATTCCGGCCTCGGCCGGTGCGATGCCGCGGCCGGGGCCGAGGATGCGAGCCTCGCCGTCGCCGCCTTGCCCGAGGTGGACGTGGTGCTCTGCGGCCACA
>JBGAOK010000010.1:0-54680 GCA_044221805.1 Meridianimarinicoccus sp.
GGTCGCGGACCCAGTAGGGGGTCAGCCCGTCATATTCCAGATCGACCACATTGCCGATCACCCGCTCATAGGCCAGCCGGGCGGTCTTGGTCTGGCCAACCTCCGGCTTCTTGCGGTGCAGGCGCTGGCGGGCGGGGGCGGGTCGGGAGTCGGGTCGGGAGTCGTAACGAGCGGGCATGGTCGGATCGGCGTCCTCTGGCTGGGTCGGGACCGGATCAGGCCCGGCACCGATCCTCTGCCGGGCGCGGTTAACGCCGCCTGAGGCCTGCGTGCGGGCCTCCTGCGGGACTCCTACAGAAAACCGACAGGAAACCTACGCCGCGATTTCCTGCACCGAGGTGAAGACCTCCAGCTCCGGCGGCCCCATGTAGATCCCCGAATGGCCCTTCGCCCCGGCATGGGCGGCCCGGAACGCCTCGGACCTTGTCCAGTCCCGGAACGCCTCTTCGGACGCCCACATCGTGTGCGAGGCATACAGGCGAAAGCCCTCGCCAGCCTCGCCCTTCATCAGGTGAAAGGCAACGAATCCGGGGACTTGGGTAAGCTGGCTGTCGCGGGATTTCCACACCTCCTCGAAGGCGGCCTCCTGCCCCAGCTTGACCTTGAAGCGGTTCATCGTCAGGTACATCTATCGCTCCTGTGCGCCACTGCGGCTGCCAGTTCACGGCAGAAGCCGAGCCAGGTCAACGCCCGCCAGCCCTTGGAGGCCCCCATGCGACTGTTCGTCGGCCTCGGCAACCCGGGCCCCGCCTACGCCAGAAACCGCCACAATATCGGCTACATGGCCGTCGACCGCATCGCCGAGGACCACCATTTCGCGCCGTTTCGCGCGAAGTTCCAGGGCCGGGTCAGCGAGGGCATGCTGGGCGCCGAGAAGGTCATCCTGCTGAAACCCGAGACCTTCATGAACCGCTCCGGCCAGTCGGTGGCCGAGGCGGCGAAGTTCTATCGCATCCCCCCCGACCGGATCACCGTGTTCCACGACGAACTCGACCTCGCCCCCGGCAAGGTGCGGCTGAAGACCGGCGGCGGCCATGCCGGCCATAACGGCCTGCGCTCGATCCACGCCCATCTGGGCGACGCCTATGGCCGGGTCCGGCTGGGCATCGGCCATCCCGGCGACAAGGACCGGGTGGCGGGCTATGTGCTGTCGGATTTCGCCAAGGCGGAACTGGACTGGCTCGACACCCTGCTGCGCGGCATCGGCGACGGCGCCGCGGCCCTGGCCGAGGACGATTCCGCAAGGTTCCTCAATGCGGTGGCGCTTCGGGTCGCACCGCCGCGCCCGTCCACCGGGCAGAAGCCGGCGCGCCCGCCCGAAAAGCCGGCAGCCGCCCCGGAACCGGCGCCGGAAGCCGGCGCGCCCGAGGACCGGCGCAGCCCGCTGCAACGTCTGGCCGATCGCTTCCGTTGAGCCCGGAATGCGGTTGCGCTAGGCTGGCCCGAGGCTCAGGCGAAAGGCGCGCAGCATGGACAAGGCCCCCTCCCGGAATGTCTACGGCGCGGCGCTGAAGCCCTGCTCGACCCGGCCGCTGACCGGCTTCTTCCGCAATGGTTGCTGCGATACCGGCGCGTCCGACCGCGGCAGCCACACGGTCTGCGCCATCGTGAACGCCGAATTCCTGGCCTTCTCGAAATACGTCGGCAACGACCTCAGCACTCCGCGGCCCGAGTTCGGCTTTCCCGGCCTGAAGCCCGGCGACCACTGGTGCCTGTGTGCGGGGCGCTTCCTTCAGGCCCATGAGGACGGCGTCGCGCCCGAGGTGGATCTGGACGCCACCCACGAGCGCGCGCTGGACATCGTGCCGCTGGAGATCCTCGCCCGGTACGAGAAGAGCGCCGGCTGACCGGTGCCCCTCCCCTTCCCCTTCCCCGTCAGAAGATCGTGTCGGTCGCGGTGCCAAGCGCCATGGCGCCGGCGAAGTCGGTCTGCGCCTCCTTCTGCAGCGGGTGGTAGCGCGCGGCCTGGATGTCGCGGAACAGCCGCTCGAGTTCCGCCCGGCGATAGAACCCCGCGCCGCCGGCCAGTTCCAGCGCCATCTCGACCGTGCGCAGCGCGTTATCCTCGACCAGCCGGCGGCCGGTCATCACGTCGTTGACGCTGGCGGGCGAGGGCTGGTTGCGCGCGGCGGCGGCCATCATGTGGCCATGGGCCAGCCGGGCCGCGGTCAGCGCCGTCTCCATCTGGCCGGCCCGCCAGCGGCTCCGCTCCGAGGCCGGACGCGCCGTTGCCATCTCGACCGCGATGTCCCGGGCCCGCTCGGCCACCCCCAGATAGACTGCATAGATCAGCGGGAAGGCGACGGTGGCAAGGATGTGGAACACCGGGTGCCAGCGCCCCGCCGGACGCTTCACCGCGATCTTCTCGTCGGGGACGAACAGGCCGTCGATCATCACGTCATGGGATCCGGTCGCGCGCATCCCCAGCGTGTGCCAGGTGTCCAGGACCTGCACTTCGGGCGCGGCCATCGGACAGGGGAAGTGCAGCACGGTCGGGCCTTCGGGCTCCGCCGCGACGGCGCTGGTCATCAGGATGTCGCCGGCGGGCGCGCCGCTGACGAACATCTTCCGGGCGGTCACCCGGTAGCCGCCTTCGACCCGCTCGGCCCGGCCCGATCCGCCGATCCAGTCGCTGCCACCCGAGGACAGCAGCACGATCCTTTCCGCCACGACCCGGCGCAGCAGCGGTTCGACCTTGGGCCGCGCCTCGGGCTGGTGCTGCCAGCGCCAGGCCGGGAAGGCGACCTGATGGGTGTGCATCGACAGCGCCAGCGCGGTCGAGCTGCAGCCATGGGCCAGGATCCGCAGCATCTCGGCCAGTTCGCCAAGGCTGGCCCCGCCGCCGCCAAGCTCGGCCGGCACCGCGGCGTCGATCAGCCCGGCCGCCTTCATGGCCGGATAGTGCTCGGCCACGAAGGTCTCGTCGCGGTCGACGGCGTCGGCGCGGCGGGCGCAGGCCGCCGCCATCCGCTGGGCCGCCTCGGACAGGCGCTCGTTCCGGCCCCGGATCGGCGCTTCGGCAGTCATGGTGGTCATGGTCTTCCCCCCTCTGGTTGGATGGGGGCAGTCTCTCACCGCGCCTTGCCGGCCTGAAGTGCAGGAACTGTACCGGCCCGCTTCGGGATCCGGGCGCCATCTGCTATGCTGACGAGCCGGGGGAAGGAAAGCCATGGACATCGCGAACCTCTACGGCCAGTTCTGTCCGGTCTCGATGGCGTCCGAGGTGATCTGCACACGCTGGACGCCACTGGTGCTGCGCGAGCTCATGTGCGGCTCGACCCGGTTCAGCGACCTGCGCCGCGGCGTGCCGCGGATGTCGCCCACGCTGCTGTCCAAGCGCCTGAAAGAACTGGAACTTGCCGGCGTCATCCGGGTCGAGCGCGGCGCCGCCGGCCCCGAATACCGGCTGTCCGAGGCGGGCGAGGAACTGCGGCCGCTGATCCTCGGCCTTGGCCGCTGGGGCCAGCGCTGGGTGGAATCGCGACTGTCGCTGCGCAACCTCGACCCCTCGCTGCTGATGTGGGACATCCGCCGCAACCTCGACCCGGACCCGCGTCCCAAGGGACGCTGCACGATACAGTTTCAGTACCCCGACCTGCCGGGGGCCCAGCGGGACTGGTGGCTGGTGGTCGAGCAGGCGGCGGTCGACCTGTGCAGCGTCGATCCGGGCTACGAGGTCGATCTGCTGATCACCGCCGAGCTTCGGGCGATGACTGCGGTCTGGATGGGACTGGCGCGCTTCGGCGACGAGATCGAGCGCGGGGCGATCCGGCTGGATGGCCCCTCCGTGCTGCAGCGACGGGTGCGCGACTGGATGAAGCTCAGCGTCTTCGCACCGGTGCCGCGCCGGGTGGAATGAAGCCGCGCCACGGCATGACAGGACGCGGCTCCCCTGGCCCGAGGGCCAATGCTGTCAGTTGCTGGTGCCGTTGCCGCCCGGAAGGGGGTCGCCACCACTGCTGCCCCCAGCGCCGCTGCCAGCGGTGCCGTCGCTGCTGCCGCCGTCATCGCCGGCGTCCGAGCCGCGGACATCGTTGCTGCCACTGTCTGCCCCGTTGTCCGCGCCATCGGACATGGTGCCCGTGGATTGCGACGATGCCTCGGCGCGCGACAGCATGCCGTCGCCGTTTGCGTCCTGGCTGGCCAGGACCCGCGCTGCCCCTTCCGTCCCGAAGGCGGTCGTCAACTCGGTCATGCCCAGCGTCCCGTTGCCGTCAGCATCCACCTGGGTGAAGTTCATCGTCTGGCTGACAGCCAGCCCGGGAAGCAGCCCCAGGAGCCCTGCCATTCCGAGGCGTGTGAGTGTGAGCATCTTCGTCGTCATCGCGCTGTCCTCCGTGCTGCGTGCCCATGACAACAGGCAACAGCGGTCGGAGTTCCTGCCGGGCCGCCGGGACCGCACCAGTTGGCGGGATCCCGCGCGCGCCTCAGAGACTGCCCCGGCGGATGCCGGTGGTCAGAGTTCGACGCCCAGATGCTTGGCGACCGTGAAGATGTCCTTGTCGCCGCGGCCACACATGTTCATGCAGAGGATGTGGTCCTTCGGCAGTCCGGGGGCGATCTTCAGCACATGCGCCAGCGCGTGGCTGGGTTCCAGCGCGGGGATGATGCCCTCCAGCTTGCAGCAGATCTGGAACGCTTCCAGCGCCTCGGCATCGGTGATGGCGACGTATTCGGCTCGGCCGGTCTCGTGCAGCCAGGCGTGCTCCGGGCCGATCCCGGGATAGTCGAGCCCGGCCGAGATCGAATGGCCTTCGAGGATCTGGCCGTCATCGTCCTGCAGCAGATAGGTCCGGTTGCCGTGCAGCACCCCGGGCCGGCCGCCGGTGAGCGAGGCGCAGTGTTCCATCCGGGCATCGACGCCATGGCCCCCCGCTTCCACCCCGATGATCCGCACCGAGCGGTCGTCGAGGAAGGGGAAGAACAGCCCCATGGCGTTCGACCCGCCGCCGATCGCGGCGATGATGGTGTCGGGCAGCCGGCCTTCCTGTTCCATCAGCTGGGCCTTGGCCTCCTTGCCGATGATCGACTGGAAGTCGCGCACCATCGCCGGATAGGGATGCGGGCCCGCCACCGTGCCGATGCAGTAGAAGGTGTCGCGGACATTGGTCACCCAGTCGCGCAGCGCGTCGTTCATCGCGTCCTTCAGCGTGCCGCGCCCGCTGGTCACGGGCACTACGGTGGCGCCCAGGAGCTTCATGCGGAACACGTTCGGCGACTGGCGCTCCACGTCGTGGGCGCCCATGTAGACCACGCAGTCCAGCCCGAACTTGGCACAGACCGTCGCGGTGGCCACGCCGTGCTGGCCGGCGCCGGTCTCGGCGATGATCCGGGTCTTGCCCATCCGGCGCGCCAGCAGGATCTGGCCCAGCACGTTGTTGATCTTGTGGGCGCCGGTGTGGTTCAGCTCGTCACGCTTGAAATAGATCTTCGCCCCGCCGCAGTGCTCGGTCAGGCGCGGCGCAAGATACATCGGACTGGGGCGGCCCACATAGTGCGTCCACAGGTCGGCCATCTCGGCCCAGAAGTCCGGATCGGTCTTGGCGTGCTCGTATTCGGCTTCCAGCGCGAGGATCAGCGGCATCAGCGTCTCGCTGACGAAACGGCCGCCGAAGCTGCCGAAGCGGCCCTTGTCGTCAGGCCCGGTGGTGAAGCTGTTGATCCGGTCCTCGGGCATGGCGCTTCCCCCTTCTGGCATTGGCATCAGCCGCCCTGATAGCGGCCCCGGACCGCAGGGTAAAGCGCAAGCGGCGCGGCCGGGACCAAGGCTTTTGCCAAAAGCCTTGGCAAATTCCTTTGAAGGAATTTGCGTCAGGTGATCCGGCGCAGAGGCTCACGGCGCCTCGCCGATTCCTGTTAGCGCCGCGTTAACCCTGGTTCAGCGCCGCCGCAAACGCCGCCATCCGGTCCGGGTCCTTCACCCCCGGCGCGCTTTCCACCCCGGACGAGACATCGACCTGTCGCGCCCCGGTCAAGCGGACCGCCTCGGCGACATTCCCGGGGGTCAGGCCCCCGGCCAGCAGCCAGGGCAGCGGCCAGCGCCGACCGGCGATCAGCTCCCAGTCGAAGGCAATGCCGTTGCCGCCGGGCAACGCCGCGCCCTTCGGAGCCTTCGCATCGACCAGGATCTGGTCGGCGATCTTGAGGAAGCTGTCCAGCTTGGCCAGATCCCTCGGCCCGGCAAGGCCCACCGCCTTGATCACCGGCAGTCCGGTCCGCGCCTTCACCTCGGCCACCCGGGCGGGCGTCTCGCTTCCGTGAAGCTGCAGCACGTCGACGGGAACCGTGCCGAGGATCGCGTCGATTCCGGCATCGTCCAAATCCACCGTCAGCGCGACCTTGGCGACGCCCGCCGGCACAGCCAGCGCCAGCGCCCGCGCGGCGTCAAGGGCAAGATGGCGGGGGGACTTTGGGAAGAACACGAAGCCCACATAGGCGGCGCCGGCCGCGGCCGCCGCGTCCACATCGGCGGGCCGGGTCAGTCCGCAGAACTTGACCCGGACCTTGGCTGCGGTCATCGCCGTCAGGCCGCCGGCTTCCGGTCGACCAGGGCGAGGATCTCGTCCTTGCCTTCGGGCTTGTCGGCCTTCAGCTTCTTCACCTCGGTGGCCAGCTTCGACTTCTCGCGCCGCTCGCGCACCACGGCGGCGCGGTGCTTGTGCTCGCGCAGCCATTCCCAGATGAAGCCCAGCAGCAGCCCCAGGGCGATGGCGCCGAACACGACCTGATAGGTCTCGAGCGTGATCGCCGCGTTGAACTTGGTGAAGGGCACCAGGTCCGCCGGGAACAGGGTCAGGGTGACCGGCGCGCGGTTGGCGAAGCCGACGATGACAAGAACCAGCGCGATCAGCGCCAGCACCAGATATTTCACGAAGCGCATCGGGCCTCCCTCAGGCTTTTCCGTTCAGGCGGTCGCGCAGCAGCTTGCCGGTCTTGAAGAACGGGACGTGCTTCTGGTCCACGTCCACCGATTCCCCCGTGCGCGGGTTGCGGCCCAATCTCGCGTCCCGCTTCTTCACCGAAAAGGCTCCAAATCCGCGCAGTTCGACCCGGTCGCCCCGGGCCATCGCCTCGATGACCTCGTCGAAGATGGTGTTCACGATACGTTCGACGTCGCGCTGGTACAGATGCGGGTTCTCGTCGGCAATCTTCTGGATCAGTTCAGAGCGGATCATCTCGGCGTTCCCTGTTGTCGGCGTGTTTTGGGAGCATCGCAGGACGGCATGACGCGCCATCCTGCCGAGTCTCCGTCGGCCTGCGACGGAGATTAGCCGAGTTCGCCCGGGATTGTCAGAGTAAATCTTTGATTAAATGGCATAATGATTCCGCAGCTTGCGGCTTTTGCGGCAGTTGCCGATGCTGCGCTGCAGAAGGCGGCGCGTGGGCCGCGCCGCGACCGGAATTGCACGGGGCGCGCCGGTCTCCCGGCACGCCCCGCGTGTGTCCTGCCCGAACCGGAGGCCCGGTTCCGGCGAAGGCTCAGTCGCCTTTCAGCGCCGCGCCAAGGATGTCGCCCAGCGAGGCACCCGAATCCGAGGATCCGTACTGCTGCACGGCTTCCTGCTCCTCGGCGATCTCGCGGGCCTTGATCGACAGGCCCAGACGGCGGGTCTTCGGGTCGATGTTGGTCACGCGGGCGTCGACCTTGGTGCCGATCTGGAAGCGCTCGGGGCGCTGTTCCGCCCGGTCGCGGCTCAGGTCCGAGCGGCGGATGAAGGATTTCGCGCCCTCGTAGGACACTTCGATCCCGCCATCCTCGATCGCGGTCACCTCGACGGTCACCACCGAGCCACGCTTCACGCCGCTGATCGCCTCGGCGAAGGGATCGCCTTCGACCGACTTGATCGAGAGCGAGATCCGCTCCTTGTCGGTGTCGACCTCGGTGACCACGGCCTTGACCACGTCGCCCTTGCGGTAGTTGCCGATGACGTCCTCGCCCCGGCCCTGCCAGGTGAGGTCGCTGAGGTGCACCATGCCGTCGATGTCGTCGTCGAGGCCCACGAACAGACCGAATTCGGTGATGTTCTTGACTTCGCCTTCGACGATCGAGCCGACCGGGTGCTTCTCTTCGAAGACTTCCCACGGGTTGCGCATGGTCTGCTTGAGGCCGAGCGACACCCGGCGCTTGGCCGAGTCGATCTCCAGCACCATGACTTCCACTTCCTGCGAGGTGGAGACGATCTTGCCGGGATGCACGTTCTTCTTGGTCCAGGACATTTCCGAGACGTGGACCAGGCCCTCGACCCCCGGCTCCAGCTCCACGAAGGCGCCGTAGTCGGTGATGTTGGTGACGCGGCCGGTATGGACCGAGTTCAGCGGATACTTCGAGGCCACCGAATCCCACGGATCGTCCAGCAGCTGCTTCATGCCGAGGCTGATGCGGTGGGTTTCCTTGTTGACCTTGACGACCTGGACCTTGACGGTCTCGCCGATGGCCAGGATCTCGGAGGGGTGGTTGACCCGGCGCCAGGCCATGTCGGTGACGTGCAGCAGGCCGTCCACGCCGCCCAGGTCCACGAACGCCCCGTATTCGGTGATGTTCTTGACGACGCCGTCGACGATGTCGCCTTCGGTCAGCTTGGCGATGACTTCCGCGCGCTGTTCGGCGCGGCTTTCTTCCAGGATCGCGCGGCGCGAGACCACGATGTTGCCACGGCGGCGGTCCATCTTCAGGATCTGGAAGGGCTGCTTCAGACCCATCAGCGGGCCGGCGTCACGCACCGGACGCACATCGACCTGGCTGCCCGGCAGGAAGGCCACGGCACCGCCCAGATCGACGGTGAAGCCACCCTTGACGCGGCCGAAGATCGCGCCTTCGACGCGGTTCTCGTCGGCATAGGCCTTTTCCAGACGGTCCCACGCGGCTTCGCGGCGGGCCATCTCGCGGCTGATCACCGCTTCGCCCCGCGCGTTCTCGACCTGGCGGAGGTAGACTTCCACCTCGTCGCCCACGGCGATGTCCGGCGCTTCGCCCGGGTTGGCGAATTCCTTCAGATCGACGCGGCCTTCCATCTTGTAGCCGACGTCGATGATGGCCTGGCCCGCCTCGATGGCGATCACACGGCCCTTCACGACGGAACCTTCTTCCGGCGTGTCGATCTCGAAGCTTTCGTTGAGGAGGGCTTCGAATTCCTCCATGGTCGATTTCTGAGCCAAGGCTGTCAGTTTCCTTCTTGAGCTTTGCGGGCCGGGCGGTTGTCTCCGCCGGTCTTTGGGGGTTTGTCAGCCGCAGAAAGGTGGGGACGGTCCCGAAAACAACAAGGGCCGGTGGTGTCCCGACCCTCTCGTCCTCAAGCGTCCCGGCTTCTTGCGGCCTGTTCGATGGCGCGCCGTATAGGCGCAGCAGCGCGAAAAGGCAAGCCGGAAAGGGCCGCCGGTGCCGGGCGGCGGGTGGCGGCAGGTCCTCCGGGGGACGCGCTCAGCGGCCCAGCCGCAGCTCGACCGCGGCGATGGCGGCGGCGACCGCCTCGTCGATGCTCATCAGCGTGGTGTCAAGGATCAGCGCATCCTCGGCCGGCTTCAGTGGCGCGGTGGCGCGCTGGCTGTCGCGCCGGTCGCGGGCGGTCAGGTCGTCCAGCACGTCGGCCAGGGTCAGATCCGGGTCGCTCACCACCAGTTCGGCCAGGCGGCGCTCGGCGCGGGTGGCGTCTTCGGCGGTGATGAAGAGCTTCACCTCGGCCTCGGGACAGATCACGGTGCCGATGTCGCGGCCGTCGAGGACCGCGCCGCCGTCCTGGCGGGCGAAGCTGCGCTGGAAGGCTGTCAGCGCCGCGCGCACCTCGGGCATGGCGGCGACCCGGCTGGCCGCCTGCCCGGCTTCGCCGCTGCGCAGGTCGTCGCGGGCAAGGTCCTGTTGCGAAAGGCTTTCCGCCGCCTCAAGCGGCGCCATGCCGGCGGCCACCTTGGCCCCGGTAGCGCGATAGAGCAGCCCGGTATCCAGATGGGGGAAGCCGAAATGGGCCGCCAGCGCCCGGCTGATCGTGCCCTTGCCGGCCGCGGCCGGCCCGTCGATGGCGATGGTGAAGCTGCCCTGCACGCCGGTTCCCCCTGAATCTGCCGTGTCGGAGTCCTGTCGGAGTCCTGTAGGTTTTCTGTAGGAGTCTTCGCCGCTGGCCGGCGCGAAGGCAAGCCGGGCGGTGCCAATGGTTTCGGGCGCCGATCAGGCGCCCGGCACCGGGTCGAGGCCCGCCAGCGGCATCGTCTTCACCCGGCCCAGCAGGTCGATGAAGCCCGCCACCTGATGCGCCGCCACCGCATGGCCCTTCGCCGCCGTCGCCCGCGAGGCATCGCCGACCACGCCTTCGGGGTTCAGGTCGGTGGCGATCCAGCCATAGGACAGCGGCCCCACCGGGGGAATCGCCCCGGTCTCGGCGGTCGAGCGGAAATCGGCGGCCCGGGACATGTCGACGGTGCCGGGGCGGAATGCCAGCATCAGCGAGGTTTCCACGTCGCCGCCATGGATGCCGAAGCGCAGCTCGTCCGAGGCAAACAGGCCGTCGGGATGGCCGAAGCCGCTCCACTGGCACTTCACCGCCAGCATGCCGGCCCGGACCCGCAGTTCCCGCGAGAGGATCGAGACCAGGTCGAGGTTGCCGCCATGGGAATTGACGATGACGATCTTGCGCACCCCGGCGCGGGCCACCGAGAGGCCGATCTCGACCCAGGCCGCCAGCGCGGTCGCCGCGGTCAGGGTCAGGGTCCCGGCGGCGAACAGGTGTTCGTTCGACTTCCCCACCGCCTGCACCGGCAGGATGCGCAGGTCCAGATCGGCGGGCGCTTGCCGGCGCAGTTCGGCCAGCATGCCCTCGGCGATAGCCATGTCGGTGCCGACCGGCAGGTGCGGCCCGTGCTGTTCGATCGCCGCCGTGGGCAGGATGGCGATCACGCTTTCGGGGTCGAGCCCGTCGAATTCCGCCGCGCGGTAGTCTGCCCAGTCGAGCCGCCTCATCCCCTGTCCTCCGTCCGGTAGGTGGCGTCGAGCCGCGAGCGGAGATAGTCCGCGCCGGTGACGGGCGGGTACCTCGCGGCGCCGGTCCCGGGCAGGGCCGCGATCACCGCATCGGGGTTCGGATCGAGGAAGAAGGCGACGCTGCGCCGCCGGCGCTTCGGTGGCAGCACCCGGTGCGGCGTCGAGACGTAGATGTCGTTGGTCCACCGCATCAGGCAGTCGCCGATATTCACCACGAAGGCGCCGTCCAGATGCGGCACGTCGATCCAGTCGCCGCCGCGCGGCCGCGCCTGCAGCCCCGGCTCGCCATCGGTCATCAGCAGCGTGATCGAGCCGTAGTCGGTATGGGCGCCGGCCCCGATCTCGCCCGCGGCGCCGGTTGCCGGGGGATAGTGGAGCAGCCGGAGCGTCGCCATCGGCTCGGTGAAGAAGGGGGCGAAATGGTCCTCGGCCAGACCGAGGTCCCGGGCGAAGGCGCGGTGCAGCCCCACCCCCAGCGACAGGCAGGCATCGTAGTAAGCCAGCAGGGTCTCGCGGAACCCGGGCAGGTCGGGCCAGACGTTCACCCCTCGGAACGCCTCGCCCGCCACCACGCGCGGATCCCGCGGCGACAGGTCGAAGCCGATGTTGAAGGCCTCCTTGCGGTCGACCTGACCCGAGGCCTCGTCCAGCCGCTCGAGCCCCAGGGCGGCCCAGCCCCGGTTGTGCGGGCTGAGCGAGATTGCGAGCCCGGCCTTCCCGGCCGCGGGCAGGCCGAAGAAGCGGTCGGCTTCGGCCAGGACCGCGGCAACCAGCTCGCCGCTGACCGGGTGGAACCGGATCGCCGGTCATGCCGGCTGGGCCTTCGCCTGCCTGCCCGCGCCTGCGCCCGCGAAGCGGTCGACCTTCGCCGCCACCCGCGCCAGATGCCGGGCGCGGCTGTCCGGGGTCGAACTGTCCATCAGGTAATGGGCCGCGAAGGCGGTCCGGCAGCGCGGCGCGCAGATCAGCCGCACGCCCCTGAGCAGCGTACGCCGCCCCGGCGCGCCGACGAAGGTGGTCAGCCACCACGAGGCGCCGCAGGTGGTGAAGACCGCCAGTCCGGTGATGTGGGTCAGGCCGGGCCGGATCGTCCGGTTCACGCCGTCGGGCATCAGAAAGGCCAGCCCCGGCACCAGCACCCGGTCGAGCCAGCCTTTCAGTCGTGCCGGAAGCCCGTACCACCAGGTCGGATAGACGAAGACCAGCGTGTTGCACCATCTCAGCAGGGCGGCATGGTCGGCCACGGCAAGGGTGTTCCGGGCGAGATCCTCGTAGAGGTCCAGCTCGGCCCGGTCGAGGATCGGGTCGAACCCGTCGGCATAAACATCGACCACGCGGATCTCGGCCCCTGCGAGGGCAAGGCGCGCCGTCACCACGTCGCGCACCGCAGCGGTGAAGCTGTCCGGGTTCGGGTGGCAATAGATCACAAGCGCACGCATCACAAACGCTCCATCTCGCGGCCCACATGGTCGAGATAGGCCGCGCGGCGGGCCTGGTCGGCGCGGTTCATGTCGTAGAGGGCAAGGTAGCGCATCCGGTCCGGCCGGCAGACATGCCAGACCGCCCGGGTCACGCATTTCCGCGGCGGGTCGCCGGCCATGATGGCGCGCAGCCGGGTGCCGCCATAGGTCGTCACCGCGGCCAGCTTGCGCACATGGGTGAGGTTCGGCTTCACCTTGCCGTTTTCCAGCCGGAACGACACGCCGGGCAGGAACACCCGGTCAAGGAAGCCCTTCAGGATCGCCGGATAGCCGAAGTTCCAGACCGGAAACACCATCACCAGCGCCTCGGCCGCACGCAGCCGGGCGACGTATTCGGCCACCGGCGCGATGTTGTCGGGTTCGTCGTGATAGAAGCGCCGTTCCGCCTCGGTCAGGACCGGCTGGAAGCCTTCGGCATAGAGGTCGCAATCGTCCACCTCCCAGCCGCGCCCCTTCAGGCTGCCCACCACCCGGTCGTGCAGCGCAGCGCCAAGGCTTTCGCCGCAGGGATGGGCGAAGAGGACCAGTGCCCGGGTCATCGCGCGCCCTGCAGCCCGGGCCAGACATACATCCGGTCATAGGCCCAGTCCGGATCGTCCCAGGCGATCATCTTGCCGGGGTTCAAGAGGCCCTTGGGGTCGGCCTCGCGCTTGAAGGCGAGCTGGCGATCGTCGACGGTCTGCCGGCCGCCTTCCTCCAGCGTGTAGCGGTGCGGGTTGAAGATCATCGCACCGGCCTCCTCGTGCAGGCGGATGATCTCGTCCAGCCGCGCCTCGGTGGTGAACTTCACCAGCGACAGGCCGGCGAAGCAGACCTTGCCGCCCTCGCGGATCACTTCCAGATGCTGCAACACCTCGGGGCTGAAGCGGTCGCGGATCTGGGCGACCAGTTTCAGGTGATCGGGGGAGCCGTAGCGGACCTGCAGGTAGGTAATCGACGGATCCACCTTCAGCGCCCTCAGCGTGGTGTGGTTCCAGGCATATTCGAAGACCAGCCCCGGGGTGCGCGGCCAGTCGTCGGCATCCGAGCGGTAGATCAGCCGGGCCTCGGGGTGGCGGCCGAGGAAGGTGAGGAAGCCGTCCATGGCGTGCGGCGCCACCATCAGCGCGACCAGATGGTCGCCCTCGTCCACATGGGGCTTCACCCGCGGGAAGTAGTCATGCGCCGTCGGCGCCTCGAACACCGAGGCGAGCTTGATCAGGATGCCGTCCTGCCGGGCCAGATCCTCGGCAAAGGTGGCGGCTTCCATGAAGTCGCGGAAGGACAGGAAGACGCCGGTCCAGTCATAGGCCGGGGCGAGCGGCATCTCGACCTCGGTGATGATGCCGTTGGTGCCATAGGCATGGCTGACCCGGGCCAGTTCCTCGCCGCGGAAGTCGAGGATGCGCGGCTCGGCCTCCATGGTCACGACGCGCAGGCGGATGATGTTGCCAAGGTCGCGCAGCGCGCCCCAGCGGACCGAGCCGACCCCGCCCGAGCCGCCGGCGATGAAGCCGCCGATCGAGGCGGTGGCCCAGGTCGACGAGAACAGCCGCAGTTCCTGCCCGGATTCGGCGCGGCAGACCTCGTCCACATCCTTCAGCAGGCAGCCCGGTTCGGCGATGACCCGGCCGGGATGGACCGCGAGCACCCGGTTCAGGTGCTGGAGATGCATCACGCAGCCCCCGGCCAGCGGCATCGCCTGGCCGTAATTGCCGGTGCCCGCGCCCCGCACCGTCACCGGCACGTCATGGGCATGGCAGACCTTCAGCACCTCGATCACCTCGGCCTGGGTGCGGGGCGAGACCACGAAATCGGCCACCACATGGTCCAGCCGGGCCTTCAGCACCGGCGAGTACCAGAAGAAGTCCCGGCTTTTGGCCCGGATCGCGGTGTCCTTGGTCTCGAGGTCGAGATGGGCGAGGGCGGCGCGGGCGGCGGCGATCTGGGCGGTCATCGGGTTCCCATCAGGTGGTCGAGTTCGGCATGGTCGGGCAGGGTGCGGTCGATCGCCTGGCCGGACCTGAGCACGATGCGATCGGATTGCGGGCGGGCGAAGAGTTCGGTCCAGCTGCGGGCGCGGAAGATCACCAGATCGGCCGGCGCGCCTTCGGCAAGGCTGGGCGCGGGGAAGCCGCAGGCCCGGGCGGGGTTGGCGAGGACGGCACTGACCCAGTCGGCGCGGGAATGGTCCAGATGGCCGATCCTTGTCGCCTCGCGCAGCACTTCCAGCATGTCGAGATCGCCATAGGCATAGAACGGGTCGCGGGTGTTGTCCGAGGCGAAGCTGACGTTGATGCCCCGCGCCGCCGCCTCGTGGACCAGGGTGATGCCGCGGCCGCGCGGGGTGCGGCCCGGGTGGCGGTCCTGCAGGTAGAGGTTGCACATCGGCAGCGAGACCATGTGCAGACCGGCCCGCGCCACCAGATCGAGGGTGGAAAGCGCGCGGGCCTCGTCCTGGGTCGAAAGCGAGCAGCAATGGCCGACCACCACCGGGGCGGCGAAGCCGGTCTCGAGCACCGTCTCGGCGATGGCACGCAGGCATTCGGACGCGGGGTCCATGGTCTCGTCCACATGCAGGTCGGCGGCAAGGCCGCGATCCGCCGCCAGCCGGAAGAAGGCGCGCAGCCGGTCGGTCAGGTCGGGCAGCGGATAGGCGACCATGCCGAGGATGCCGCCGGACTCGGCCACCAGATCGGCGGTGCGGCGGTAGGGGCCGTCGGGGTCCACCAGCTCGGCGCCGACGAGGCAGGCGGCCTGCAGCGCGATGCGCCCTTCCCAGTCGGCGCGGGTCTCGCGGAACACCGCCCAGCTGATGTCGTCCTGGGGCGGGATCGAGTCGAGATGGGTGCGGATCGCGGCGGTGCCGTGGGCATGGGCCGAGCGCAGGGCAAAATCCATCCGGCTGCGCACGTCGTCGGCCGACCAGTTGGCGGCGCGGTCGGCGGCGACGGTCTGCAGCGCGCCCATGAAGGTGCCGTCCGGGTTCGGCGCGCGGCCCCAGATATGGCCCTTGTCCAGATGGGTGTGCATGTCGGTGAAGGCGGGCAGCACCATGGCGCCGGCCATATCCACCGCCAGCGCCTGGGGCGGGCCGATCCGCCCGCCCACCACCGAGATCTCGGTGCGGACCAGATCGCCGGGCTGGCCCAGAAGGCAGGCCGGAACGGTCACGTTGGCCAGCGTGAAATCGCCGCTGGGAAGGGTCCGGAAATCCATCGTCGGTCCTCGATCTGTCGCGGCCAGTCTTGCGGCCCGTCTGCGGCCTATCTGCGGCCGCTTCCGCGTCCTGCCCTATCGCTCCTGCGAAAGGGCGCTTTCGTGCCATTTCCTGAGCAGAAGATGGGACAGCAGGGACAGGGCGGCAAACAGGAACACGCCCATCGCGGCAATCAGCGCCAGCGCTGCGAACATCCGGGCGATGTTCAGCCGGTAGCCGGCCTCCTGGATCCGGGCCGCCAGCCCGGCCCCGACGCCGCCGGTGCCGGCGACCAGTTCGGCCACCACCGCGCCGATCAGGCTGAGCCCGCCGGCGATCTTCACGCCGCCGAGGAAATAGGGCAGCGCCGAGGGCAGCTGCAGGTGGATCAGCCGCTGCCAGCGGGTCGCGCCATAGATCCGGAACAGGTCCGACAGGTTCGGGTCCACCGACCTGAGCCCCAGCGTGGTGGAACTCAGCACCGGGAAGAAGGCGACGATCCAGGCGCAGAGCAGCATCGCCGCGACCCGGTTGTCCACATAGATGAAGATCAGCGGCGCCACCGCCACCACCGGCGTCACCTGCAGGATCACCGCATAGGGATAGAGCGACAGTTCCAGCACCTTGGACTGGTTGAACAGGATCGCCAGCCCCGCCCCGCCGATCACCGCCAGCGCCAGCGCCATCAGGGTGATCTGCCCGGTCAGCGCCGCCGCCCCGGACAGCATCGCCCAGTCGCCGGTCAGGCTGGCCCAGACGTCCCAGGGCGCGGGCAGGATGTACTTTGGGATCCCGTTCCAGACCACGATGCGGCCCCAGAACCAGATCGCCAGCGCCATCACCGCCAGCGGCAGCACCCAGCGCGCGATCCGCTCGACCCGCTCGCGGCCGAGGCGGCGCTGCTCGTCCAGATCGGGCAGGTCGAGCAGGTCGGGCCGGTCGGGCGTGACCGCGACGATGGATTCGGGATCGGCCGGCCGGCTCATGCGGCTTCCCCCATCGCCCGGTGCAGCGCGTCCGAGGCGGCCCGGCAATGGCCGGCATAGGCGGCCGAGGTGCGGAAGGCCTCGGTGCGCGGATAGGGTTCGCTGACCGCCAGTTCCTCGACCACCCGGCCGGGGCGGGCGGCCATGACCACGATCCGGTCCGACAGGAACACCGATTCGAACACCGAATGGGTGACGAAGACCACGGTGCAGCCGATCTTCTCCTTCAGGGCCAGAAGGTCGTTGTTCAGCTTGAAGCGGGTGATCTCGTCCAGCGCGGCGAAGGGTTCGTCCATCAGGATCAGCTTCGGATGGGTCACCATCGCCCGGGCGATCGAGACCCGCATCTTCATGCCCCCCGACAGCTCGCGCGGATAGGCGTCGGCGAAGCCGCCCAGCCCGACCAGCGCCAGCGCCTCCTCGACCTTGTCCTCGACCTCGGCGAAGGGGCGGCCGCGCAGCCGGAACGGCAGCCAGACGTTCCGCGCCACCGTCGCCCAGGGCATCAGGGTCGCATCCTGGAACACCACGCCCAGATCGCCGGGCTTCTGGGTCACCGGCCAGTCGATCCGGCCCGCGGTGGGGCGGATCAGCCCGGCCATGATCCTGAGCGCGGTGGACTTGCCGCAGCCCGAGGGGCCCAGCAGCGACACGAAATCGCCGGCGTTCAGGGTCAGCGACATGCCGTCCAGCGCCACCACCGGACCCGAGAAGGTCTTGTTGATGCCGCTCAGGCGCAAGAGCGGCGCCCGATGTCCCAACGGCGCTGTGGCCATGTCGAAGACTCCTGCCCGGGCGTCAGCCCGGCCGTTCCGCAAGAAACGCCGAAGGCCGCCCCGGCCCCCGGCCCTGTCAGACCCCGCAAGCGCGGGGCGCCCGGCGGGTCAGTTGGCCGGCTTCAGCTCCATGCCGACGCCCTTGTTCACGAACTGGGTCGTGTAGGACGCCTTGTAGTCAAGCCCCGGCTCCATCACCCCGGCCTTGACCATCTTGTCGTAGAAGTCGGCGACCTTCGCGTCGGTCATCGCGCCGATCCCGAGGGTCAGCGCATCGCCGGAATCGACGATGCCGTATTCCTTCATCTTGGCGACGGAATAGTCGATCTGGGCCTGGGTCATGTCCGGGTTGTCGGCCAGGATCATCGCGTCGGCCTTGGACCGGTCGCCATAAAGGTAGGTGTACCAGCCCTTGGCCGAGCCATCGACGAAGCAGGCGACCTGTTCGGGCTTGCCGGCGACGGTGTCGGCCATGGTCTCGATCGTGGTCGAATAGGTCGAATAGCCGGCATCGGCGATCAGGAACACGTCGGGCACGAAGCCGCCTTCCTTCTCGACCGCATAGGGTTCCGAGGTCAGGTAGCCCTGCATGCCGGTGTTTTCGTCCGCGACGAAGGGCGCCGGGTTGAAGTTGTAGGGCAGCCGCTGTTCCATGGTGAAGCCATAGGCCGCCATCATCCACTGATAGAAGGACGGCAGGCTCGACTCGGCGATGAACAGGTTCAGCGCCTTCAGATCCTCGAAGGTCTTGGCCTTGCCCGGATGGGTGACGATGACCTGCGGGTGCTTCTGGAAGGTCGCCGCGACCGCGACCACCGGGACGCCTTCCTTGGCCGCGTTGAACGCGTTCAAGAGGTCGCCGCCCATGTGATAGTCGATCTTGCCCGCCAGCATCAGGGCCCGGTTGTTCACCTGCGGCCCGCCCGGCACGATGGTCACGTCGAGGCCGCAGGCGGCATAGGTACCGTCCGCCACCGCCTGGTAATAGCCGCCATGCTCGGCCTCGGCGACCCAGTTGGTGCCGAAGCTCACCGGCGCGCCCTGCGCCACGGCGGCGGGTGCGGTCAGGACGGCCGCGGCGGCGGTCGCCCATGCGAGTCTGGTCATTCCGGTCTCCCTGTCAGAACCGTTGTCGAGTCAGGATGGAACCTTCTGTCCGCGCCCGGGATTCCGGAATCACAACCCGCGCCTTCGGCGCCCGGCCCCGGTGGTCGCACAGAGATTCATCCGTTTTCGCCTTCTATGCTGCCGTTTGCAGCGGCGCGAGGTCCGTTTTGCGGGCAAGGCGCGATATTTCCGCCCGTTCCCGCGGCGCCGCGGCCATGGTCGGGGAAAGACGGAGACGCCCATGCGCATGCTTGCCCCGCCCACGATCGCGCCGCCCTTCGCGCGCTATGCCCATGGCGTCGAGGTGCCCGCCGGGCACCGGCTGGTGGTCACCTCGGGCCAGCTGGGGCTGGCGGCCGACGGCAGCGTGCCCGAGGGCGCGGCGGCGCAGGCGGCGATCTGCTTTGCCAATCTGGACGCGATCCTGGCCGAGGCCGGGGCGGGCCGGGCCGCGGTGGTGCGGCTGAACGCCTATGTGACCGACCGCGCCCACATGGCCGGCTACATGGCGGCGCGGGATGCCTGGCTGGCGGGGATGGACCGGCTGCCGGCCTCGACCCTGGTGATCGTGTCGGGCTTCACCCGGCCCGAATTCGTGGTCGAGATCGAGGCGACCGCGGCAGTGCCGGCCTGAGCTTCAGGCGGCCAGCGGCGCGATCAGCCCGGGGCCGCTGGCGCGGTTGGAATTGACCGCGGGCGCCACCCGGTAGGCGGTAACGTCGGCGTCGGCGGCGGGCTGCATCAGCGCCGCCGCGCCCTTCCCGGCCTCGCCCAGCCAGAGCGGCCAGTCGGGCGCCGCGAGGATCACCGGCATCCGGTCGTGGATATGGGCCAGCGTCCCGTTGGTGCCGGTGGTGACGATGGCGCAGGTGGCGAGGCGGTCGCCGCCGTCCTTGGGTGCCCAGTCCTGCCAGACCCCGGCGAAGGCGAAGGGCGCCCCGTCGGGCCGGTGGATGTACCACGGCAGGCGCTTGCCGTCGGCGTCCTTGGTCCATTCGTAGAAGCCCGAGGCCGGGATCAGGCAGCGCCGTTCCCGCGCGGCGGCGCGGAAGGCGGGCTTCTCGGCGATGGTGTCGGCGCGGGCGTTGATCAGCAGCGGGCCGTCGGTCTCGGTCTTGTACCAGTGCGGCAGGAAGCCCCAGCGCATCGCCACCAGCCGGCGGCGGCCCTCGGCCGACACCACCGCGTGGATCCGGTTGGTCGGGCAGACGTTGAAGTTCGGCACCGCGGGCAGGTCGTTGGCCGGCACGGCGTCGAACAGCCGGGCCATGGCGTCGTCGGGCAGGGTGATCACGAAGCGGCCGCACATGGGCGCCAGACTAGGCCGGGTCGGGTCCGCAGGCCAGCCCCGCCGCGGCGCCGCCGCAACCCCGGCCCCGGTTGACATCGCGCGCGGCACCGGGTTTGGCTCGGCCCGCACGCGAACCGACCGGAGTCCCCATGCGCCGCCTTGCCGCCCTTGCCGCCCCTGCCCTGCTGTCCGCCGCGCTCGCGGCTCCGGCCGCCGCGCAGGACCTCGCCACCATGGCGGGAGAGACCAACATGGCCGCGCTGAACGCCGCCGCGTCCTGCCAGATCGACGAGGCCATGGCGCTGGCCGGCAAGGCCGCGAAAAGCAAGAAGCCGGGCGAGCGGCTGTTCGCCGAGTTCATCGAGGCCGCGCTGCTGACCGAGACCGGCAAGCCCGAGGACGCCGCCGCCATCGTCGATCAGGTCACCGCCGACAAGGCGCTGAACCCCGACAAGGCCAGCCGCGAGCAGATGCAGCAGGGCGCCGACGCGCTGCTGCAGACGATCCAGACCATGCGGCAGGCCACCACCGGCAAGCCGGACTGCTGATCGCGGCCGGCGACGCCCGCGAGACCGGGCCTCGTCCCCTGACCGGGTCAGGGCCGGCGGGCAAGAGCCGCCGGCGGGCTGGCGGCGGCATCGGCCCCCTGAGCCTCGACCACCTCGAACAGGTCCTCGAGGAAGAACGCCGCCAGTTCGGCGCGATTGGCCAGCCCCGACTTGCGATAGACCGCCTGCGCCTGCTGCCGGATCGTCGCCTCGGAGGTCCGCCGCAGCGCCGCGATGTCCCGCAGCGAGGCGCCCTTCAGCAGGAGCCCGGCAATGTCGGCCTCGGCCCGGGTCAGACCCCAGGCGGCGAACTGGGCCTCGATCGCCCCCGACAGACCGTCGAGAAGCTGCCGTGCCCGCGACCGCCAGGCTTCGCCTTCGGCCCGCGCCCGGTGCAGGTCGCTGCGGATCGTCGCCTGTTCGGCCTCGACCCGCGTGATGCGCAGCACCGCCAGCGCGCTGGCCATCATCGCCGCGACCAGCAGACCCCGGTCGAAGACATCGACCAGAAAGCCGCGCAGGGTGACCGGCTCGCCCTCCATCAGCGGATCGATCGCGGCGAGTCCCAGGGCCAGCCCCAGCCCGACCCCGCCTAGCGCCGCGAGGCGCCGAAGCGCCGTTCCGGTGTTGCCCGTCATGCCGCTGCTCCCGCCGGTGGACCCGCCTCAGGATAGCGCAGACGCCCGCCGAAAGCGCCATCCGCCGGATGCCGGATGAACCGCAATCCTGCCTTTGGAATCAAGGCGAAGCCGGCGTCGCGCGGACGCCGGATGGACCCGGCCGCGGTTCCGGGCGGCAATGGGACCGGGCGCCGCCGATGGCGCCATGGTCACAGGAGCCCTGCCATGTTGCGATTCCCTGCCTGCGGCGCGCTGATCGCCGCGCTGGCCGTTCCGGCTGCCGCCGGTGCCGGCACGCTGATCCCCGACCTCTCGGCCGCGGTCTTCCTTCCCGGCACGCCGATCGACAACCGCTATTTCCCGGTCATCCCGGGCCGGACCGCGGTGCTGAAAGCCGAAGGCATCGACGCAGAGGGCGAACCCTTCACCGAACGCTCGGAACTTTCCGGGGCCGGCGCCGGGCGGGTGATCCTGGGGATCCAGACCCAGACCATGCTCGACCGCGCCTATGAGGACGGGCGTCTGGTCGAGGAGACCCACGATTACTACGCCCAGGATACCAACGGCAACGTCTGGTACTTCGGCGAGGACGTGACCAACTCTGTCTATGACGACAGCGGCGTGCTGATCGACACCAACACCGCCTCGTCCTGGTTGGCCGGCATCAACGGCGCCTTGCCCGGCTTCATCATGCCCGCCGACCCGGCGCCCGGCTTCGCCTATTTCCAGGAGTACGCCGCAGCTGACAGCGCCTTGGACGAGGCCGAGATCCTCGCCTTCGACCGCATGCTGCGCGTGCCCTTCGGCGATTTCACCGACGTGCTCGTGGTGGCCGAGACGACGCAGCTTGAGCCGGGCAAGATCGGACTGAAATATTATGCGCCGGGCATCGGCCTGATCCGCGAGGACGAAGGCGTGGACGCGGCCCATGACAACCCCGATCTGGTTTTCCGGCTGACCTCGGTCGTACCCGTGCCCTTGCCGCCGGCGCTGCCCGGCCTGGCCGTCGCCCTTGCCACCTTCGGGCTCATCCGCCGCCGGCGCTGATCCTGCGAGCCCCGAACCGGCCGGAAACCCGCGGGGCCGGCCGGAAACCCTCAGTCCACCGGCGTGATGCGCCCGTCGGTATAGGGCTGATAGGGTGCGTTGGAAGCCAGATAGGCCGAGACCACCTCGGCCAGATCGGGGCCGAAGTCATAGGCGTCGGTGGCGTCCACCAGCATCCTGTAGCCGTCGCCGCCGCCGCGGACGAAGTTGTTCGACACCACGCCATAAGGCTTGGCCGGGTCGATCGGCACGAAGCCGTCGCCTTCGGCCACCATGATCTCGGTGACGCGCGCGCCCGCCGCCGCCTTCGGGTCATAGCGGAAACTCATGCCGGCGATCTGCGGAAACCGGCCGTCCTTCTCGGGGTCGTCGAACTGGGCCAGGCCGTTCTCCAGCGCCTCCTTGATGGTGGCGCCGGTCACGAAGAAGGTCGAGAGCGTGTTCTGGAACGGCAGCACCGTATAGACCTCGCCCATGGTGATCTCGCCCTGATCGACCGAGGCGCGCACCCCGCCGCCATTCTGGATCGCGATGGTGATGCCCTGGTCCTTCACCCGGTCCAGCATGGCGTCGGCGACAAGATTGCCCATCTGGCATTCGCCGTGCCGGCAGGTGTCGCGCGACCCGTCGATCGGCGCGGCGGCCTCGCCCACCACCTTGGCGCGGATCTCGTCCAGCGGGCCGGCCAGTTCGTGCACCCGGGCCACCACCTGCGCGTCCTCGACCACCGCCCCGTCCATCAGGAGCGGCGCGCCGGCCGCCGAGACGAGCTTGCCGGCATCGTCGAACACCACCTTCAGCTCGCCCAGGAACTTGCCATAGGCATAGGCCTGCACGATGGCGGTCTCGCCCACCATGGTCGGATAGGGACCGGCGGCCTTGTCGTCGCCAGTGGCCAGATAGGTGTGGGAATGCCCGCCCACGATCACGTCGACGCCTTTGGTCTGGGCCGCGACCTGCTTGTCGACCGCATAGCCCACGTGGCTGAGCACGACGATCTTGTCGACGCCTTCGGCGGTCAGCCGGTCGACCTCGGCCTGCACCGCCTTCGAGGGGTCGGAAAACACCACGTTCGGCCCGGGCGACGAGATCTCGGCGGTGTCCGGCGTGGTCAGGCCGATCAGGCCGATCTTCTCGCCGCCCGCCTCGACCACACTCGACTTGCGGATCACGTCCTTCAGGAAGGGCTCGGCCGAGACGTCGGCATTCGACATCAGCACCGGGAAGTCGACATTGTCGAGGAAGCCGCGCAGCACTTCCGGGCCGTCGTCGAATTCGTGGTTGCCCACGGTCATCGCGTCATAGCCCATCCTGTTCATGAACTCGGCCGAGACCGCGCCCTTGTAATAGGTATAGAACAGCGTGCCCTGGAACTGGTCGCCGCCATCCACCAGGATCGAGGCATTGCCGGCCCGCGCTCGGGCATCGGCGATCGCGGTGGCCAGCCGGGCCGAGCCGCCGAAGCACTTGCCCTCGGCATTGTCGGCCTCGGGGCAGGTGCTGTCGAACTTGCTGATCGGCTCGAAGCGGGCATGGAAGTCGTTGGTGTGCAGGATGGTGAGGCTGAACTCGGCCTGTGCCGCGCTACCGCCGGTGACAGCCAGAGCCAGCGCCAGGCTTGGCAGGATGCGGGGGAATTTCCGGGGGATCATGGCAGTGCCTCCTCGCTGCGGCACCGGTTCCGGCGCCCGTCGGTGTTGCAGGATGATCGTGGCACGTTTTTCCGCGGGGTCAAACCGGCTTGCCGCCGGGGCGGGGCTTGACCGTCACCTGCCGTGACGGCATGGCTCGGGCATGTTCATTTACAAGATCCTTCGCGCGGAAGACTTCGCCGCCCTGGACCGCGACGGCGAGACCGCCGGCGCCCCGGTCGATGTGGCCGACGGCTTCATCCATTTCTCGACCGCCGCCCAGGCGGCCGAGACCGCCGCCCGCCACTTCGCCGGCGAGGACGATCTGGTGCTGGCCGCGGTCGCGGCCGGGCCGCTGGGCGACGCGCTGAAATGGGAACCCTCGCGCGGCGGCGCGCTGTTCCCGCATCTCTACCGGCGGCTGCGGCGCACGGACATCGCCTGGATCGCCCCCCTGCCGCTGGGCGACGATGGCGCCCACCGTTTCCCGGATCTGGACCCATGACGCCGAAGGACGCAGACCGGTTCGCCGCGCTGAAGGCCAGAGGCGGGCAGATGCTGGAGACCCTGCAGGCCGAGGGCGGCCGCGGCTTCGAGCACCTGAAGGAACGGCTGGGGCGGGCGCTGCTGCAGCGGATCGACCCCGAGACCGCCCACGGGCTGGCGCTGAAGGCGCTCCGGGCCGGGCTGGTGCCGCTGGCGGGGCCGCAGACCGGGCCGCGGCTGGCCACCCGGCTGGCCGGGCTCGATCTGCCGAACCCGGTCGGGCTGGCAGCAGGCTTCGACAAGAACGCCACCGCGCTGGATGCGCTGGCCCATGCCGGCTTCGGCTTCCTCGAAGTCGGCGCGGTGACCCCCCGCCCGCAGGAGGGCAACCCGCGTCCGCGGCTGTTCCGGCTGAAGCAGGACCGGGCGGTGATCAACCGCTTCGGCTTCAACAACGACGGTGCGGCGGCGGTGGCGGCGCGGCTGGCCCATCGCCCGGCGGGCTGCGTTCTGGGCCTGAACCTGGGCGCCAACAAGGACAGCCGCGACCGCGCCCATGACTATGTCGAGGTGGTCAGGTCCTGCGGGCCGCTGGTGGATTTCGTTACCGTCAACGTCTCCTCGCCCAACACCGAGGCGCTGCGCGACTTGCAGGGCCGGGCGGCACTCTGGGCGCTGCTGACCGGGGTGATGGACGCACGGGGCGAGCTGGCCCGGCGCATCCCGGTCTTCCTGAAGATCGCCCCGGACCTGACCGACCGGGAACTGGCCGACGTGGCCGAAGTGGCGCTGGCCAGTTCCATTGACGGCATCGTCGCCACCAACACCACGCTGGGCCGCGCCGGTCTGCAGAGCCGCGCCGCCGGCGAGAAGGGCGGCCTGTCGGGCGTGCCGCTGTTCGACCGCTCGACCCGGGTGCTGGCGCAGCTTTCGGCGCTGACCCATGGCCGGCTGCCGCTGATCGGCGTCGGCGGCATCGCCTCGGCCGAGGACGCCTATCAGAAGATCCGCGCCGGCGCCTCGGCGGTGCAGCTTTACACCGCGCTCAGCTATGGCGGCTTCAGCCTGGTGCCGCAGATCGTGCAGGGGCTGGACGCGCTCTTGGCCCGCGACGGCTTCGACAGCGTCACCGAGGCGGTGGGCAGCGGCCGCGACGACTGGCTTTAGCCCGGCCGCCGTCAGGCCGCCGGGCCGCCCAGCGGATAGACCGCAAGTGGGTCGTGCAGCGCGCCGTGCTTCGTCAGGGTCGAGCGGAACAGCGTGACCTCGGCGGCGCGGAACGGCGGCAGGGCGAAGCTGCCGTGCCGGGCGAACCAGTTGCCCAGCCGGGCCCAGTTCTCGGCCCCCGGCTCGCGGTCGATCCGCGCCAGCGTGACATGGGGCCGGAACCGCTCCCGCGGCAGGTCGAGCCCGGCCGCCCGCACCACGTTGCGGACCTTGTCGCGCAGGTGCGACAGCGCCGCGTCGTTGTTGACCGCGGCGAAGACCACGGTCGGGGCGCCGCGGGCGAAGGTGTCCAGCCCGGCGAGGGTGACCTCGACCGCCGGTGCGCGCATCGCCTCGAGCCCGACATGGACTTCTTCCAGCAGCGGTTCGGGCTGCTCGCCCAGAAAGGCCAGGGTCAGGTGGAAGTTCTCGGCCGGCATCGCGCGGCCCAGCGGCAGATCCGCCTGCAGGCGCTCCAGCGCGTCGCGATGCCCCTGCGGCAGGTCGAGCCCGATGAAGGCGCGGATCACCGCCCCGCCTCCGGCCGCCCGCCCGTGCCGTCCCACGCCCGATCTGTCGTCATCGCCCCACCTCTGTCAGTGGCCCGCCCTGCCGGCAGCGGCTGCCGTCCGTTCCAGCGCCGGATAGCGCAGGGCCAGCGTCACCCCCCGCATCGCCAGCCCGACCGTCATCGCCGCCCACAGCCCGTGATTGCCGAAAGCCGGCACAAGCACAACCGCTGCAAGTGCATAGACCGCCGCGCTGAGCGCCATCATGTTGCGCATGTCGGCGGTCCGGGTCGCGCCGATGAAGATCCCGTCCAGCATCCAGGCGGCCGCGCCCACGACCGGCGCCGCCACCATCCACGGCAGGAAGGCCTTCGCCATCGCGCGCACCGGCGCGGCCGTGGTCATCGCGTCGATCACCCATGGGCCGCCCAGGGCGAAGGCCAGCGCCAGCGCCGCCCCGATCACGACGCCCCACAGGCTGGTCATCGCCGCGCTGCGCCGCACCGCGCCGCGCGCCCCGGCCCCCAGCGCCTGCCCGACCAGCGACTCGGCCGCGAAGGCGAAGCCGTCCATGGCATAGGCGGTGACATAGAGGAACTGCAGCAGCACCTGGTTCGCCGCCAGCGTCACGTCGCCCAGATCGGCGGCCAGGAACAGGAACGACACGAAGATTGCCTGCAGCAGCACCGAGCGGATCAGGATGTCGCCGTTCACCGCCGCCATCCGCGCCAGCCGGGCCCGGTCGAACACCCGCGCCCGGTCGCGCAGGGCCGGGCTGCGCAGCGTGGCGCGGCAGAACCACAGCCCCAGCGCGAGCCCGCACCATTCCGCGAGGAACGTGGCGAGCGCCACCCCGGTCACACCCCAGCCGAAGCCCAGCCCCAGCCCGGCGGCCAGCGCCACGTTCAGCCCGTTCATCCAGATCTGGATCGCCAGCACCGCCCGGGTGCGCTCCTGGGCGATCAGCCAGCCGGTCACGCCGTAAAGCGCGATCGCCGCCGGTGCCGACCAGATCCGGATCGCCATGTAGTGGCGGGCCAGCGCCTCGACCTCAGCCGAAGCCGGCGCCACCCGGAACGCCCCGGCGAACAGCGGCCCCTGCAGCAGGATCAGCCCGATCCCCCCCGCCGCGGCGACGATCAGCGCCCGGGCCAGCAGCGCGGCGACCTCGCCCCCGTCGCGCGCGCCCAGCGCCTGCGCGGTCATCCCCGCCGTCCCCATCCTGAGGAAGCCGAAGATCCAGTAGACCGCAGCCAGCACCACCGCGCCGATCCCCACCGCCCCGATCGGCACCGCCTGCCCGAGCTGGCCGACCACCGCGGTATCCACCACGCCCAGCATCGGCACCGTGGCGTTCGACACCACGATGGGCAGCGCGATCCGCAGCACCCGGGCATGGCTCAGCACCGGCGCCGCGGCCGCCTCAACCATCGAGCGGCGGCGCCATCACGAAATGCCCGGTCGCCCAGACGAAGGGGCGCTGGCGGTTGTCCTGCCAGCCTTCCACATGGACGCTGGCATAGCGCCGCCCGGACCGGATCACCCGTGCCCTTGCATAGGCATCCCGCGGCAGGCCCGAGCGCAGGTAGTCGATGGTGAAATCCACCGTCTTGGGCATCCGGATCGCGGTCTCGGCGGCCAGATCCTCGGGCAGGACGCGGCCGCTTTCCACCTCGGCCCAGAGCCCGCTCCAGGTCAGTTCGATCACCGCCGCCACTTCCAGGAAGCCCGCGGTGGCGCCGCCATGGAGCGCGGGGATCAGGTCGTTGCCGATCAGCCGGTGCTCGAAGGGCAAGACCGCGGTCAGCTCGTCGCCATGGCGTTCGAACTGGATGCCCATGGTGCGAATGAACGGCACCCGCGCCACCAGCGCCGCCAGCGTCGCATCGCGCCGTTCCTTGACCACCTGCACCGGTTCGGGCTTCGCCCGGCCGCTCATGCCACATCCTCGGGGATGGTGAAGGCCCCGGTCGCAGTGGCCACCGGCGAGGCGGCGTCGTCGTCATGGGCGACGGCGCGGACGAAGGCGATCGACCGGGTCACCCGGATGCAGTCGGCCCGCGCCCTGAGGGTCTGGCCCGGGGTCGCGCCGCGCAGGTAGTCGATCCGCAGGTCCAATGTCGCGGTGCCCAGCCCACCCTTGGGGTGGACCACCACCGCGGTGCCGCAGACCGTGTCCATCAGGGCCGAGACCGCGCCGCCATGCAGCACCCCGGTCGCCGGGTCGCCCACCAGGTCGGCGCGATAGGGCAGCACCAGCTCGGCCCAGCCGGGACCGACCGCCTCGACGGTGATCCCCAGCGCCTGGCAATAGGGCAGTGTGCTCATGGCCTGTCCGAGCCTGTCGATGTCGATCTCTGCCATGGCTGTCCCCTGCCGGATGAGGCTTCCCACCCGTGTTAGTCCCGGGATCGGGGCGGCGTCCAGCCCCCGCCGACGCTCAGCCCCCGTCCCGCCCCCGCAGTGCCCCCGCCCTACCTTCATCTCGCCTTCACCCTGTCCGCACGCGTTGACGCGCGCGTCGGTTTGCGGTTCCCTTGCCCTTGTCAGGGAGAGGGGGGGCACCGGTTCATGACCGACACCAGGCTGTCGTTCAAGGCGATGTGCGAGAAGTTCGCGGTCACGCCGCGGACGCTGCGCTACTACGAATACATCGAGCTTCTGGAACCCGAACGCGACGGCCGCGCCCGCTTCTATTCCCCGCGCGAGGTGGCGCGGATGACGCTGATCATGCGCGGGCGCCGCTTCGGCTTCAGCCTCGAGGAGATTCGCCAGTGGCTGGGGATCTACGAGAAGCAGGGCACCGAGGCGCAGATGAAGGCCTGGATCGCCCTGGCCGATCGCCAGCTCGGCCTGCTCGAGGGCGAACAGGCCCAGCTTGCCGAGACAATCGGCGATCTGCGCCGCCTGCGCGATGACGTCGCCACCTCGCTCTAGCCGAATTGTCGCAGGTCCGATCCAGAGCTGCGATTGCAGTCCCGTCGGGCGCTCCGGGACCTTAAACTCGTGACGTGACGTTCCTCTCCCGATTGACGCCGCGTTCGATTACGCGGGCGTCAGTTTTCCTTGTAACACGGCGTTCAGGACACAACGTCCCGGACGCCAGAGTAAGACGCTTGCGCCAGGACGCCTGACATGACCGAGACTATGACCATCCGAGAGATGTGCGACGCTTTCGACGTGACACCCCGGACGCTGCGGTTCTACGAGCAGAAGGAACTGCTGTCGCCGATCCGGCAGGGCCAGAAACGGCTCTATACCCGGCGCGACCGGGCACGGCTGAAGCTGATCCTTCGCGGCAAGCGCTTCGGCTTCAGCCTCGAGGAAATCCGCCAGCTTCTCGACCTGTACTATGTGGACAACAACCAGATGACCCAGCTGCGCGAAGCGCTCGTGGTCGGGCGGCGGCATCTGGACGAGATGGTGGCTCAGCGGACCGCGCTGGACGAGGCGATCGCCGAGCTGACCGAACATCTGGACGCCGGGTCCGAACAACTCACGGCGCTCGAAGCCGCGCGCAGCGCCGCGGAATAAGGGCGGACCCCGGCGGAGAACCGATCGCGCAGGCGACAAGGTCAGGGAGGAGACCGCCGATGCCCATCTACACGGCCCCCACAGGGGACCTGCAATTCGTGCTTCAGGACGTTCTCGACATCGCCGGGTCCGACATTCCCGGCTATGGCGAGCTTGACCGCGACAGCACCCGGGCGGTGCTGGAGGAGGCCGGCAAGCTGGCGGTCGAGGTGCTGGCGCCGTTGAACCCCGTGGGCGATGCCGAAGGCTGCGTGCTGGAAAACGGCGTGGTGCGCACGCCGAAGGGTTTCCGCGCCGCCTATGACCAGATGCGCGCCGGCGGCTGGATGGGTCTGGACGCCGATCCCGACTATGGCGGCCAGGGCATGCCCTATGTGCTGAACGCCGCGGTGGGCGAGATGTTCGTCTCGGCCAACATGGCCTTCAACATGTACCAGGGCCTGACCCATGGCGCCTATGCGGCGATCCATGAACACGGCAGCGAGGGCCAGAAGGCCACCTATCTGCCGAACATGATCGACGGACGCTGGTCGGGCACGATGAACCTGACCGAGCCGCAATGCGGCACCGATCTGGGCCTGATCCGCACCCGCGCCGAACCGCAGCCCGACGGCAGCTACCGGATCACCGGCCAGAAGATCTGGATCTCGGCCGGCGAGCACGACCTGAGCGAGAACATCATCCATCTGGTGCTGGCGCGGATCCCCGGCGGCCCCGAGGGGGTGAAGGGCATCTCGCTGTTCATCGTGCCGAAATTCATGGTGAACGAGGACGGCTCGCTGGGCGCGCGCAACGCGGTCGCCTGCGGCGGGCTGGAAAAGAAGATGGGCATCCACGGCAACGCCACCTGCGTGATGCATTACGACGGTGCCACCGGCTTCCTCGTGGGCGAGGCCCACAAGGGCCTGCGCGCCATGTTCACCATGATGAACGAGGCCCGGATCGGCGTCGGCCTGCAGGGCTATGCCCAGGGCGTGGTGGCCTACCAGAACGCCGCCGCCTTCGCCCGGGACCGGCTGCAGGGCCGCGACGTGACCGGGGTGAAGAACCCCGACGGCCCCGCCGACCCGATCATCGTCCACCCGGACGTGCGCCGGAACCTGATGCACCAGAAAAGCTTCGTCGAGGGCGCCCGGGCCTTCGCGCTCTGGGGCGCGATGCTGATCGACCGGGCGCGGCGGGCAAAGGATGCGGATGCCGAGGCGCTGGTCTCGCTCCTGACCCCCGTCATCAAGGGCTTCCTGACCGACAAGGGCTTCGAGACCACGGTGCTGGCCCAGCAGACCCTTGGCGGGTCGGGCTTCACCCGGGAATGGGGGCTCGAGCAGTTCGTTCGCGATGCCCGCATCACCATGATCTACGAAGGCACCAACGGGGTGCAATCGCTGGATCTGGTCGGGCGCAAGCTGCCCCAGGACGGCGGCAAGGCGATCCGCGCCTTCTTCGAGACGGTCAAGGACTTCATCAAGGAAAACGAGGCCGACGAGGCCCTGAAGCGCGACTTCCTCGACCCGCTGAAGGCGGCGTCGAAGGACCTGCAGGCGGCGGCCATGTACTTCGTGCAGACCGGCATGAAGACCCCGGCCAACGCGCTGGCCGGATCCTACGACTTCCTGCACCTGTTCGGCCATGTCTGCCTGGGGCTGATGTGGGCGCAGATGGCACGGGCGGCGCAGGCCGGGCTGGATGCCGGCACCGGCGACGCCGCCTTCCTGCGCGCCAAGCTGGTCACCGGCCGCTATTACATGGCTCGCCAGTTGCCGATGACCGCCACCCATTTGGCCCGGATCCAGTCCGGCGCCGAGACCGTGATGGCGCTCGAGGCCGAGGCGTTCTGACCGCGCGCCGGCGGCCCGCCGCGGCCGCCGCCAACCCGGAAAGCCCGCCGGACCCCGCCGGCCCCGGGGCTGACCCGCGCGCTGTCCGGACCCGGACGGCGGGACGCCGGACAAGGTTCCGACGCCACGTCCGCAGGCCATGCCCCTTGTGATCCGGGCGTCACCGGGAACAGATAACGCTCGGTGGCGTCCGGTCCGCGACGCGCTCTCGAGGAGGAGACCGTGAGATGACGATGAAGCTCTATTGCTTCGGCGAATCCGGCAACAGCTACAAGGCGGCCCTGACCCTGCAGCTGGCCGGGGTGGACTGGGAACCGGTCCCGGTCGACTTCTTCGCCGGCGAGACCCGCACCGCTGCCTACCGCGCCACTGTCAACGAGATGGGCGAGGCCCCGGTGCTGGTCGACGGCGACCTGCACCTGAGCCAGTCCGGCGTCATCCAGCACTACATCGCCGAAAAGACCGGCAAGCTGGCCGGTCGGCCCGAGGACCGGCTCGAGATCCTGCGCTGGCAGTTCTGGGACAACCACAAGCTCAGCTCGCAGGCCGGCACCTGCCGGTTCCTGATCAACTTCCTGCCCGAGGACAAGCGCGAGCACCAGAAGACCGTGATCGCCTTCCTGCAAGGCCGGCTCGACGCCGCCTATGACGTGCTCGACAAGCGGCTGGCCGGGCGCGACTGGCTGGTCGGCGGCAGCCTGACCATCGCCGACCTGTCGTGCTGCGGCTACCTGTTCTACGCCGAACCCTTCGGCTTCGTCCGGGGCGACTGGGCCCATATCGACGACTGGCTCGGCCGGATCGAATCCCAGCCGGGCTGGAAAGCCCCCTATGACCTGATGCCGCCGGCGCGGCCCGAGAATCGGAGCCGATAGATGACCCCGGCCAGAATAGTCGAGATTCTCGGTCGCGTTGCGCGCTACGCACCCTGCAGCGCCCAGACAGCCGCCGGGCAGGAACCGGTCGCGATCGCAAGATTGCCGGCCAGACGGCCAGACGGAAGCCGGGTCGGTCCCCGCCCGATGCCCGGGCAGGTGGAGCCAGATCCAATGCCGGAAGACAAACGCACGGCGATCAAGGCCTATCCCGGCGCTGCCGCGGCGAAGGCGGAGCTTCGCTATCTCCAGGACATCGGTTCGCCCATGTCAGCCGCGAGCCAGGGGCCGGCAGCTTCGACAATGTGCCGCCCCTTCGTACCGGCTCGCGCGCCCCCACGATCCTCGGGCTGACGCCAAGAGGGGACGAGTTCCGCAGCTTGGCGCGCGACTCACGTCGCCTGCACGAAGCCATAGAGCTTCTGGGCGGCGCGGGATGCTACTCGTTCAACGCATTGTTTTCCGAACTCCGCCGCTGCGCCCGGCAAGATCTGAAGCGCCTTCGCAAAGGATGACCCGATGACCGACGCCTATATCTATGACGCCGTCCGTACCCCCCGCGGCAAGGGCCGCGCCGACGGATCGCTGAACGAGGTCACCGCGCTCCGGCTGTCGGCGCAGGTGCTCGACGCCCTGAAGGACCGCAGCAGCCTCGATACGCGGATGATCGAGGACGTGATCTGGGGCAACGTCACCCAGGTCGGCGAACAGGGCGGCTGCCTTGCCCGCTCGGCGGTGCTGGCCTCAGGCTTCGCCGAATCCGTGCCGGGCCTGTCGCTGAACCGCTTCTGCGCCTCGGGGATGGAGGCGGTGAACCTTGCCGCCAACCAGGTCATCGCCGGCGCCGGCAAGGCCTATGTGGCCGGCGGCGTCGAGATGATGAGCCGGGTGCCGATGGGATCGGACGGCGCCGCCATCGCGGTCGACCCGAGCCTGGCGATGAAGACCCATTTCGTGCCCCAGGGCATCGCCGCCGACATCATCGCCACCGAATACGGCATCAGCCGCGACGATGCCGACGCCTATGCAGTGGAAAGCCAGCGCCGCGCCAAGGCGGCCTGGGACGAAGGGCGCTTCGCGAAGTCGGTGGTGCCGGTCAGGGACATGAACGGCGTCACCATCCTCGCCCGCGACGAATACCTGCGCCCGGAAACCACGATGCAGACCCTTGGCGCGCTGAAGCCCGCCTTCAAGGACATGGGCGAGGCGATGCCGGGCTTCGACCAGATCGCGATCATGAAGTATCCGCATCTGGAGCGGATCGAGCACATCCACCATGCCGGCAATTCCAGCGGCATCGTCGACGGGGCCGCGGCGATCCTGATCGGCAACCGAGACTTCGGCGTCGCCCACGACCTGAAGCCCCGGGCCCGGATCCGCGCTACCGCGAAGATCGGCACCGACCCAACGATCATGCTGACCGGCCCGGTGCCGGTGACCCAGAAGATCCTGCGCGACGCCGGGATGGAGTTCCGCGACATCGACCTCATCGAGGTCAACGAAGCGTTCTCGGCGGTGGTGCTGCGCTTCCTGCAGGCCTTCGGCGCCGACCCAGCGGCGGTCAACGTCAACGGCGGCGCCATCGCCATGGGCCATCCGCTGGGCGCCACCGGGGCGATGATCATCGGCACGCTGCTGGACGAGATGGAGCGTACCGACAAGGAAACCGGGCTTGCGACGCTCTGCGTGGCGTCGGGCATGGGGGCCGCCACCATCATCGAACGGGTCTGAGCCATGGTCGCAGGCGCCGAAGCCGATCCGACCGTGACGTTCCAGTCCTGGCTCGACCGGGGCACGGACCTGATCATGGCGGGAGATTTCGACGCCTGGGCCGGCACGGTGGAGCTGCCGCTGATGATCGTCACCGCCTCGGTCCGCACCGTCGTCGCCGACGAGGCGGCGCTGCGCGCCGGCTTCGTGACCTGGCGGGCGACCATGGCGGGGAACGGCGCCACAACCATGGTGCGGATCGCCAGCGACACCCGCCAGCCTTCGGCCGATTCCCTGGCCGGACGGTTCGAGGTGCATCTTCTGGCCTCCGGCGCGCGGACGGCACCGGCCTTCACCTCGTGGGCGCTCCTGCGCCGCAGCGCGGGCGTCTGGCGGCTGTCCCATCTGGTTAGCGGCCTGGCCAACCGGCGCTATCCGTTCTCGGTGCTGCGGGTCGATCCCGATGCGGTACTGTCGGCACGGGGACCGCGAGGCGGCACCCCGGGGGGGACGCCCGGATCGCGCGGCGGTCCGGCCGGCGGCCCGCCGGGTCGGCGGCTGCACTAGGCGTGCCATGACCGGGACCGGGAACGACAGCCCGTCCGGACCCAGCGCCCCCGGCGCGGCGGCGGTGATAGGTACGACGGCGGGCACGACGGCGGGCACGACGGCGGGTACAACGGCGGGCACGCCGCTGACCGGCGGCTGCGCCTGCGGCGCGGTGCGTTACAGCGCGCCGGGGCCGGTGCGCTTCGCGCTCCGCTGCGCCTGCCGGGACTGCCAGCGCGACAGCGGGTCGGGCCACGGCGTCCATGTGGCGCTGGACCGGGCGGGCTTCGTGGTGACCGGCAGCCCGCGCCATTTCGACCGCCGCGCCGACAGCGGCAGCCGGGTCCGGAAGGCGTTCTGCCCGGACTGCGGCTGCCCGCTCTGGGGCCTTGCCGACCGCTCGCCCGCCATCGTGCTGGTGGCAGCCGGCAGCCTTGACGACCCCGCCCGGATCGCCCCGCGCAAGGTGATCTGGCGCGCTTCTGCCCAGCCCTGGGATTTTCTGCCTGACGAGGTGACCTGACATGCCCAAGCTCGACCTGACCGCCGTGCCGGTGAAGACCGGCTCGATCTATCCCGCCCCTTTCGCCGCGATGATGGCCGGGCGCAGCTCGCTCCGCCTGGGCCAGGCCGGCGGGTTGACCCAGTTCGGCGTCAACCTGGTGATCCTCGAGCCCGGCGCGCGGTCCAGCCTGCGCCACTGGCACCAGATGGAGGATGAATTCGTCATGGTGCTGGAAGGCGAGCTGATGCTGGTGCAGAACGCGGGCGAGACCCCGATGCGCCCCGGCGACTGCGCCGCCTTCCCGGCCGGCGACAGCGACGGACACTGCTTCGTCAACCGGACCGATGCGGTCGGCAAGTTCCTGGTGATCGGCTCGAAGGCCCCGCGCGAGGTGGCGACCTATTCCGACGAGGATCTGATGGTCACGATGGACGCCACGGGCGCGGTCTTCACCCGCAAGGACGGCAGTCCCTACCTGCCGCCCGAGGGCAGCTGATGCCTGCCCCGGGGACATGGCACAGGACGCCCCCGCCATCAGCGCTGGCGCCCTGAAAGCCCGATGAAAGTCCGACGCCATTCCGATGCCATTCAGATGCCGGATTTCCGGCGAGGGAGACCGAGATGACCGATTTCAGCTATGCCGTGGACCAGGACGGGGTCGCCACCATCACCTGGGACGCCACCGCCCATTCGATGAACGTGTTGACCCGCGAAGGCTTCGTCGAACTTGAGGCCCTGATCGACCAGGCGCTGGCCGACCCGACGGTGAAAGGCGTGATCTTCACCTCGGGCAAGTCGAGCTTCGCCGGCGGCATGGACCTGAACGTGCTGGCCCGGATGCGCGACGAGGCCGGTGCCGACCCGGCGAAAGGCCTGTTCGACGGTATCATGCGGATCCACCGCTTCATGCGGAAGATCGAGACCGCCGGCCGCGACCCGAAGACCCTGAAGGGCGCCAAGCCGATCGTCTCCGCCCTGCCCGGCACCGCGCTGGGGATCGGCTTCGAACTGCCCCTGGCCTGCCACCGGATCATCGCCGCCGACAACCCGAAGGCCAAGATCGGCCTGCCCGAGATCAAGGTCGGCCTGTTCCCCGGCGCCGGAGGCACCACGCGCCTGTCGCGCAAGCTGGGCGCCATGGCGGCGGCACCCTGGCTGCTGGAAGGCAACCTTGCCGACCCCAAGGGCGCCAAGGCCGCCGGCCTGATCGACGACGTGGTTCCGGCGGACCAGTTGCTTGAAAAGGCCAAGGAATGGGTCCTGTCCGCGACCGATGCCGACCTCGTCAAGCCGTGGGACCGGAAGGACTACAAGTATCCCGGCGGCGCCCCCTACCACCCCGCCGGCTTCATGACCTTCGTCGGCGCCTCGGCAATGGTCAGCGGCAAGACCAAGGGGGTCTATCCGGCCGCCAGGGCGCTGCTTTCGGCGGTCTATGAAGGCGCGCTGGTGCCCTTCGACACCGCCCTGAAAATCGAGGCGCGCTGGTTCACCTCGGTGCTGCTGAACCCGTCCTCGACCGCGATGATCCGGTCGCTGTTCGTCAGCAAGGAAGCGCTCGAGAAGGGCGCCAACCGCCCGAAGGTGGCGGACGAGACCGTGCGCAAGCTGGGCGTGCTGGGCGCCGGGATGATGGGCGCCGGCATCGCCCATTCCGCCGCGCTGGCCGGGATCGAGGTGGTGCTGATCGACCGCAGCCAGGAGGCCGCCGACAAGGGCAAGGCCCATTGCGAGGGGCTGCTGGAGAAGGCGGTCAGCCGCAGGAAGATGACCCCCGAGGCCAAGGCCGCGACCCTGGGCCTGATCACCGCCACCGACGATTTCGGCCGTCTGGACGGCTGCGACCTGGCGGTCGAGGCGGTGTTCGAGGATCCGCAGGTGAAGGCCGAGACCACCGTCAAGGCCGAAGCCTTCCTGCCCGCCTCGGCGATCTTCGCCACCAACACCTCGACCCTGCCGATCACCGAACTGGCCAAGGCCAGCCGGGCCGAGGACCAGTTCATCGGCATCCACTTCTTCTCGCCGGTGGACAAGATGCTGCTGGTCGAGATCATCAAGGGCGCCATGACCGGCGACCGCGCGGTGGCCAAGGCGCTGGATTTCGTGCGCCAGATCCGCAAGACGCCCATCGTGGTGAACGACAGCCGCTTCTTCTACGCCAACCGCTGCATCTTCCCCTACATCAACGAGGGCGTGCGGATGCTGAAGGAAGGCGTCGAACCGGCGCTGATCGAGAATGCCGCGAAGCTGGCGGGCATGCCGCTTGGTCCCCTGCAGCTGATCGACGAGGTGGCGGTCGACCTTGGCGCCAAGATCGCCCGGGCCACCAAGGCGGCGATGGGCGCGGCCTATGCCGACGACGACGTGGACGAGGTGATCTTCTGGCTGGAAGGTCAGGGCCGGATCGGCCGCAAGGCCGGCGCCGGGTTCTATGCCTATGACGAGAAGGGCAAGCGGCTGGGCCTGTGGGACGGGCTGGCCGCCCAGTACCCGGTCGCGGCCGAACAGCCCGCGCTGTCCGAGGTGATGGAACGGCTGATGATGGCGCAGGCGCTGGAAGCGGTGCGGGCTTTCGAGGATCACGTCCTGCTGGACATCCGCGAGGGCGACGTGGGCGCCATCCTGGGCTGGGGCTTCGCGCCCTGGACCGGCGGGCCGTTCGGCTGGCTCGACATCCTCGGCGCCGGCAAGGCGGTCGAGATCGCCGACCGGCTGACTGCGGCCCATGGCCCGCGCTTCGCCACGCCGCCGCTCCTGCGCGAGCTGGCCACCGCCGGCGACAGCTTCTACGGCCGCTTCGGCGAGGGCCGCGGGCTGGTCGCCGCCTAGGCGCGCGGCCCGGAACCGGCGGAGGAGGAGGCCGCCGGTTCCGACCCCTTCAGCACGATCACCGCCCCCGAGGCGATGATCACCGCCATCCCGGCCAGCGCCACCGCGTCGGGCCGGACGCCGAACAGGACCAGCCCCCAGGCCACGGCAAAGACCAGCAGCGCGTATTCGAACACCGCCACGAAGGACGCCTCGGCCCGCTGGTAGGCGCCGATCATCAGCCCGACCCCCAGGGGCGAGGCCACCGCCTGCACCAGCGTGCAGGCCCAGGCCGCCGCATCCATCCGGCCCCATGGCCTGAGCGAGAACCCTTCCGGCCCCGGCGGCACCGCCGGCTGCCACAGGCTCAGGACGGCGATCCCCGCCAGCCCCCACAGCCCCATGGCGACGAAGAACCCGGTCAGCAGCGTCACCGCGCTTTCGCCCTCGCACCATTCCCGGGTGGCGAGCTGTCCCAGCGCATAGATCAGCCCCGCCACCACCGGCAGCAGCGACAGCCAGCCCAGCCCGCCGGAATCGGGCCGGATCACCAGCATCAGCCCGGCAAAGCCCGCGACCACCGCGGCGACCGGCACCACGCCGATCCGCCGTCCGAAGAAGGCCGCCGACAGCAGCAGCATGAACAGCGGCGCGGTGAACAGCCCGGCGACCGCCTGCGCCACCGGCATCAGCGACAGCGCGGCGAAATACAGGATCAGCGCGGTGGACTGGACAAGGCTGCGCGCCGCCACCCGCGACAGGCGCCGCGGCGCCAGCCGCCAGCCCTGCCAGCGCGCCACCGCGACGATCAGCGCCAGCACGATCGTCGAGCGGATCACCTGGAACTGCCAGAGCCCCGCGGTGCCGGCGATGATCACGACGAAGTTGTCGGCCAACCCCATCAGGGCGGTCGCCGCCAGCATCCGTGCCGCTGCCTCTGCGGGCCTGTCGCCGGGCCGCCCGGCCGCCGAAACCGTCATGGCGCCTGCAAGACAGCCTCCGGCCGGGGCCGTCAAGGGCCCCGCCTGACAATGCCCGATTGTGCCAGAAGAAACAGTCGCCTAATCTCGCCTCGAGCAGTCAAGACAAGGCAGGCGTCCCGTCCGATGACGGTTTTGGCCAAGTATCAGCGCCTCGAATGCGACGCCGTCTGGCGTGCCGCCAGCCATGCGCAGCGGCAGAACGTCTTCGTGTCGCTGGGCGACGCGACCCTTGTGATCCACGACGGCGCCGATACCGCGCTGGCGCACTGGTCGCTGCCGGCGGTGGAACGGATCAACCCCGGCGGGCGCCCGGCCCTGTACCGGCCCGGCCCGGACGCCGACGAGACGCTCGAGATCGACGACGCCGACATGATCGAGGCGATCCGCATCGTCGGGCGCGCCGTGGCGCAGTCGCGGCCGCGCAAGGGTCGGCTCCGCCAGTCGGTCGTCGCGCTGACCCTGGTCGCGATGGTCGCGCTGGGGATCTGGTGGCTGCCGGAGGCACTGGTCAGCCACACTGCCAAGGTGCTGCCGCCGACACTCCGGGCCGAGATCGGCCAGCGGCTGCTGCAGGATCTGGCGCCCTTCACCGGGAAAAGCTGCACCAACCGCAACGGGCTGGCCGCGCTTGCGAAGCTGCGCAAGGCGCTGCTGCCGGAAGGGAACTGGAACGTGGTGGTCGTCCCCGACGCGCCGACGCCCTCGGCGCTGCTGCCCGGCAACCTGATCCTGATCCGGCGCGACCTGATCGAGGACCAACCGACGCCGGAAGCCGTGGCCGGCGCCATCCTGGCCGAGGCGACCCGGGCGCAGAGCTGGGATCCGCTCGCCGACCTGCTGACCGCCGCCGGGCCGCGGGCGACCTTCGGGCTGCTGACCCGGGGCCAGATCGCCGACCCGGTCATTGCCGAGTATGCCCGGACCTTCCTGATCCGCGACCGCCCCGCCCTTGCGGTCGACGCGACGCTCGCCGCCTTCACCGCAGCCGGCCTGTCGACCCGGCCCTATGCCCTGGCGGTGGATCCGACCGGCGCCGCGACGCTGGCGCTGATCGAGGCCGACCCCCTGCCCGGCGGCTCGACCGCGATGGTGCTGGACGATGGCGGCTGGCTCAAGCTGGGCGTGATCTGCGGCTGAGACAACGGCCATTCACGGAACCGGGCAGGTCGGAAGCGCGTTCCGAACTGCGGTCCGCGCATCGCGGTTGCGGCGGCCCCGAACGCTCGGCACGAAAGGAGAACGGAATTGACCAGCCTCGTCACCTGCCTGTGGTTCGATCACGGCGAAGCCGGCAAGGCGGCCGCATTCTATGCCGCCACCTTTCCCGACAGCCATGTCGACCGGGTGAACGCCGCGCCTTGCGACCTTCCCGGTGGCAAGGAAGGAAACGAACTGACCGTGGAATTCACTGTGCTCGGGCGGCGGTTTCTGGGACTCAACGGTGGCCCGGTCCTCACCCCGAACGAGGCCGTCAGCTTCATGGTGCTGACAGGGACTCAGGAAGAGACCAACCGCTACTGGGACGCCATCGTCGGCAATGGCGGCAAGCAGAGCGCCTGCGGCTGGTGCAAGGATCGCTGGGGTCACTCCTGGCAGATCACGCCGAAGCGGCTGATGGAACTGACCACCGGCGGCGACCGCGACGCCGCCGGGCGCGCGATGGCGGCGATGATGGCGATGCAGAAGATCGACATCGCCCGGATCGAGGCGGCGGCGGCTGCCAGCTGAAGGGCATTGCCGGGTCATGTCCGGTCGCAGGGCGCTGGAGCGCCAGCCGTCCGAAAGGTCGGCCTCTGACCTGGGGCCACGACGGGCCGCATGCGGTGTGGAGCGTCGTGGCCGCAACAGCGGAAGTGGATGGCTCTCCGTTGAACACCCGGCGCGCGCCAGCCCCCGGGCCCTTGTGGTCGCCGGCGATCATCCGTCTCACTCGCGCAGGCGGCGGCCGGTCCGATGAAGGTCCGACGTGCTTCCGATGGATCTCCGACGGCCGAATCCGGCCCCGTTGGCGCGTGCACCCGGCCGCGGCTGTGCTATGATCCGGGCGCCCGCAACAGGAAGGGAATGCCGCCATGGCAAAGAAGGACGACAAGAAGGCCGCCGAAAAGACGGCCGAGAAGAAGCACGGCAAGAAGAAGGCGAAGCCCGCCGAGGCCGCGACCGAGACCCACGAGCACGTCCCGGCACAGGCCGAGAACTTCGAACACACGCTGAAGCGCCTGATCTCGGAACGCGACGAGAAGCGCGCGGCGAACGCCGGACTCTATCGCTGAATCAATGGCTTGGGGCAAGCCGGCCCGGCAGGCTGCGCCCCGCCTCAGACGCTTGGCGCGCTGTCGGACCGAGCCGGGCGGGCTCTGCCCTCGGCCAGCCACAACCTCATCAGCTCCCAGGCCACGGCCAGCACCAGCGGCCCCAGGAACAGCCCCGTGAGCCCGAAGGCCACCGTGCCGCCCATCAGCCCGGCCAGGATCACGATCATCGGCGTCTCCAGCCCCTGCCCCATGGCCAGGGGCTTCAGCGGGATCTCCATCATTCCCAGCGGCAGAAAGACCGCGGTGAACCCGACCGCAAACAGCGTCGAATGGGTCACCCAGACCCAGATCACCACCGGCACCGCCACCACCAGCGCCGCCACCTGGGCCAGCGACAGGATCAGCACCGCCGCAGCCAGCAGCCCGGCATGGGGGATGCCGGCCAGTAGCATCACCACCCCCATCAGCACCGCCTGCAAGAGCGCGATGCCGATGATCCCGCGGGCCACGCTGCGGACGGTGGCGCCTGCCAGGATCACGAAGCGAATGCCCCGTGGCCCGGCGATGCGAATGGCGGTTTCCTGCGCCACGGCGGCAATCCGCGGAGCGGGAATGAACAGGAACCCGGCGGCCAGCACCGCGACCGCGAAGGTGGCGACGCTGCCGGCAAGCCCGGCGACGATCTTCAGCACCGCCTCGCCGGGGTGCAGCAGATCCTTGCCGTGGGTCCGTAGCAGGTCGCCGAACCCGGCCATGCCGGTGGACCAGACCTCGGTGAGGAATGCGCCGACCACCGGAAGGTGCCCGATCGCCGCGGGCAGGGGCGGCAGCAGCACCGCGCCGCTGCCGAGCGACGCGGCAATCCGCTCGAGCGAGGCGACGAGGTTCGCCACCACATAGGCCAGCGGGCCGAAGACCACGACCAGCGCCACCCCGGTCAGCAGCCCGGCCGCCAGCCCGGCTCGGCCGCCCATCCGCCGGGTCATCCAGTCATGCACCGGCGACAGCGCCACCGTCAGGATCGCGGCCCAGACCAGCAGCCCCAGGAAGGGGCGCAGCAGGATGCCGACCAGCAGCAGGAAGCTGGCCAGCACGCCAAGCCGGATCGCCACGTCGATGGCCCCGGCGCGGTCTGGCTCGCCCGACCCGACACCGGAGCCGTCACGCGGCCCGAGGTCACGCACCCGCGCTCGCCCGGCGCAGCCGCGCCAACAGCAGTATTACCGCGATCGCCACCGCGGCCAGGGCCAGCAGCACCCACAGGTACTGCTCGATCATCGCCACCACCGCGGTCGCCGCCCCCAGCGCGAGGCCCAGGACGCCCATCCGCCAGTTGCCCCAGGCGCCGGCGGTGAAGGCGCCAAGCGCCAGGATCAGGCCGCAGGCCAGCCCGGTGTCGGCGTTCGTCATCTGCCCGGCCTGCACGAAGATATGCACCAGCTCGATCGCCGCCAGCACCCCCAGCCAGTGCACCGCGGTCCGGGTCAGCGCCGTCAGGTCGACCCACCGGCCGCCGCTGTTCACCCGGTCGAAGCCATAGGAGACCAGCGCGAACACGACCACGAGCCCCAGCCAGTAGCCGTTCGACCGCATAGCCGAGACGTCCGAAGCGGCGATGGCGACGAAGGCCAGGGCCAGAAGGATCGCCGCAATGACGGCCTCGATCGCCATCTGGCGGGTTGCATGCGGGGTCGCGGTGCTCATCGTGCGGATCCTTCAGGACATGGTTTGCCGCCGGCGCTTCGGATGCTGGCCGGAGCGATTCGTCCATTTCATACCACGCCTTCCAGCGGGGCCCGACGCCCGCGGTGTCATGGCTCCGTCGGCTGCGGCACGGGACGGGCCAGCAGCGCCCTCAGCCGCGCCCGCGCCGGCAGAAAGGGCCGGTCGCCGTGGCCGGCGGCCAGATGGCGTTCCAGGAAGTGTCCCGTCGTGCCCATCGCCTCGGCGATCTCGGGGTTGCCGGCCTCGCCCCGGCCGAGGAGACAGGGCGGCAGGGGCAGCAACCTCGGCGCCAGATCGCCCGCCCCCGCGACCGAGACCGCCCGCCCGGTCCGGGGCGAGACATAGGCCAGCCCCTCGCGCGCGCCGGTCACCGCACAGCGGCTCAGGTCCAGCCCGAAGCCGGTCGCCTCAAGCAGCGCCAGTTCCCACTGCAGATAGGCCAGCGGCCAGGCCGGGGTCAGCATCATCAGGTCCAGCAACTGGACCGACCGGGCATAGAGCGCGGGATTGGGCATCCGGTCCGGCAGCACATGGGCAAGAATCGCCGTGACCGCCTCCAGCCCCGCCAGCGCCAGCCGGTCGGACAGCAGATGCCCCAGCCGGCTGCGGACCGGCTCCACGGTGAAGGCGCCGAGCTGGTCCTCGACCCGGGCGCGCCAGGTCACGTCGAGCTGCGTCCCCGGCTGAAGCGCGGGTGCCAGCCGCCGCCCGGCGCCGCCCCGCACGACGCCCGCGTGCCGGCCATGGGCCGGCGTGAACACCTCGATGATGGCCGCGCTTTCGCCATGCCTGCGCACCGCGATCAGAAGCGCTTCGTCGCGCCAGTCCATGGCGCAAGGCTAAGCCGGCGGCCCGGCCGCGCCAAGGGCCCGGCTCAGTCGGAGAGGCCCGGCTCGTCCAGCAGGTCGTGCCCGGTGCGGCTTTCCACCTCGATCAGCCAGAGGTCGGGGTCGCGCTGCGCCTGACGGGCCAGCGCCGCGTCCACCTCGGCCTCGGGCCCCTCGGCCAGCACCACCCAGACCCGGGTGCCGGTCATCGGGTCGAAGCTGCGCTGCTTCGCCCGGGCGGTCCCGTCCAGGAGCGCCGTCTTGACGATCACCGCCCCGGCGGTGTCGTCACCGCGGCGCAGCACATAGGCCGGGACCAGCGCCAGTTCCAGTCGCTTCAGATAGGCCGCCACCCAGATCCCGGCGGCCAGCCGGCTCATGTGTCGCCGTCGCGGAAGTCGAGCCCGATCTCGTTATAGCGTTCGGCCTCGTCCAGCCAGTTCGGCCGCACCTTCACGGTCAGGAACAGGTGCACCTTGCGGCCGAGCAGTTCTTCCATGTCCTCGCGGGCCTGCTGGCCGACGATCTTCAGGGTCTCGCCCTTGTGGCCGATGACGATGCCCTTGTGGCCGTCGCGGATCACATAGATCACCTGGTCGATCCGGGCCGAGCCGTCGGGGCGGTCCTGCCACTGCTCGGTCTCGACCGTGAGCTGGTAGGGCAGTTCCTGGTGCAGCCGCAGGGTCAGCTTCTCGCGGGTGGTTTCGGCCGCGATCATCCGCATCGGCAGGTCGGCGATCTGGTCCTCGGGATAGAGCCAAGGATGCTCGGGCAGTTCGGCGGCCAGCCAGCGGCGCAGGTCGGCGACGCCATGGCCGCGTTCGGCCGAGATCATGAAGGTGCGGGTGAACGGATAGCGCGCGTTCATGTCCTGGGTGAGCTTGAGCAGCACCGGCGCCTCGACCCGGTCGATCTTGTTGATCGCCAGCGCCACCGTCGCCCCGTGGGTGCGGTCGGGCAGCGACTCGAGGATCCGCGCCACGCCGTCGGTCAGGCCGCGATGGGCCTCGATCAGCAGGACGACGATGTCGGCATCCGCCACGCCGCCCCAGGCGGCGGCCACCATGGCCCGGTCCAGCCGGCGGCGCGGCTGGAACAGGCCGGGCGTGTCGACGAAGACGATCTGCGCCGCGCCTTCCATCGCCACGCCGCGGATCCGGGCGCGGGTGGTCTGCACCTTGTGGGTGACGATCGACACCTTGGCGCCGACCATGCGGTTCAGCAGGGTGGACTTGCCGGCGTTCGGCTCGCCGATCAGCGCGACGAAGCCGGCGCGGGTGGGGCCTTCGAAGGTCGGCATGGCGGGGGTCTCGGGCGTGTCGCCCTGCGGGTCGTCGTCGGTCATTTCGTGCCCGCCTCCAGTCGGGTCAGCAGGGCCTGCGCCGCGGCCTGTTCGGCCTGCCGCTTGGTGCCGGCGGTGGCCACCGCCTCGTCGCCGCTTTCCAGCCGCGCGCGGATGGTGAAGACCGGCGCATGGTCGGGGCCCGACCGGGCGATCTCGTCATAGCTGGGCGGCGGCAGGCGGCGGGCCTGGGCCCATTCCTGCAGGGCGGTCTTGGCGTCGCGCGCCACCTCCTCGGCGGTCGAGACGCGCTTGCCCCAGTGGCGCAGCACCACCGCGCGGGCGGCATCCAGACCGGCATCGAGGTAGACGGCGGCGATCACCGCCTCCATCGCATCGGCCAGGGCCGCATCGCGCTTGCGCCCGCCGGCGATCATCTCGGACCGCCCCAGCCGCAGCGCCGCGCCCAGATCGAGGCTGCGCGCGACCTCTGCCAGGGTTTCCTTCCGCACCAGCGCGTTGAAGCGCGGCGCAAGGCTGCCCTCGGGCGCCTCGGGATCGTCGGCCATCACCGCCTCGGCGATCACCAGACCCAGCACCCGGTCGCCGAGGAATTCCAGCCGCTGGTTGTCGGTCCGCCCCGGGGTGAACATCGACGGATGGGTCAGCGCCGCCTGCAGCAGATCCTCGCGTACGAAGCGATGGCCCAGCCGGGTGCAGAAGGCCGTCTGATCAAGCGACAGGGCCAAGGTCAGCCGAGCGCCTTGAAGAAGCGGTCGGCCCGCCAAGTCCAGAAATAGAAGATCGACCGGCCGGCGGACGAGAACATCACCCGGTCGGCGCGGCCGATCAGGTTCTCGAAGGGCACATAGCCGACACCGCGGGCCGCCTGCGGCACCCGGCTGTCGTTCGAGTTGTCGCGGTTGTCGCCCATGAAGAAGAACTCGCCTTCGGGCACGGCATAGACCGGGGTGTTGTCCAGCGGCCCGTTGCGGGCGTCGAGCACGTTGTGGCGCACCCCGTTCGGCAGTGTCTCGATCGACCGCGCGTTGACGCAGTCGCCGCCAAGGCCGACCGGCGCGTTCAGGCACAGCGGCAGCGACCCGGCCGGGCCCTGGGGCTCGTAGGTCTCGATGAACTCGCCGGCGGGTTCCTGCGGCACCATCTCGCCGTTGATGTAGAGGATGCCCTCCTTCATCTGGATGCGGTCGCCGGGCAGGCCGATCAGCCGCTTGATGAAGTCCTCGCCGGTGACCGGGTGCTTGAACACCACGATGTCGCCGCGTTCGGGCTGGGTGGCGAAGACCCGGCCCGGGATGAACACGCACATCGAGAACGGGCAGGAATGCTTGGAATAGCCATAGGCCATCTTGTTGACGAACAGGAAGTCGCCGATCAGCAGCGTGTCCTTCATCGACCCCGAGGGGATCCAGAACGGCTGGAAGAACAAGGTGCGGAACACCCCTGCGATCAGAAGCGCATAGACCACTGTCTTGACGGTTTCAACGATGCCGCCTTCCTTCTGGACCTTGACTGCCATTGTACCGTTCCTGCCTCGGGGTTCGCGGCGCTTCTTGCGGGCCGGGGGGAGCGGAGTCAAGCAAGACGCCGGTCAGCCGGTGCCGCGCCGCCGGCTGATACAGGTCACGCCGGTGATGGTCAGGAAGATCCGGGCGATGTGGTGGGCGGCGACGAACGGCACCTCGAGCCCCAGCGTGAAGGCGATCAGGCTCATCTCGGCCAGCCCGCCCGGGGCATAGGCCAGCAGCAGTTCGGCGAAGGGCAGGCCGGTCAGCGCCTTGGCCGCAAGGGCGAAGGCCGCGGCGATCGCCAGCAACAGCGCCGTGGCGCCCACCGAATGGCCGAGGCAGCGCAGGATCGCCCGCGGCGGCGTCCCGGCGAAGCGGCTGCCGATGGTGCTGCCCATGACCACCTGCGCCGCGGCGGTCAGCGCGCTTGGCACGGTGAAGTCGGTCAGGCCGGCCAGATGCGCCGCGGCGCTGGCCAGCATCGGCCCGATCAGCAGCGGCGCCGGCAGCCGCAGCCGGTGCCCGGCGACGGCGCCGCCCGCCGCGGTCAGCGCGAACCAGACCGCATCCCCCGGCGCCAGCGCCGCCAGCGGATGCCACGTCGCCGTCCGCCCCGACAGATCCGCCCCGGTGACCAGATGGATCAGCACCGGCAGCGCCAGCACCACGAGGAAGATCCGCGCCCCGTGCATCAGCGCGATGGTGGTGGCATCGGCGCCGGCGCGCTCGCCCATCAGGATCATGTCCACCAGCCCGCCGGGGGCCGAGGCGAAGAAGGCGGTCTTCGCATCCATCCCCGCGACCCGCTGCAGGTAGACCGACCCGGCCCAGCCCGCCACCGTCAGGAACGGCACCAGCAACGCCAGCGGCAGGATCCAGTGCAGCTGGTGCCCGATCATCCCGGCCGAGAACGAGCTGCCCAGCATCGCCCCCATCACGGCGACCATCGGCGCCCGCGCCTTCTGCGACCCGGCGATCGGCCAGGACAGCAGCGCGCCCAGCCCGGTCGCGGTCATCGCCCCCAGCATCCAGGCCAGCGGCAGGTGCAGCCACCAGAACAGCGCCCCACCCAGGGCCCCAAGGACCAGCGAACGGGCAAGGCTCATCCGCGGGCGGCCCTGCCCCGCGGGACGGGCGCACTCACGGGGCGGCGCCTGCCGCTGCCAGGGGGCGCGCCTCGATCACCACGAAGGCCTGCGCCCAGGGATGGTCGTCGGTCAGGGTCAGGTGCAGCACCGCCACATGCCCCGGCGGGATGATCGCCGCCAGCCGCTCCGCGGCCCAGCCGGTCAGCACCAGGGTCGGCTGGCCCGAGGGCAGGTTCACCACCCCCATGTCCTTCCACGCGATTCCCATCCTCAGCCCGGTGCCAAGCGCCTTGGAGCAGGCCTCCTTCGCGGCCCAGCGTTTGGCGAAGGTCGCCGCCGGCTTGGCGCGGGCGTCGGCCTTGTGCTGTTCCACCGCGGTGAAGACCCGGTTGCGGAACCGGTCCCCGAAACGGTCGAGGGTGGCGGCGATGCGGTCGATATTGGCCAGATCCGAGCCGATGCCGATGATCATCGCCGCCCCTGTCGTCTCATGCGCTCTCTGCCACCCGTTCCCTGAGCACCCGGCGCAGGATCTTGCCCGAGGCCGATTTCGGCACCGCCTCGACGAAGGTGACCGAGGCCGGCTGCTTGTAGTGCGCCAGCCGCTCGGCCAGATGGGCCAGCACCGCCGCCTCGTTCAGCGTGGCGCCGCTGGCGCAGACCACGAAGGCGGCCGGGCGTTCGCCGGCGTCCTCGTCGGGCACGCCGACCACGGCGGCGTCCGCGATCGCGGGGTGTTCCAGCAGCGTCTCCTCGATCTCGGCCGGCGCCACCTGGAAACCCTTCACCTTGATCAGTTCCTTCAACCGGTCGCGGATATAAAGGTGGCCTTCGTCGTCCACAACCGCCAGATCGCCGGTCCTGAGCCAGCCGTCGGGCGTCAGGGTCGCCATCGTGGCGGCGGGGTTGTTGTGATAGCCCTTCATCACCTGCGGCCCGCGCACCCAGAGCTCGCCCTCCTCGCCAGGGGCGGCGTCTTCCAGCGTGACCGGATCCACAAGGCGGAACTCGGTGCCCGGCAGCGCCGGCCCTACCGACCCGGCCCGGGGCGCCCGGTGGTCGATCAGGTGGCAGACCGGGCTCAGCTCGGTCATGCCATAGCCCTGGATCACCGTGGCCCCCAGCCGGGTGCCGGCCAGTTCGGCCGTGGCCGGTCCCAGAGGCGCCGCGCCCGACATCACCAGCTCGACCGAGCTGACATCATGCTCGCCCACCATCGGATGCTTGGCCAGCGCCACCACCACCGGCGGCACGCAGAACAGCACCCGCGGCCGGTAGGTCGCCACCAGCTGCAGGAACTGCGCCAGGTCGAAGCGCGGCATCGTCACGATCCCGCCCCCGGCCGCCAGATACAGGTTCATCAGGATGGTCTGGCCGTAGATGTGGAAGAACGGCAGGAAGGCGATGGTCCATTCGCCCGGCCGGATCGACAGCAGCGTCTGGCACTGGTCGACATTGGCGACAAGGTTGCGGTGGGTCAGCATCACCCCCTTCGGCAGGCCCGTCGTGCCCGAGGAATAGGGCAGCACCGCCACGTCCTGCGCCACGTCGACCGGGTGCTGGGCGGCCAGCGGCGGCCCCATCAGATCGTCGAGCGACAGGGCGCCCTCGGCCTGCCCCACCACCGCGATCGTGCAGGGCTTGCCGGCCATCGCCGCGCGGCCCCTTCCCAGCAGGTCGGGCAGGGTGATCAGCAGATCCGCGCCGCTGTCGGCCAGCTGATGCGCCAGTTCGCGGTCGGTATAGACCGGGTTGACCGTGGTCACCGTGGCGCCGGCGTAGAGCACGCCGTGGAAGGCGATGACGAATTCCGGCATGTTCGGCAGCATCACCGCCACCGTCCGGCCCGGGCCATAGCCCCGCGCGGCCAGACCGCCGGCAAGGCGCCGGATCGCGTCCTCCACCTCGCCCCCGGTCAGGCTGCGCCCGGTCGACCCCTCGATCACCGCCGGCTCGTCCCGGCGTTGCACGAGCCCCTGGAACAGGCGTTCCGTGATGGTCAGGTCGCTCGGCGCCAGTGGCGCATGGGGGCTCTGGTGAATGGCCATAGCAGTTCCTCCCTGGCTTCGTGGTCCACGGGCGATCTCTGCCGCCTCGCGGTGCCGAGCCTAGCACAGCCGGCCATGGATGCACGGAGTATCCCCGTGCATCCGGTGGTCCGCTCAGCCCAGCACGCCGTCGCAGCGGGCGCAGACGCCCACATGGGTGTGGCGGCCCACGTCGGGCAGGATCTTCCAGCAGCGTTCGCATTTCTCGCCCGTGGCGGGCTGGAACACCACCGCGACGCCCGGCACGTCCGGCAGGGCAAAGGCCCCCTCGGGCGCGGGCGCCGTGGTGACCGTGAGGTCCGACACGATGCAGAGCGTGGCGAATGTCGCCGGGTCGATCTCCCCGGCCAGATCGGCCGGCAGGTGGACCACCGGCGCGGCCTCGAGCGAGGCGCCGACCAGCTTGGCCTGGCGCGCTTCCTCCAGCGCGCCGGTGACCACCCGGCGCACCGCGCGCTGCCGGTCCATCTGCTCGGCCAGCGCCGGGTCGCTCCAGTCGGCGGGGGTGTCGGGCATGTCCTGCAGGTGGATCGAGCTGTCTTCGCCCGGGAAACGGTCCAGCCAGACCTCCTCGGCCGTGAAGACGAGGATCGGCGCCAGCCAGCCGGTCAGCCGGTGGAACAGCACGTCCAGCACCGTCAGCGCGGCGCGGCGGTCAAGGCTGTCGAGGCCGTCGCAATAGAGAGCGTCCTTGCGGATGTCGAAGTAGAAGGCGCTGAGATCGACGGTGCAGAACTGGAAGATCTTCTGGAATACGCCCTGGAAGTCATAGGCGGCGTAGCCGGCCTTGACGTGGCGGTCCAGCCCTTCGACCAGATGCAGCATGTAGCGCTCCAGCCCGGGCATGTCCCGGGCCTCGACCCGGATCGCGTCGGAATAGTCGCCGAGCGAGCCCAGCATGAAGCGCAGGGTGTTCCTGAGCCGGCGATAGCTGTCGGCGGTGCCCTTCAGGATCTCGGGGCCGATGCGCAGGTCGGCGGTATAGTCCGACTGCGCCACCCAGAGCCGGAGGATGTCGGCGCCGTACTGCTTGATGACCTCTTCCGGCGCCACGGTGTTGCCGAGCGACTTGGACATCTTCATGCCCTTCTCGTCCAGCGTGAAGCCGTGGGTCAGCACGCCGCGATAGGGCGCCCGCCCCATGGTGCCGCAGGCCTGCAGCAGCGAGGACTGGAACCAGCCGCGGTGCTGGTCGGTGCCTTCCAGATACAGGTCCGCCAGTCCGTCCACGGTGCCGTCGGCGCGGTCGCGCAGCACGAAGGCATGGGTCGAGCCGGAATCGAACCAGACGTCGAGCACGTCGAAGACCTGGTCATAGGCGGCCGGGTCGTGCTCGTTGCCGAGGAAGCGCTCCTTGGCGCCCGCGGCGTACCAGGCATCCGCCCCTTCCGCCTCGAAGGCGGCGAGGATGCGGTCGTTCACCGCCCTGTCGCGCAGCAGGAAGTCCGGATCCGTCGGCTTGACGCCCTTCCGGGTGAAGCAGGTCAGCGGCACGCCCCAGGCGCGCTGGCGCGACAGCACCCAGTCGGGACGGTTCTCGACCATCGAGAAGATCCGGTTCCGTCCGCTCGGCGGCGTCCAGGTGACCAGCCGGTCGATCGAGGTCAGCGCCCGGGCGCGGATCGTGGTGCCGTAGTCATCCTGCCCGTCGCCCACCGCGGCGTCGATGGCGGCGAACCATTGCGGCGTGTTGCGGAAGATCACCGGCGCCTTCGACCGCCAGGAATGCGGATAGGAATGCTTGACCCGGCCGCGGGCGATCAGGCCCTCGACCTCGACCAGCTTGTCGATCACGGCGGCGTTGGCCTTGCCTTCCTTGCCCTTGGCGTCGAACACCCTGAGCCCGGCGAAGACCGGGACATGGGGCAGGAATTCGCTGTCCTCGCCCACGTTGTAGGTCATCCGGGCCAGCCAGCCGCGCCGCGCGAAGGCGTCGTAGTCGTCGGCGCCGTGGCTGGGTGCGGTATGGACGAAGCCGGTGCCGGCATCCTCGGTGACGTGCTCGCCGTCGATCACCGGGACGTCATAGTCCCAGAAGCCCCCGGCGCCCTCCAGCCCGGCGAAGGGATGGGCGCAGGTCAGGCCGGCAAGCTCCTGGTGGCTCACGTCGCGGACCTTGGCGAAGGCGGTGACGCGGGCCTTCTCCAGCGTCTCGGCCGCCAGCCGGTTGGCGATCACATAGAGATCGCCCGGCGCGGTCCAGCTTTCGTCCTGGGTCGCGTCGACCCGGAACAGGCCGTAGGAGATCTCGGGGTTGTAGGCGATCGCCTTGTTCGACGGGATCGTCCAGGGCGTGGTGGTCCAGATCACCACCCGCGCCTCGTGCAGCTGGTCGGCCAGGATCGCCTGGTTGGCGTCGTCGAACTCGTCCGCGTCCTCGGTCGGCATGATCGCGTTGCCGCCGCGGCGCACCGGGAAGGCGACCCAGATCGTGTGCGACTGGTGGTCGTGATACTCGATCTCGGCCTCGGCCAGGGCGGTCTTCTCGACCGGGGACCACATCACCGGCTTAGAGCCCTGGTAGAGCGTGCCGGTCATGAGGAACGTCATGAACTCCTCGGCGATCACCCGCTCGGCGTGGTAATCCATTGTCTTGTATGGATGATCCCAGTTGCCGGTGACGCCGAGGCGCTGGAACTCGGCGCGCTGGACGTCGATCCAGCCTTCGGCGAAGCGGCGGCATTCCTGGCGGAAGTCGACGATCGGGACGTCGTCCTTGTTGCGGCCCTTGGCGCGGTAGGCTTCCTCGATCTTCCATTCGATCGGCAGGCCGTGGCAGTCCCAGCCGGGGATGTAGCGCGCATCGCGGCCCATCATCTGCTGGGAACGGACCACCATGTCCTTCAGCACCTTGTTCAGGGCATGGCCGATATGGAGATGCCCGTTGGCATAGGGCGGGCCGTCATGGAGCGTGAAGGGCACCCGCGGCGCGGCGTCGGCCTTCGCGCGCAGGCGCTGGTAGACGCCGATCTTTTCCCATCTTTCCAACCACTTCGGTTCACGCTGGGGCAGGCCCGCACGCATCGGGAAGTCGGTTTCGGGAAGGTTCAGCGTGTCCTTGTAGTCGGGTTTCGGCGTGGTGTCAGACGGCATCGGGCGGCGTCCTCAGGCAGGCAGCGGGGGCGGCAACGGGGGCGGATGTGAGGGCGGCGCGGTGGGCCATGCGCCTTGTCCCGGCAGCTCAGCAGCAGAGCGCCGGGCCGGTAATTCGCGCAATGAGGGCGGCGTTCCGGACCATGGCGCGGGTTATAGGCGCCCCCCGCGCCGAGGTAAAGCCGCCCCGGCGGCGGTCGCCCCACCCGCCTGTCGGCGCGCTGGCCGCGCCAGCCATGCTGTAGGTTTTTCGTAGGAGTCCTGTAGGAGTCCCGCAGGAGTCGCACAAGGCGTCCGCCGGGCGCCCGCCGGGCCCGCATCGGAGCCGCGGCGCGGCCGGTCAGTCCAGCTGGACGATGGCCAGATGCACGTTCTCGTCGCCGAGGACGGCGGTGGTATGGCCGCTGCCGGTGGTGTCCTCCATCCGCCAGATGTCGCCGGGGCCGATCTCGCGCCGGTCGCCGTCGCCGGCCAGGATCTCGGCCCGTCCGGACAGACAGTATGCGATCTGCCGGCAGGGCGACGGGTGCTGCGCGCCGCCCCAGCCGGCCGGCAGGATCAGGTGGATCAGCCGGGTGCAGGGCTCGGGATCGGAGACCGGCATCGGCGGCGCCGGCGGGGCGAAGGTGCCGGCCTTCAGGGCGATCTCGCCGTCGGAGAAATGCGAGACGCCCGCGGCATCCTCGGTCAGATGCAGAAAGTTCATCGGCCCGTCCTCCTGCGGGGAGGCTAGCCGCGGCGGAGACGGATGGCCAGCGCGAGGACAGGCCGGGATCGGCCGCAGCAGCCGGCGACAGGAAAGGCGGCCGGGCCAGATATTTTATGGCACTTCATGAGGCGCCAATTGACGGCCCCGAAAAATAGTGTCACATAAAGTGTCATGAATTGGAGGTGAGTCGATGTCGACCGTCCGCGCCTACAACAGCCCGGTCCGGGACCAGAAGAGCCAGGAGACCCGCGCGGCGATCCTTGCGGCGCTTCATGACCTAATGGCCGCCGGGGACTCGGCGGACGACATCACCATGGAGGCGATCGCCCAGCGGGCCGGCGTGCAGCGGCGCACGGTGTTCCGCCACTTCCAGACCCGGGACGAGCTGCTGGCCGCGTTCTGGCCCTGGCTGAACGACCGGATCGGCACTCCGACCGACCCCGGGACACTGGCCGGCCTGATCGCCGGGCCCACGACCGTCTTCCCGCGCTTCGACGCCCATGACCCTGCCGTGCGCGCCGCGCTGCATTCCCGCACCGGGCGCGAGATGCGGCGCCAGACCGTGGCCGAGCGTCGGGCGCAGTTCGCCGCCGCGCTGGCGCCGGCGACCCGTGACCTTCCGCCGGCCGAGGCCCAAAGGGTCGAGGCGCTGGCGCATCTGCTGTTCTCGGCCTCCGCATGGGAGGTCCTGAAGGACTATGGCGGTCTGACCGGCGCCCAGGCCGGCGAGACCGCCACCTGGGCGCTTGGGGTGATCCTGTCCGCGGTCGCCCCGGGCCAGCTTCCCGCGGACGTCCCATCGCCAGACATGGAGAGACGCGATGAAACCTGACGTCATCACCCACGACACCGCCGAGGCCCTGTGGGTCGTCGCCGACCGCATCCGCTTCCTGGGTGGCCTGCCCGGCACGGAGCTTGACCTGATCGAGGTCGAGGTGCCGCCGGGGTCGGGCACCCCGCCCCATGCCCATGCCTCGCCCGAGCTGTTCCATGTTCTGGAAGGCAGGCTGACCATCCGCAGCTTTGCCGGCCCGGAGCCAGAGGCCGCCGAGGTCGGGCCGGGTGGCACGGTCCGCGTCGCCCCCTGGGCGCCGCACAACTATGCGAACGAGAGCCGCCGGCCGGTGCGGATGCTGGTGCTGCTGGATGGCACGATGACCGCCTTCTTCCGGGACATCGGCACCGCCGCGCGGCCGGAGCATCCCGCCGCCGCCGCCATCGCCGCGGCGATGGCGCGGCACGGCATCCGTCTGGTCGGGCCCGCGGGCGGCGACGGGCCGGTGCCGGGGCGCGACACTGCGGCGCTTGCGGTTTCCTAGTGTTTCACTCAGGATGCACCGGTCCCGCCAAGGAATGCAGCCATGACCCGGCCGGTGCGCCAACCTTCCCCCCTGACCGAGGCCGATATCGCCCGTGTCGTCGCCGCCTTCTATGCCGAGGTGCGGCGCCATCCGGTGCTGGGGCCGGTCTTTGCCGCCCATGTGCCC